>NZ_JBFUKG010000172.1:0-500 GCF_056400945.1 Polaromonas sp. P4_H1 | reverse complement strand
GGTCGCCGGCTACGCCAATTACGGTCGCAACCGCGCCCGCAGCCTGCAGTTCGAAGGCGAGATCTACGAACTTTACCTGCGTCCGGAATTCCAGGGCCTCGGCTTCGGCCGCCGGCTGTTCGCCTCCGCCAAGCGCGATCTCGTGCAGAGCGGGCTGAAGAGCATGGTGATCTGGGCGCTGTCGGACAATGAGGGCGCCACGGAGTTCTACCGCGCTCTGGGTGGCCGCATGGTGGCCCGCTCCTCGGAGCGTTTCGGCGCAAAATCGCTCGATAAAGTGGCATTCGCCTGGACGAATTAAGCCATTAAGCCGGTTCATGATTTTCTGGTCTCGCAGGCGTTGAATCCGGGCCCTCGCTCGGCTACGCCTGTCGCAACCTGTCCTATGAAATCTGGAGTGTTTGATGCGTCTTGACGCAATCCCGCTCGGCGCCAAGGCGCCGCATGAAGTGAACGTCGTCATCGAGGTCCAGGTGGGCGGCGAGCCCATCAAATATGAG
>NZ_JBFUKG010000171.1:0-501 GCF_056400945.1 Polaromonas sp. P4_H1 | reverse complement strand
CCAATAAACCTCGGTGCGCGCGGCAACCTCGCGCACGAAGGCGGCCACGCCGTTACAGTATGAGCAATAGGCGCAGTTCACCTTCTCGATGATGTTGAGATAGGCAAGGTGATGCCGGTCGAACACCAGATAGTCGCGCCGCCGCACCTTGGGGATGCCATAAATCGGAAAGCACACCGCCTGATAGGCCATCACCCAGAGATCGATCAGTACGAAGGGGATGATCAGTGAATAGATCACGGGAGCGGACAACACGATCAGCGGGTTAGCGTTGAAGAAGTATTTTGACGCGCCCACCTTGATGGCGCGCTGCAGCTTCTCGATATCCTGCTCGAAGACAATCTTGCGCCGCTCGAAACGGAAGCGCAGCTCTTCCCGCCGGCGGGTCAGCTCGGCCTCGATCTCGGCCTCCACGCCCTTCAACTTGTCCATCAGTTCGGCGAGCTCGGGCATGAATGGTCCTTCGATTGGCAATGACCGGCGCAAGGGCACATGGAACAG
>NZ_JBFUKG010000170.1:0-502 GCF_056400945.1 Polaromonas sp. P4_H1 | reverse complement strand
CTCTTTCCGTGGGTGATTAGCGTGCCGAGTGCATTGTTCTCGATCAGATGGAAAAGTTGCTCAGATCGGGACTCTTCAAAGTGGGGCGGGACGTACATAGCTAACCTCAAGGCTGTGCATGCAACACCCGGCGCATGCGAATTCCGGTGTTTAGATCTCGATCATCTCGAAATCGCTTTTGCCAGTGCCGCAATCGGGGCAAACCCAATCTTCAGGGACTTCGTCCCACCGCGTGCCGGGCAGGATACCATCGGCGGGCCAGCCTTCGCTCTCATTGTAGATCAGGCCGCATATAACGCAGAGCCATGATTTGTATGGCGGCTCTGCATTGCTTGGCGTGGGATCCCCTACGGGCGCTTGAATACTCACGAATAACTCCGAAGCCGGTTAGACCAATGAACCCGGTAGGGCATACTTAGCTTGAGTGCTGGCTGGTTAAAGAACCAGTTTAGAACCATCGGAGTAGACCAGATGCCGCAGGCTGCGATGCAATCGCTAGGCA
>NZ_JBFUKG010000169.1:0-502 GCF_056400945.1 Polaromonas sp. P4_H1 | reverse complement strand
GGAATATTGCGAGGCTGAAGGCGCTCACGATCATTGTCTGTTCGAGGTCGAGCCGGCTTAATTTGATCCGGCGAAATCCGTCTGCTACGGTATTGAGACGCGCCTAGCCTGGCTAGCGCAATCAGATCGGCCAAGCATTCAGAAAGTTGCAGTAGACGAGAGGCCTCTGGCAGCGGTGCCGCTGCCTCGTTAGGTGCTGCCGCATTTTGGCTCACCGTGAGTTATCGCGCGAATGATCGTGGGTCTGTGCTGCCAAGGGGCGGCTTGCCGTACGAGTATTCCGCGTAGAACCATGATTGGAATCTAACATTTCATGGTGGGCCTCGTAGTGCGTCCACGCAACGACCGCGAGGGCTCCGCCCTATGGGATTGTCCCGTCTCGGCGCAATCGGTTGATACAAGCGCGTTCGATAGGCTTCTCCGAGATTTGTCTTGGAAATATCGTCGAGTACCTTCGAAGCCGATCGTGTCCCGGCTGACCCGAGCTTTGGTGGCCGCGGAT
>NZ_JBFUKG010000168.1:0-503 GCF_056400945.1 Polaromonas sp. P4_H1 | reverse complement strand
GTCGAATACATTCGCCGTGCGATCCGCATAGACGCCCATCGCATTGGTTGCGGTCTTGTGGCCGGTGGAATAGGCGCTGGCCGAATTCGCGGAATCGGTGATGATGGAATCGGAGCCCGCCGTTGCCACCATCGCCATATGCGGCATGTCGTCCATCGCGAGCTTGCCGCGGCTCTTGCCTTCGGTGATGCCCTTCGAAAGAATTCTGGCGCCGACGCGGTGCGCCAGCGACATACCGTCGCCGATAAACAGGATCACATTCTTCGCCTTGCGCGGGCCGGTATCGTAGACGTTCCACGTCACCGCGCGGCTGCGTACGCCGTCGCTGACTTCGATCTTGTAAACCCCGGCTTTATCGAGCGTCGCGTCGCGCAGCAGCAGCGCGGACTGATCTTTGCCGTCTTCCTTCGCGATGTAGTCCGCGGTCTTGCCGAACGCTGCGGTCTGATCGGCGCCGTTGATCGTCACCTTGATGTCGGCGGCCTGAACGAGTTCGGGAAACT
>NZ_JBFUKG010000167.1:0-505 GCF_056400945.1 Polaromonas sp. P4_H1 | reverse complement strand
GCGCTGCGGGTTTGGCCTTGCGGCCGGGACCGCAGCCGGTCTTGCGCTCTGCGTCGGAGCCGACATTGCCGGTTCGGGCCGCGCCGCAACGGGAGTTGCTAATACGGGGTTTGCCCGCGATGGCGGCCGCTGCAGCTGCGGCTCCACACGCGGCGACGTCGATGTCATCGGAGGTTCGCGGCGGCCGGCGACGGGAGCAGCAGCTTCCTCCTCGTCTTCTTCCTCAGCCTCTTCGTCCTCAGCCTCTTCGTCTTCACCCTCTTCGCCGTCGTCCTCGTCGCCCTCTTCTTCTTCCTCGTCCTCGGCGCCTTCAACTTCAGCTTCGTCTTCGGCTTCTTCCTCGATCTCCTCGTCGCGTTCAGCCTCGTCCTCGGCCTCTTCTTCCTCGTGATCCTCTTCGATCACGGGACGCTTCGCCTGGACGCGCGGCGCGATGGTGGCAGAGGTCGGCGCGAAGCTCGGCGCAGCGTGGCCGTCGACCAGCCCCTGCACCGACTTGATGCCG
>NZ_JBFUKG010000165.1:0-506 GCF_056400945.1 Polaromonas sp. P4_H1 | reverse complement strand
GGGCGTAGCATTGCTGGCCTCGCTCAATCCCCTGGCCGTTCTGCCCGCCGGATTGTTCATTGGATTTCTGGAAGCGGGTGCGCTCGCCATGCAGCGTGAGGTCGGCGTGCCGTCATCGCTTGTCTTCGTCATTCAGGGACTGACGATGGTGTTCGTGCTGTGCGCGCTCGGATTGCGCGGCGAGCGAAGCAAGGTGTGACCATGGATCTCATGATGATTGCGGATCTCGCCGCTGCCACCATCCGGATTTCGACACCGCTATTGTTTGCCGCTCTGGGCGGGTTGTTGAGCGAAAAGGCCGGCACATTCGCCGTCGGCATCGAGGGCATGATGCTTGCCGGAGCATTCACAGGCGCGATCTCGGCATTTGTGTTCGGCAACGTCGCCCTCGGTTTTGCCCTTGCCGCACTGGGCGGTGCAGCGACGGGAAGCCTGCTCGCTTTCGCAACGGCGCGCTGCCGCGCCGACCAGATGGTGACAGGCCTCGCTGTAAACGTGCTGGTTCT
>NZ_JBFUKG010000164.1:0-507 GCF_056400945.1 Polaromonas sp. P4_H1 | reverse complement strand
CTGGAAACCTGGACGCTTGGGCGCGAATTCGCATGGGGTAATCCCAAACATCCGCCCTTGATGGGCTGGGTCGCGCGGCTGTGGACGCTGGTTTTCCCGCTGACCGACTGGTCGTTCCAGTTGCTGTCGATGACCAATGCCGCGGTGGCGCTCTGGGCCGTCGATCTGATTGCGCGCCGCTTCGTGCGCGGCGATTCGCGAGCCGTCGTGCTGCTGCTGCTGATGCTGCTTCCGGCCTATCAATTCCATGCCCAGCGCTTCAACGCGAACACAGTGCTGCTCGCGGTCTGGCCGCTGGCGACCTATTGCTTCCTGCGCTCCTTTGAAACGCGCGCTATCGGCTGGGCTGCCGCCGCCGGCGTCCTGTCCGCGCTGGCGATGCTCGGCAAATATTATTCGATCTTCCTGATCGCCAGCTTCGCGCTGGCAGCGATCGTGCATCCGCAGCGGGCGGTCTATTTCAAATCCTGGGCACCGTGGATTTCGGCACTGACCGGACTCATTGCC
>NZ_JBFUKG010000163.1:0-509 GCF_056400945.1 Polaromonas sp. P4_H1 | reverse complement strand
CGGCCGCATCGTTCGTGGCTTGCGGTGCCGAACTCTTGCGTACCGGGCAATTCGTGCTGACCGATCGACCGATGAATTGGGCAGAACAGTTCAATTCACTGATGGTGATCGTCGGTCTGACCGGAATCGGTGCGCTGTCACTGACGATCAACCAGATCCGGACGTCGAACCGGCATAAATCCGATGCCATGACCGATCCTCTGACAGGCCTGCTCAATCGGCGCGCGCTGTTTGGCGAAAAGGTAACGGAGACAGCATCCAACACTGCAATTCTGGTGATGGATCTCGATCACTTCAAAACGATCAACGATCAGTTCGGCCACGCCGCCGGCGACCGCGTGCTGCGCGCCTTTGCCGAAGTCATCTTCTCGAACATTCGCGCCGAAGATGTTGCCGCGCGTCTGGGCGGCGAGGAATTCTGCATTGTCCTAGCCGCGTCGAGCCCAAAAGCGGCGGCCGCTGTCGCCGAGCGCATTCGATCGACGCTCGAAGCTAAGACCTTCCCGACA
>NZ_JBFUKG010000162.1:0-510 GCF_056400945.1 Polaromonas sp. P4_H1 | reverse complement strand
GCCTACAGCTCGGCGCCCGCAGTTCGGATAGGCCCGTTTATGCTTCCGCTTTTCGGCTAAATGGACTACCTCGCTCGGTGAGAGCGGGGGGCCGCAGGATTGAGGTGAGGAAAAGCGATGGATTTGCTACCGTTCGAAGCCGCGCTAGCGGGGCGCAAAGTCCTCGTGACGGGCACGACGGGCTTCACCGGGGGGTGGGCGTCATTGTGGCTCGACCTCATCGGTGTACGCGTTGCGGGATTTTCGTTGCCGCCGGAAACCCGCCCAAATTTGTTTGGTGCGCTGGCGCTCGGGGCCGTTCCGACCACTTTCGGCGATATTACTGATCTGCCTGCGCTCACCGCTGCCGTTGACGAATTTCAGCCGGAATTGCTGCTGCACTTGGCAGCACAACCCTTGGTGCGAAAATCTTATCGCGAGCCTCTCCGAACGTTCGAGGTCAATGCCCAAGGTACGGGGAATGTGCTCGAGGTGGCCCGCCGATGTAAGAGTGTTCGGGGCGTGCTGTGC
>NZ_JBFUKG010000161.1:0-512 GCF_056400945.1 Polaromonas sp. P4_H1 | reverse complement strand
GCTTGAGGGCGTCGAAGTTGGTGACCGCCCCACCTGTGCGCTTCATGCTACGGAACTTGACGCGCCCCTTGCTGGTGAACGGGTCACGCAGCACGGAGATGCCAACACGGTCGAGGATGGTGTAGGCACGGCTGAAATCACCGTAGGCAACCGGCAGCGTGTTGGAGCTGATGGTCGGCATGTCGGCGAACAGCACGACCGGCTTCTCCAGCAGCGTCATCACAGCGCCCAACACTTGGCCCGAGGGACCAACGGCTGGCTGAAGATTCAGGAAGCGGTAGTTGTTCGTTCCTGCGTTCTTCATGATGTGGGTCAACACTGCACGGTTCATCGCGAAGGTGGCACGAGCCTGGTAGTCTTCCTTCAGGGAGCCTTGCAGATCGATGAGAGCTGCTTCGGTGATGGCAGAGGTGCTGCCACCAGCGATTTGCTCCAGCTTGTTGCGCTCGTAAGCGCCAGCCACAGACCAGTTGCCATAGGTCAGGAACCCGCGCGGCTGGATAACGCCGTTG
>NZ_JBFUKG010000160.1:0-512 GCF_056400945.1 Polaromonas sp. P4_H1 | reverse complement strand
ACTCAAAAGCGATCCGGACGATCCCAAGAGCTACGTGAACAAGCTGCACGACGACCGATACGTTCAGCTCGCTCGGGCATTCAATTTCGACAGCAGCGGAAATATCACGACGCCCGTGGTGGCGCAGGACGCGGCGGAAGTCACCCAGGTGATGAAGGACTACATCATCGCCAAGACACGCTTCACGAAGGACAAGGAACAGGCCGAGCTGCGCAAGGCGGCCGACAAGGACGCGGTCTATTATCAGAAGAACATCGCCAATATCGAGAGCGTGAAGGATCTGCTCGCCGACAGGAAGCTCATCGACATCGCGCTCGTCGCCAAGGACCTCGACCCCGCCAAGGTGACCACCGCCGATCTGCGCAAGATGTTCGATTCCGACCTGAACGACCCCAAGAGCTTCGTCAACACGCAGAAGGATCCGCGTTTCGCGGAGCTGGTGGCCTCGTTCAATTTCGACGACGACGGCGAGATCGCGCGGCTGCCGAAATTCGGGCCGCAGACCCGCGACC
>NZ_JBFUKG010000159.1:0-514 GCF_056400945.1 Polaromonas sp. P4_H1 | reverse complement strand
TCGCAGCTGTGAGCACCTCGTCAACGAGATGAGTGCGCGGCACGTCGTGATGCAGGCCCATCTTGGTCCACGCCGCATCGAAGGTGATGCGGTCATCCATGATGTGCTTTCGCCACTCAATGATGGTTGGCTCGCTGCGGCGCGGACCGCCGAGCAGGCACATGCGTGCTAATTGTCCAAAAGCCCCGAGCTTGCCGGATGCGTGCCAGACCTTGATGATCTCCTCATCCATCAGCGCGCGGCCCTTCGTTCGGCGCCCGACCCTCTGCGCACGGGTCTCTTTCGGCGCGCGATAGCCGGCAAGCACGTTGTGCTCGACGTAACCTTCGCCGACACACCTCTCGAGGAATGTGTGGGTGTGCTTGCGCAAGTCCCTGGCTGCACCGCGCTTACCGGTCTTGGCGGTCTTGTCCACTGCCGCCATGATTTGCCGGCGCGTCAATTCGCCGATGGCGAGATCGAAATGATCCTTGAGACCGCGCCGCAGCGCCGACATCGCAGGCCTCCAGTTCAC
>NZ_JBFUKG010000158.1:0-516 GCF_056400945.1 Polaromonas sp. P4_H1 | reverse complement strand
GAGATCACGTTGACGAGCGGAGGCATCGGCGGATCGAAGATCGACGCCAGGCTGATCGCCCGGGCGGGAGGGGCCGGCGCGTCTGGTGGCAGGTTGAACATCGTCGACCCGGGAGTGCCGTCCGGCTCCGTTCAGAACAGCATGGCCGGCACGTATATGGGATACTTCCGGCTGGTCGGAACTGGCGGCCAGTATTCCTTCGATGCGGCGACTGGCACATACTATGCGAACGCCGCGTCGGGCACGTACAATTTCATCGGCGGAACGATGGCGGGGTCGCCGATCTCCACGCTTGTCCTCGATCTCGATGTCTATGACGAATACGGGACGGCGGCGTATAAAATTCCCATTGCGATGAAAACTGCGATCAATGCACTGCCGTCGGTCATCGGGCTGACCCCGCGCATTGTGAGCGGCCGTGCGGCGGACGCGCAAGGAGGCGGTGCAGTCGTGCCCTGGGTCATCGATCCGACCATCGACCAGAAGGCCGTTGTTCTCATCAACAAGTATTTCTAT
>NZ_JBFUKG010000157.1:0-517 GCF_056400945.1 Polaromonas sp. P4_H1 | reverse complement strand
CGCCTGCTGATCTTAATGCGAGCTGCGGCATCGTTCTGCTCAACGCCGTCCCTGCGAGTTCAAGTCTGCTTACCGGCTCCCTCCTTGTATTCTCGCAAAATTCGCCGGACTGCTCCGGCAATCAAGCAACCATTGGACTTGGGGAGTACGTCAAGGCAGACACATGCTCGCGGCGCACCCGCGACGCTCGCAACGTGACGGGAACCGTATGGTGTTTTAGCGGGACCAAAATTATTTGTAGGCGGGACGCATTGCGGGCCTACCGGGAACGGCGTCTCAACGACTACCCGGCTTCGGAATTAGACGACCTTCAGCCGGTCCGCAGCGGGGTCGCAATTGCATACCTTTCCCACCACCAGTCGCTTGGAACAACGCTCAATTAGAGCTCTTGATCCCACGTCCTTGCATGCACGCAAACTCTTGCATAGACGAACTCGCCGCGCGGGCCTTTGGGTTGGCGCGGCTCCTTTATGTGATCGTAACGTTTTACAGAGCGCTAACCTGCGCGACTGGCGCC
>NZ_JBFUKG010000156.1:0-517 GCF_056400945.1 Polaromonas sp. P4_H1 | reverse complement strand
AGACCATTCATTCCGTTCTGGCATCGCGTATCGACCTACTCGATCAAGCGACGAAATCGCTTTTGCAAATGTCCGCCGTGATCGGCAAAGACATCTCATTGATCCTGCTGTCCGGCATGGTTGGAACTGATCCCGACGAACTGGCTCCTCGTCTTCTGGCGCTCGAGTCGGGGGATTTTCTCAGAAAGGCCACTACCTCCGGCACGGTCGAATATTCGTTCAAACATGAGCTCACGAGAGAAGTGGCCTACGGCATGATGCTACTCAGCGTCCGTCGCTATCTCCACGCCAAGGCGATCGAAATTATCGAGCTTCGATTCGCCGACCGTCTCGACGAACATATCGACCGACTTGCCGACCACGCGTTTCTCGCTGAGCTATGGCAAAAGGCGGTTCCGTATCAGTTGCGGAGCTGCCGTCGAGCAATCAAGCGTGGCGCYAATCAGGATGCGATCGCCATTTACGAGCGTGGTCGCGAAACGCTGGCGCATTGGCCGCCGTCGTCGAAGAAAACCAT
>NZ_JBFUKG010000155.1:0-518 GCF_056400945.1 Polaromonas sp. P4_H1 | reverse complement strand
CGTCGGTCCGGTGCAGGTTGCGCAAGTTGTAGTCGATGTTGCGGATGTCCGTTCCGGCGCGGAACCAGGTCTGTTCGTTGGTCGTCACCTTGCCGAGCGTCGGGCCCATTGCCGTGTCGATCAGCGAGCCGACGATCGAGCCGTTCTTCGCAAAAATGCGGCTGGGCTCCATGTCATTCTCGTTGACCAGCCGCAGCGGATTACGCACGCTTTCAAGATAGCTGCGCAATGCGCCGCCATCGCTGGGTCCCCATCTTGCTTCCAGCTCATTGCGAAGCAGGGCCGTGAAGCCGCTTTCCGACACGTCCTGGAAATCCCTGGGTGTCGTTTCCAGGCGCAATTGTAGCGCGGCACCTGCCATACCGCCGTAGGGCCGCAGCGGACTTGGCATCATCGCCGGATTGGCCCGCGACATGGTGATCTCGCCGAGCACGATATCCCGCTCGGCCAGGATGCGGAGCTCGGGATTCGCTCCCGTCGAGGTGAACATGCGGTTCTGATTGGTCACCGATCCATTC
>NZ_JBFUKG010000154.1:0-519 GCF_056400945.1 Polaromonas sp. P4_H1 | reverse complement strand
TCAGGTTGCCGATCCACATCGAGGCGATCATGCCCCAGACGAGTTCCGGCTGCTTCTGCATCACCTGCGGACCCGGCACGATGCCGTGGATGGTCATCGCGCCGACCATCAGCGCCATCACGGCGTTCGGCGGAATGCCGAGGGTGAGCAGCGGGATGAACGAGGTTTGCGCTGCAGCGTTGTTGGCGCTTTCCGGCGCTGCAACGCCTTCGATCGCTCCACGACCGAAACGCTTCGGATCCTTCGACAGCTTCTTCTCAAGCGTATAGGCCGCGAAGGATGCGATGACCGCGCCGCCGCCCGGCAGAATGCCGAGAATGGAGCCGAGCACGGTGCCGCGCAGAATTGCAGGCGCAGAGTCCTTCAAATCCTTCTTGGTCGGCATCAGGCCCGTGACCTTCTGCTGCACGAGCTGGCGATCTTCCTCGCCGCCCGCATCCAGGTTGCGGATGATTTCCGCAAAGCCGAACAGACCCATGGCGACCGTAGCAAAACCCAGGCCGTCAGCGAGTTCAGGGA
>NZ_JBFUKG010000153.1:0-520 GCF_056400945.1 Polaromonas sp. P4_H1 | reverse complement strand
TGCCAGCCTGGTGGGCCCGTCGATCGCGCTGACCAACGTCAATGTCGAACTCGACGGCAACAGCGCCGAAGGCGTCATGACCTACAGCAACACCGGCCGTCAGACGCTGCAGGCCACCCTGGCTGCCGGCGCACTCGACTTCACGCCCTATGTGTCTACCGTGCGGCTGCTGGCCTCCGGCGCCCGTGACTGGAATCGGCAGCTGTTCGACTTAAACGCGCTGTCCACCACCGATCTCGACATGCGCCTGTCGGCCGCCAAGGTCACCGTCGGCTCCTCAGTGCTTGGCCGCACCGCGCTCGGCGCCAATCTGCGCGGCGGCACACTGGCGCTGTCGGTGGGTGAAGCGCAGATGTATGGCGGCATCGTCCGTGGTTCGTTCAATGTTGCCCATTCCGATGCCGTGGCCGATGTGAAGGCCCAGTTCCAGTTCAGCGATGTCGACCTGCAGGCCTGTGCCAGTGATCTGTTCGGCGTCAACAAGCTCACCGGCCGCGGCAATCTCAGCATGATGCTGGAG
>NZ_JBFUKG010000152.1:0-521 GCF_056400945.1 Polaromonas sp. P4_H1 | reverse complement strand
GGGCACCCGCAGACGCGACCGCGAACGCAATGGCCCTGCCTGCTCCTCCGGCGCCGATGAGCAGCACGGATTTGTTTGCGGGATGGAGCCCCTCCCACTCCATACCGAGAACGCAACCCAGGCCGTCAAATATTGCGCCAACCCAGCGACCGTCAGGGTTACAGCGGATAACGTTGATGGCGCCAACTTCACGCGCGGTCGGCCTCACGCGCACATTGGCGCAGGCGTGGTCGGAAGACGGCATTCGCGTCAATGGTATCGCGCCGGGGCTCGTCGACACCAAGATGACAAAGGTCACGACAGCGAATCCAAAGCGGCTGGAAGGCGCGATTGCCAGGATCCCGCTGCAGCGGCTCGGCACGCCTGCCGATATGGCTGGCGCTGCATTGTTCCTGGCGTCGCCGCTGTCATCCTATGTTTGCGGTCATACGCTGGTCGTCGATGGCGGTTTGATCCTTTAAATTCACGGCGCCTGCATCGCGACGGAACCAGTACTGGCTTCAGGCATTACACCGGCGAGA
>NZ_JBFUKG010000151.1:0-523 GCF_056400945.1 Polaromonas sp. P4_H1 | reverse complement strand
GCACTGGCACCTGGCAGGATCGCCTTGGCGCTGCTTTCGGGGAAGCGCGTCTTCATCTCGCGCAGGAAGCCGTCGAGCGTATCGACGGACGCGGCCATCTTGGCAATGGCGGCAAATTCCGAAGAGTTGGTCGAGGTCGGCTTGCTCGCGGTGTCGAAGGCGATCTTGTCGGCACCGACATTCATCAGCGGCGCATACTTTTCGCGGAAACGCGCGAGACCGAGGGCGTCTTCCGCCAGCGCATAACCCACGACAGCACGGATGATGTCACTCTTTTCGCTTGGCGTCAGCGGCGAGAAATCCCGCCAGCGGTCGCCATAATAGAGTTCGATCTGCTCTGAGGCCTCGCGCCAGCGCCGCGACGACCAGTAGATATCCGAGCGGAGCCGGATCGCTTCGCGCCCGGTGACATGAGAGATGATGTCGAGCGCCAGTTCGCGGCGGCCGATGTCGCTCTGTGCCCGCGCCTCGAGCAGCAGCCGTTGTTGACGTAGCTCGCCATTGAGATCGGCGATCCGCGTGG
>NZ_JBFUKG010000150.1:0-527 GCF_056400945.1 Polaromonas sp. P4_H1 | reverse complement strand
CTGCTGGAGCGCTGCGAGCCGGATCGTGCGGCGGCGACCGCCGAGCGATTGCGGCGGACGGTCGAAGAGCTGAACTTCGTCTGGAACGGACGTTCGTTCAACGTCACCGTCAGTATCGGCCTCGTCTGTATCGCGCAGCCCGAGGTGACGCTGGAAGAGGCGCTGCGCGCGGCCGATGCAGCTTGTTACATGGCCAAGGAGAAAGGCCGCAATCGCGTTACACTGCATCAGCCCAGCGATTCCGAATTGCTGCAGCGGTTCGGCGAAATGAACTGGGTGCAGCGCATTCACGATGCGCTGGAGCAGGATCGCTTCTGTCTCTATGCCCAGAAGATCATTCCGCTCAGCGAGCGCGAGGATGGCACTCTGCATGTCGAACTGTTGTTGCGGCTGCGCGACGAGGCGGGGCAACTGGTTGCGCCCGGCCATTTCATTCCCGCGGCGGAACGTTATGGTTTGATGACGCTGATCGATCGCTGGGTGGTCAGGAATGCGTTCATCATTCTCGCCGCGCGATTGGTCGAAGG
>NZ_JBFUKG010000149.1:0-529 GCF_056400945.1 Polaromonas sp. P4_H1 | reverse complement strand
GGCCATCACATCGTCGATAGACGTGCGCGCCAGACGCGGCAGCGCGCCCTTCAACTGGTCGTCCGAATATTCCATCTTGGCGCGCACGAACAGGCGCTCGACGATCCGGCGGCCGAGGCTGGCATATTGATCACGGACCGCTGTTCGCGTCGCACGGCGAATGGCGGCGCGCGCTTTGCCAGTGACCGCCAGGCCTTCCCACGCGGATGGCGGCGCCTGCTGTGCGGCCGAAGTCAGCACCTCGACTTCGTCGCCATTCTGCAATTCGGACGACAGCGGCGCGAATTTGCCGTTGATCTTGCAACCGACCGCACTGTTGCCAACGTCGGTATGCACGGCATAGGCGAAGTCGACGACATTGGCGTTGCGCGGCAGCGCGATCAGCTTGCCCTTCGGCGTGAAGCAGAACACCTGGTCGTGGAACAGTTCGAGCTTGGTATGCTCCAGGAATTCTTCCGGATTGGTGCTCTCCGAGAGAATGCCGATGGTATGGCGCAGCCACGAGAACGCGTTGGATTCGCGCTTGAGC
>NZ_JBFUKG010000148.1:0-531 GCF_056400945.1 Polaromonas sp. P4_H1 | reverse complement strand
AGATCACCGCAGTCTCGCTGCCGGACAGGCCGGCACCGCCGAAGGCCGCAGCGAACTTCTTCTTCAACTCGTCCATACCTTCGGGCGTCGAGGTGGCGAGGAACGTAAAGATCTCATGGAGATTGACGGCGCCGGGGATATGCCCGGCCGCATAGGCGTCGGGATTGCGCGTGTCGATGATGACACAAGGTTCTGACTTCATGAACGTGACGAGGTCGTCTGCGGAAATGAGAACTTCAGCCATTGAAAGCCTCCACTGTGTTGAACCGTCGTTGTTGAGTCGTTTGTGCTGGATCGCCTGTCGTTTCGCCGTGACTTAAGTCAATTCGCTTTCCGTTCGCGTGATCGGGATCATTTGCATGATCGGGATCACGCCCCGCCCTGGTCTCCCTGATATTCGCGCGCATTGTCTGCGAGCATTTTTCTGAGCTGCTTGGTGGCGGGGGTGACGATCGCCACGAAATAGGCTTCGCGCAGTCGGCGCTGGGCGCGGTGCGATTTGAGATAGCCGCGCGCGCCACAATGCAGCAT
>NZ_JBFUKG010000147.1:0-532 GCF_056400945.1 Polaromonas sp. P4_H1 | reverse complement strand
GTCCTCGCCCTGCACGTACAGGCCCATGAAGGTGCCTTCCGTGGCAGCATCGAACATGTTGGGAATGCGCAGGCCCGGCTCACTGTTGAGCTTGACGTTCCACATCGCTTCGAACTGCTCGCGCACCGCATCGCCCGAGATGTGGCGATAGCCCGGCAGCTCATGCGGGAACGAGCCCATGTCGCAGGAGCCCTGCACGTTGTTCTGGCCGCGCAGCGGATTCACGCCGACGCCGGGACGACCGATATTGCCGGTCGCCATCGCGAGGTTCGCGATCGCGATCACGGTGGTCGAACCCTGGCTGTGCTCGGTGACGCCGAGACCGTAATAGATCGCACCATTGCCACCGRTGGCGAACAAACGGGCAGCGGCGCGCAGCTCCTTCGGATCGACGCCGGTCATGATGGCAGTGGCTTCGGGGCTGTGGGTCGGCTGCGCGACGAAGGCCGCCCAGTCTTCGAACTCGCTCCAGTCACAGCGCTCGCGGATGAAGGTCTCGTCGGCGAGGCCTTCGGTGACGATGACATGCGCC
>NZ_JBFUKG010000146.1:0-532 GCF_056400945.1 Polaromonas sp. P4_H1 | reverse complement strand
AGGCGACACTGGCCAGAGGCGTGTGACCGCCCATCACGGCATTTAGCGCGGGACCTGCACCCGTGAATGGCGCATGCACGATGTTAGCCTTGGCGGTGAGCTTGAATATTTTTTCGGCCGACAGATGCGGCGTGGTGCCGACACCGGCAGTGCCATAGGTGAAGTTTTCCTTGGCGGCAGAGGCGATCACCTCGCGCAGGGTCGATGCTGTGAGACTAGGCGCGCCGACGATCAGATTGGGCGTGGTCGCCGCGACCACCACGGTCTTGAATTCGTCCGGCGAATAGCCGGCCTTTGGCGACAGGCTCGGATTGACGGCGAATGCGCTTGTCGTCACCAGCACGGTATAGCCGTTGGCTTCGGCCCTTGCAGTCGCGGCAGCCGCGATATTGCCACCGGCACCACCGCGATTCTCGATTACGACGGGTTCGCGCCACAGGTCGTTCAGTTTCTGTCCGACAATGCGCGCGATGATATCGGCTGGGCCGCCCGGCGCGAAAGCGACGAGCAGGCGCACCGGCTGCGCCGGGTA
>NZ_JBFUKG010000145.1:0-533 GCF_056400945.1 Polaromonas sp. P4_H1 | reverse complement strand
GGGCTGCTGCCGGTGGTCTTGGCCGGATTGTCCGACAGCTTCACGGCCGAGCGGCCGTTGGCATAGGTGACCTTGCAGACCAGGCTGATCGGGTCGAGTGAATCGAGCCCGCGCGGATGCGCGCCGCGGAAGTCGTTGGTGGCCATGGTGCCCCAGCCGAAGCTCTCGCGGATGCGCCCACGGAAACGCTGATGCAGATCGATCATCAGATCGACTTCGAGACCGTCGCTGAACATCGCGCGCTTCTTGCGCGGATCCTCGCCGCGCATCGCATACCAGGCGATCATCTCTTCGCCCGCCGCAACCGGCTCCTTGCTGTCCATGCGCATGCCGGTCCATTGTGAGGCCCAGGGCGGTGCGTCGCGCAGGAACTGCGTCATGCCGAACGTATCGGGCAGAATGATCAGCAATTCGCCGTCATAGACCTCCTGCCATTTCGCCAGCACGTCATATTGCGCGGTCTTCAGCTGTTCGTCGTTTTCGGCGAGACAGGCGAACACCATCGGCAGTTCGTGCGAATTGGTGCCGATGGC
>NZ_JBFUKG010000144.1:0-533 GCF_056400945.1 Polaromonas sp. P4_H1 | reverse complement strand
GTCGTTTGCCAGTCAGGTAAAATTGGCTACAAGCTGGGCCACTAAAGGGATTCTGTCAGACCGTAGGGGTGCGGGCTGGCGATGGAATGATAAGGGCGCTTTGCGCATGATTTTTGGTTTGCGGGGTTTCCGGGGCGGCCTTCTTGCTGCTTCGATCTTGGTCGCCATGCCGGTCGCCGTTACAGCGACTGCTGCGCTCGTTTCTTCGACTGCCGTGGCTCAGACCGCCGCTTCGATTGTTGTTGAAGGCAATCGTCGCGTGGATGTGGAGACCATCCGCTCCTATTTCCGTCCCGGCCCGAGTGGCCGGCTGGATCAGGGCACCATCGATGACGGCCTCAAGTCGCTCATCGAGACCGGCCTGTTCCAGGATGTGAAGATCAATCAGGCCGGTGGCCGTCTGGTCGTCAGCGTCGTCGAAAACCCGGTCATTGGCCGTGTCGCCTTCGAAGGTAACAAGAAGGTCAAGGACGACCAGCTGAACGCCGAAGTGCAGTCGAAGCCGCGCGGGACGCTGTCGCGCCCGATGGTGC
>NZ_JBFUKG010000143.1:0-534 GCF_056400945.1 Polaromonas sp. P4_H1 | reverse complement strand
ATCTTGATGTTCTGAGTCTGCTCTAGTCGGTCTTGAGCGGCCCAGCGGCGCTTCGCCGCCTCATTGGCGGCTGGGGAGGTGTCGGGCTTTAGAGGCCCGCTGGCGGCAGCATCATATTTATCCGACGTGTTGTAAGCCACCCAGGCCAAGAAGCCTGCTAGTACGAACAGAACGATCTTCGGCATTACACGATCTCCCCAGCGGCAGCTTAACGCAACCTTTGGGTGCGCGCCAAGGCACCGTGGCGGGAGGCTCAGCTATAGTAATTCCGAAGGCGGACGAGCTACTTCCCACATCCGCTTTCTCGCCCCCACAGCAAGACCGATCAAGACACCTCCATCCGCCCATGCGATACCCGCCGCATGAACCAGCCCATGCCGCACCGCACGCCCGATCTCGTTGCCGTCCTCGCCTGGATCGAGCAGCATCTCGACGATCCGCTCTCCGTCGACGTGATCGCCGCCCACGCCAAGCTCTCGCCCTATCATTTCTCGCGGCTGTTCTCGGCCGCGATGGGGCGGGGCGTGATGGCAC
>NZ_JBFUKG010000142.1:0-534 GCF_056400945.1 Polaromonas sp. P4_H1 | reverse complement strand
ATGAAAGCGCGGCCATGACGTCTCCAGTTGTCTATTTCCTCAATGGTCCCAATGCCAATCTTTATGGGCTGGACAAAAGCGGCACCTATGGCCGTGAAAGTTTCGTCTCGATCAAGAAGCGCTGCGAAGACCATGCAGTTTCGCTCGGCTTGACGGTCGACTTCCGCCAATCCAACCACGAGGGCGTTCTGGTTGACTGGATTCAGGAGGCGAGGGAGAGGGCCGAGGGGATCGTCATCAATGCCGCCGGTCTCACTTACTCGTCGGTCCCGATCCTTGATGCGTTGCTCGCTTTCGAGGGACCGATCATCGAGGCGCATATGAGCAATATCTGGAAGCGAGAGCCGTTTCGCCATCACTCCTATGTGTCGCGTGCTGCAACGGGAGTCATCGCCGGGCTCGGCGCGCTCGGCTACGAACTGGCGCTGACTGCAGTGTCGCGTCTGATCGCCGAAAAGGCCGCGCAATGACGTCGGAGGTGATGGCGTTCTACAGCGTCTTGGATGACTTCGAAACGTGGCGCGTGGTGCTGGC
>NZ_JBFUKG010000141.1:0-536 GCF_056400945.1 Polaromonas sp. P4_H1 | reverse complement strand
GCGGTCGGCGACAAGCGCGTCCAGCCGGCGCTCGCTGCCACGCTGCGCCGGGTCGCGCGCGAAGGCCGCAACGGCTTCTACCAGGGTCAGGTAGCCGACGACATCATCACCGCGCTGCGTGCCGTTGGCGGCGCGCACGAGGCCGATGATTTCAACGAGCAGCGCTCCGACTATGTGACGCCGATCTCGGCCAATCATCACGGCTATGATGTCGCCGAATGCCCGCCAAACGGCCAGGGACTCGCCGCACTGATGATCCTGCGCGTGCTGGCCGGCTATGACATCGCCAATCTGAGTGAGGCCGACCGTATCCATGTTCTCGCGGAGGCGACCAAGGCGGCCTATCGCACGCGCGATGCCTATTTCTGCGATCCTGCTTACGGGCAGGTCGATGTTGAGCGCTTCCTGTCGGACAAATTCATCGGCGACCTCCGCGCCAAGATCGACATGAAGCACGCTTCGCCGGAAGAGCATTGGGACTCGGTCATCCACAAGGACACCGTCTATCTGACCGTGGTCGACCGCGATCTCAACGC
>NZ_JBFUKG010000140.1:0-537 GCF_056400945.1 Polaromonas sp. P4_H1 | reverse complement strand
GGACATCCCCGGTAACCATAACCGCCTGTATCTCCACATCCTTCGCCTTAATCCGGGCGAAATGGCTCCGTATCCGGTTGGTTAACGGATGTCATTCGGGTAGATAGAGCACGCGGTCAAGCGAAGCTGCGGGCGCGTATCCGGTTGGTCCGTGATTGTGCGCGTACCGCGCAGACACCGCATGAAGGCGTCAGGTCTCAGATATATGTCGGCACAGCGCATTACGCTTGAATCCAGTGGTTCACTGCTCACCCGTTTCGGCCGCCAGGCGCGGTTCGCCGCGGGCCTCATCGTGCTGGCCGTGCCGCTGAGCGGCTGCGGCACCGGCGCGATCTGGGACAAGTTTGGCACCAAGGACGACACCTTCGTCGAGGAGCCCGCCGACAAGCTCTACAATGAGGGCTTGTACCTCATGAACCAGAACAAGGATCCGAAGGCCGCCGCGAAGAAATTCGAGGAAGTCGATCGTCAGCATCCGTATTCGGAATGGGCGCGCAAGTCGCTGCTGATGTCGGCCTATGCGGCCTACGAATCTGC
>NZ_JBFUKG010000139.1:0-537 GCF_056400945.1 Polaromonas sp. P4_H1 | reverse complement strand
GGTGAACGACGTGCAGTTCGGTTGCCTCGGCACCCGGGAATTCCACCAGTTGCTGGACATGGTGCAGCGGCTCGTCGATTCCAGCGACCGCGCCATTGCGTTGCAGCGTTATCTGGCCGACACCAATGTGAAGCAGCTCTCGCCCGAAGCCCAATCGATCGCCGTCGCCAAGCGCGGCAAGCCGCGCAAGGGTTAACGGCCCGCGCTGCGACAAATCGGCCCTCCGGGCCACGGCGATCGTAGGATGGGTAGAGCGTCTTCGCGAAACCCATCATTTAAACGCATGAAAGCGATGGGTTTCGCTGCGCTCTACCCATCCTACGTATTGCCACCTACCGCCACAACATCGAACAGCCCTGCCACAGCAGCACCAGCGAGATCACCAGCAGCAGGGCATAGGCGATGTTGTAGAACAGATTGGTGGGCGTGTGTTTCACCAGCCAGATGCCCATGAAGTTCGCGATGATGGCCATCGGCAGCAGCGCCAGCGATGTCGCGAAATTGCCGGCGTGGAATTGGCCGAGTGCGAAATAGGGC
>NZ_JBFUKG010000138.1:0-537 GCF_056400945.1 Polaromonas sp. P4_H1 | reverse complement strand
TCGATGGCGGCACGTAGAGCAGCTTGCGGATGATGCCGGTGTCAACGACGGTCTGCGCCAGATCGACCGAACGTAGGTCGAGGCCCGCGGGAAACACTTTCTTCTTCTTGGCCGTCGACGGCACGACGTTGCGCGCCTTCACGGTCATGTATGCCAGCAGGTCGCGGATATGAACGATGCCGACGGGATCGTCGAGGGTTTCGTTGAATACGACCAAGCGCGAATGCGCCGCGCTCTCGAACAGGCCCATCAATTCGCCGAGCGAGATATCCTGCTTCACCGCGACAATATCGGCGCGATGCACCATGACGTCGGCGATGCGGCGCTCGTTGAGCCCCAAAATATTGCGCAACATCGTGCGCTCGATGGTGGAGAAGCCGGTCTCGTCCGGCGCGGAGGCGTCGAGCACGACTTGCAGGTCGGCACGCACCGAGCCCGGCTTCCAGCCGAACAGCGAGCGGATCGCGCGGGTCAGCCAGGTCTCCGACGTCGGGCGCATGACCTCGCCGTCGTGAACCACCGCAGGCAGATTGCTTG
>NZ_JBFUKG010000137.1:0-538 GCF_056400945.1 Polaromonas sp. P4_H1 | reverse complement strand
GTCCCACTGATCTAAGCAACGGCAGCCCGGAGCTGGCGTTGTTCACTGACAACGGCGCCGCCTATAGCGGTGGCATCAGCAAGAACGGTTCGCAGATGACCGGTCTCGCCGGCCGGCTGACGATCAACAATGCGATCGTCGCCGACCCCTCCAAGCTGGTGGTTTATAGCGGATCGACGGCAGCAGGCGACACGACGCGGTCGGCCCTCCTGCTCAATCAGTTGAACAATGCCAGTTTCACTTATTCGCCGGCGACGGGACCGGGCAGTGATACGGCACCGTTCAAGGGGACGCTGTCGAGCTATATGCGCCAGTTCGTCGGGCAACAGGGCGCTGCGGCGGATTCCGCCAAGCAACTCGCGGATGGCCAGAACGTCGTTCTCAATACACTCGACAAGAAGATGGCAGACGCGTCCGGCGTGAATATGGATGATGAGATGGCGCATCTGCTGTCGTTGCAGAACGCCTATTCGGCCAATGCGCGCGTGATGTCTACGGTCAACGAATTGTACAAAACCCTGATGCAGGCATTCTGAGG
>NZ_JBFUKG010000136.1:0-538 GCF_056400945.1 Polaromonas sp. P4_H1 | reverse complement strand
GCGCTGCACATTGCAACCGCGGACAGGAGTTTGTCCGCATTGACCTAAATTTTGTCAGGTGGCGGAAAGACTTTGTACAGCAATATCGAAGATTACGCGCTGATCGGCGATTGTGAGACCGCCGCTCTCGTCAACCGCAACGGATCGATCGACTGGCTGTGCTGGCCGGCCTTCGATTCCGACGCTTGCTTTACCGCGCTGCTCGGCACCAAGGATCACGGCCGCTGGCAAATCACGCCCGACGCTCCGATCACGGCATGCAAACGGCGCTATCGCGGCGACTCCCTCATTCTGGAAACCACGCTGGAGACGGACGACGGCGCCATCACGCTGATCGACTTCATGCCGCCGCGCGGCGCCGCCTCTGATGTGGTGCGCATCGTCCGCGGCGATCGCGGCACGGTGACGGTCCGGATGGAGCTGATCATCCGCTTCGGATTCGGTGCGGCCATCCCCTGGGTGAAGCGCGACAAGGACGGCGGAGTGCTGGCGATTTGYGGGCCCGACATGACCGTGCTGCACACGCCCGTTGAGACCC
>NZ_JBFUKG010000135.1:0-538 GCF_056400945.1 Polaromonas sp. P4_H1 | reverse complement strand
GCCAAGGCCAATGGTGGCCATTTCCGACAGTGGCTCGATGAACACCCAGCGCTTCCAGCGACCGACATAGAAGCGATCCATGAACGTGGAGTAGCGCTCCCAGAGTTCGCGGGTGCCGCGGCCAGACGAGAACAGGCCGGAATCGATGCGCGCATCCAGATCCAGCAGGAAATGCCGGAACTTGGTCTTCCAACGGGATGGCACGATCTGAGGCACAGGGGCCCTTGGTTTGTTGCAGCGCTCGCGTGCACCCACCGGCACCGCGCGGACGTCATGCTGAAATAATGCGGCAACCCGGCGGCAGGTTTGCGGCCGCCGGAGAGTCGTTCAAGTTCTAGCCGAGCAGGGCAGATAAACCAATGGCATTGCTTATCATTTGCACGACAGGGCTAACAGCTTGCCGGTTTTGCCCTTGTTTGCGAGCCGGCCGACACGATGTTGCTTGCAGAGCCTGCACCGCAACTCCTAGAAGGGCGTTTCGCCGCAACCTGGATTGATTCAAATCGCATGACCGCGCGTCCCCCGCGTCCTTCCGCAC
>NZ_JBFUKG010000134.1:0-538 GCF_056400945.1 Polaromonas sp. P4_H1 | reverse complement strand
GCATGCAGGCCGCCGACTGGGCGCGCGCGGCGCTCGATGAATTGCGCAAGCGCCCCAATGTGAAGCTGATGTCGCGTACGACGGCGTTTGGCTGGTACCCGCACAATTTTGTCGGTCTCAACGAGCGCGTCACCGACCATCTCAGCAATCCCGCGACGAACCAGCCGCGTGAGCGGCTCTGGCAGGTCAGGGCCAAGGAAGTCGTGCTGGCGGCTGGCGCAATCGAGCGGCCGCTCGTCTTCACCGACAATGACCGGCCGGGCATCATGCTGGCCGATGCTGCCCGGACCTATGTGAATCGGTACGGCGTGGTGCCGGGCAAGCAGGTGGTCGTGTTCACCGCCTGCGACAGCGCCTATCGCGCGGCTCTGGACCTCAAGGCAGCCGGCGCCAGGATCCAGGTGATCGTGGATCTGCGCAAGAGCGCGTCGGGCCATTGGGTCGACAAGGCACGCGCCGAAGGCATCAAGGTCCGCTCCGACAGCATCGTTCGCGGCACGTCCGGCTGGCTGCGGGTAAAGTCGGCGCAGATCTCCAA
>NZ_JBFUKG010000133.1:0-538 GCF_056400945.1 Polaromonas sp. P4_H1 | reverse complement strand
CGGCCTGGACACCGCTCACCGTCGACAAGATGAGCACAGCCGTGGTCGTAGCCGAACGCGCGCTGGACGAGGCCAAGAACCACAGCCTTGTGCAGTGGTCTGCTGCGCAACGCTCATTGATCCTGCAACTGGTGCTACTGGGGGCCGCCATCATGCTCGTCGTTGGCGCCATAGTCACTATCACGCGCCGTGTCACCACGCCGCTGCTCACCATCCGCGACGCGATGCTGAAAGTGGCGGGCGGCGATCTCACCGTCGATGCCGGCTATGCCGATCGCCAGGATGAAATCGGCGGGCTGGCCGGTGCGCTGGAGACCTTCAAAAAGCAGGCGATGGAAAAAGCCGAGATCGAGGCGCAGGAACGCCATCGCAATGCCAATGCGAGCCAGCGCCAGCAGGCCGTCGAGCAGTATATCGGCATGTTCGAGATCCAGATGCGCGACACGCTGGGCGCCCTTGGCAGCGCCTCTGACCAAATGAATACGACATCTGACGGCATGGCCACTGTGTCCAGCCAGACCAATGCCCGCGTGCAAGA
>NZ_JBFUKG010000132.1:0-540 GCF_056400945.1 Polaromonas sp. P4_H1 | reverse complement strand
GCACTGGCCTGGCCGATGCCAGAGCCTCCGCCGGTGATGATTGCCGTACGCCCCTGAAGTCTCATGTCATCATCCTATGCTGTGCCGTGCCGACCAGTCGATCAGATCCGCGGCTGAGTCGGCGCAGCCGAATTTGGCGCGCCATCCGAATTCCTGCTCCAATCGCGCGACCGATAGCGGTGCCCTGTCGCTGTCACTATGCAGATCGATGGTTGGGGTTTCGCCGACGCTGGCCAGGCGGCAAACAAAGCCCGGATTGGATTCCGTCAATTGTTGGCCCCATTCCAGCGCTGACCACGGCGTGGCGGTTGAGATGTTGTAGAGGCGATGCTGCGTCTTCGGCGCCTCAATCAGCAAAGTCATGGCATCGGCGACATCGGGCGCATAGATCCAGTCCCGCACGCCGGAACGGACCAGAATGGCGGCGCTCTGCTTCGCGTGCGCCGCGAAAATCTGCATCAGCGGGCTGAGCGTATCCCGTACGCCTGTTGCGCGCTCCCATGGTCCAAACACGGCGCTGAGCCGCACGCTGATGAAATC
>NZ_JBFUKG010000131.1:0-541 GCF_056400945.1 Polaromonas sp. P4_H1 | reverse complement strand
CTTCGTACATACGAGGAATGGGGGGCGCATGCAAGGGAAGCGTCACAAGGCTGCAACACTCAGGCTTATTCGATATGGCCGACTTAAGCTCCGGTTAACCCTGCAATCCTATTGGGTTAATGAGGGGCTGCTTCGGAGGCAGTGGATTCGTTGACGAGCCGCGCAAACCACATCGTCAGGCTGGCCACGGTGCTCTTCAGTGCCGGTTTTGGGCTGTTTTGGTGTCCGAACTCCGCCCAGGCCGCCGGCGAGACGCCACGCGCGGAAGTGGAGGGTGTATTCCCGATCGCCTCCGACGTGCGCATCGCCGGTGACGAGAAACAGACCCGTTTCATTCTCGATCTCGACCGGAAGATCCCGCTGCGTGCCTTTGCGCTGGCTGACCCATATCGGGTGGTCATCGATCTTCCCCAGGTCAATTTCCATCTCGATCCCGGCGCCGGGACGGTCTCCCGCGGCCTGATCAAGGCGTTCCGCTACGGTCTGGTGATGCCGGGCGGGTCGCGCATGGTGTTTGACCTGACCGGACCAGCCAAGATCA
>NZ_JBFUKG010000130.1:0-545 GCF_056400945.1 Polaromonas sp. P4_H1 | reverse complement strand
GAGCTGCACTGATGCTCGGCCCCCTGGCGGTCGATCCGGGTGCCCGCGACCTTGGCCTTGGCGCCGCGTTGATGAATCACGCGATCGCCGAGGCCTCGGCGCGCGGCCATGGCGCCATCGTGCTGCTCGGCGACGCCCCCTATTACGCGCGTTTCGGATTCTCGCCGGACAGGTTGACCGCGCTGGCGCTGCCCGGGCCGTTCGAGCGTGATCGCCTGCTCGGCCTCGAGCTGAAGCCCGGAGCGCTGGATGGCGCCCGCGGCATCATCTTCGGAAGCGGTAAATGGGTCCGCAAGGCTGCTGAGCCTGCCGATCTGGCCCACGCGGCTTGATTTGACCACCAAGACACGGCATTGCGGAGCTCACCTCCGCAGGAGAGCCCGGTAATGACGCGCAAACTGATTTCCACCGGATCGCCATTCGAAAAGACCGCTGGCTACAGCCGCGCCGTGGTCGATGGCGATTTCTGCTTCGTGTCCGGAACTACCGGCTACGATTACACCACCATGATCTTGCCGGCAGATATCACGGCACAGACACAGAAC
>NZ_JBFUKG010000129.1:0-546 GCF_056400945.1 Polaromonas sp. P4_H1 | reverse complement strand
ACTCGATGCGGCCGGAATGGTCGGTTACAGTGCTGGCGCGACGACGGTGACCGGCAACACGATCCTGCTGCGTAACAGCGGTGGTAGTTTCGTTGATCCGTTGGTTACGGCGCAAGGCACGCTTGCGGTCAATGCCGAGCGCATTGTGCTCGGTGCGGGCGCCAAGACGATGCGCGGTTTCAACGCCGTCACGCTGACGGCGGCGAAGGTCATTGCCGGGCAGGGCGATGGCAGTCTGGATGCATCTGGCAATCTCACACTGGTGGCGCCGCTCCTCATGGGCGAGAATGGTGCGGGCCAGTCCATCGTTACCACAGGCCACCTGACGGTCACGGCGCATGACACGACCGCTGCTCGTGACGTCAACAGTCTCGGTTCACGCTGGGCATTGACGGGCGCCGCCGTCGATTTCGGCGGTCGTATCGATGCGCTCGGCGGCAGCGTGTCGCTGACCGCAACCGGGGGCAACGTCAATGTCCTGGGCGGTGCCATTATCGATGTCGGCGGGTGCGGCAAGACGTTCAACGACGTCACGGACTATGCCAG
>NZ_JBFUKG010000128.1:0-547 GCF_056400945.1 Polaromonas sp. P4_H1 | reverse complement strand
GCGGGCAGGAGCGTCAGTTAATCTGGCAGGGCTGCGCAGGACCGAACATGAACGTGCGATCCGTTGCTTTCCCGTTCTGGGGCAGGGTGCTTCTGCTGGCCGGCATCCTCGGTCTGGTGCTGGGCGGCGGCCTTCTGACCTGGCGCTACATCGAGCGTCCGACCGTGCTCAAGCTGGCGGTCGGGTCGATCGATGGCGAAGCCGGCAAGACGGCATCGATCATCGCCAGCCATTTCGCCACCAGGAAGTCGCCGATCCGGCTGGATTTCGAGACCTTCGGCAACGCCGTCGATGCGGGCAAGGCATTCTCCTCCGGCAAGGTCGATCTCGCTGTGGTCCGGGCCGATGTCGGCGATCTCTCCGAGGCGCGCGCTGTTGCCGTCATGGCCAAGGCGGTCGTCATGCTGATCGCGCCTCCCGGCTCGAAAATCACCAGCGTCGAAGGCCTGCGCGGCCGCACCGTCGGTGTGGTGGGCGGCGAGGTCAATCGCAAGCTGGTCGATGCGCTCACCAAGCAATACGACCTGACGAGCGCGAGGGTCACATT
>NZ_JBFUKG010000127.1:0-549 GCF_056400945.1 Polaromonas sp. P4_H1 | reverse complement strand
GGTATGGTGTTTCCCGGCGTGCAGAAATCGACCTGGACGCATGACACGACCTCGAAGTCCTGGTTCTTCCACCGGTTCTATGACTTCCAGCCGGACCTCAACACATCCAATCCCTATGTGCAGGCCGAGATCCTGAAGATCATGGGGTTCTGGCTGCAGCTTGGCGTCTCCGGCTTCCGCATGGATGCGGTGCCCTTCGTGATCGCCACCAAGGGACCGAAGGTCAACAAGCCCACCGAACAATACGACATGCTGCGCGCCTTCCGCGAATTCCTGCAATGGCGCAAGGGCGACGCCATCATTCTCGCCGAAGCCAATGTGCTGCCGGAAACCGACATGGAATATTTCGGCAGCGACGGCGACCGCATGCAGATGATGTTCAACTTTCACGTCAACCAGAACCTGTTCTATGCGCTGGCCTCGGGCGACGTGCGCCCACTGGCTGCGGCGATGAAGGTGACCAAGCCACGCCCGGCGACGGCGCAATGGGGCCTGTTCCTGCGCAATCATGACGAGCTCGATCTCGGCCGGCTGACCGAGGAGCAACGC
>NZ_JBFUKG010000126.1:0-550 GCF_056400945.1 Polaromonas sp. P4_H1 | reverse complement strand
CTGTAGAAGCTGGTCTTGGCCAGGGCATCGCGGAAGATGGCACGATCGACGTCGATGAATTGCAGCCCCTTCGACGTGAGATCGGCGCGCAGCGACTCGCTGAGTTTCGCTATGTCGGCCCGCTGGTCGGTTGCCGAACGGTCGAATTCACGCGAGACGATTTCCTGCACATCTTTCGGCAGACGCTCGAAGGCGCGCTTGTTGCCGAGAATCCAGTAACCGTCCCAGACATGACCGGTGAGACTGCAAGACTTCTGCACTTCGTACAGCTTGGCTGTCGCAATGATCGGTAGCGGATTCTCTTGCCCGTCGACGACCTTGGTCTGCAGCGACGAATAGACCTCGTTAAAGTTGATCGGGGCCGGCCCGGCCTGCAACGCCTTGAACAGCGAGGTCAGGATCGGCGCCGGCGGGACACGAACCTTAAAGTTCTTGAGATCGTCCGGCGTCTTGATTTCGCGCCCCGACGATGTGACGTGACGGAAGCCGTTGTCCCACACTTTGGACACCGTCATGATCGGCGTCTTTGCGATCTGGGCGCGGATATAAC
>NZ_JBFUKG010000125.1:0-550 GCF_056400945.1 Polaromonas sp. P4_H1 | reverse complement strand
GGTGAGGAGGCGCGCAGYGCCGTCTCGAACCATGAGCTGTTGGCAGGCATCGCCGCTAGCGGCCATCCTTCGAGACGCGCGCAAGGGCGCGCTCCTCAGGATGAGGGCGGAGTGTGTGATATTCACCGGGAGCCACAGATTTCCCCGCGTGTCCGATCCCTTAATAAAACCTCAACAAACCCATAAGCTTATGGTGAACCGTTTGTTAAGTGGCATGGTTTATTTTCTCTGACAGTGGCATCGCGTTTCGGTGTTGATCTTGTTGCGTAGGCTGGCAGAACCATGATTGTTCGGCAGTTCATCAGTTGGGTACGGACCGCTCCAGCCAGCGAGCGGGCAGAGGCAACGCGCTCTTTGGCGCGGGCCTGGATTTTTTCTGATCTTTCAGACGACGACCGTGCCGCAGCCGAAGGCGCGCTGCTGATGCTGCTCGATGACGCGTCGCCGCTGGTGCGCCAGGCCATGGCGCAGGTTTTCGCCCGCGCGCCGTCGGCGCCCCCGGCCATCGTGCAGGCGCTGTCGGTGGATCAGCCCTGTGTGTCGCTTCCAG
>NZ_JBFUKG010000124.1:0-551 GCF_056400945.1 Polaromonas sp. P4_H1 | reverse complement strand
CGGCTGCGCAGCCAATGCCGCCGGCGTTCCGTCGAACACCACGCAGCCCTTCGACAGGATTACCATTCGGTCGGCGACTTTCGCGAGACTCCGAAAATCCTTGTCGACGACGATGGTCGCGATGCCCTCGCCCCGGACGATCGCCAGCGTCTGCCAGATCGACTGCGCCACCAGCGGTGCCAGACCTTCCGTGGCTTCGTCGATCATGATCATATCGGGATTGGTCATCAGCGCGCGACCGATAGTCAGCATCTGCTGCTCGCCCCCCGACAATTGGTGCCCTCCATTATTGCGGCGTTCATGCAGACGCGGAAACAGCTCGAAGATTTTCGGCAGGGTCCAGGACTGACGGCCGTGATTGCCTGGTCGCGCGGCCATCACCAGATTTTCGGTGACCGACAGCGAACCGAAAATGCCCCTGCCCTCCGGCACCAGCKCCATGCCGCATCGCGCGATCGTTTCATGCGCTGCATTGCGGATATCATGGCCGTGGAAGCGCAAACTGCCGCGACAAAGCGGCATCAATCCCATCAGCGAACGCAGCAGCGTGG
>NZ_JBFUKG010000123.1:0-552 GCF_056400945.1 Polaromonas sp. P4_H1 | reverse complement strand
CCGACGTACCAACGCTCGATGAGCTTGGCTTGAAGGGGTTCGATGCAGATGCTTCATTCGGGTTCTATGCACCTGCCCGCACGCCTCCCGCGGTGATCGAGAAGCTAAACGGCGAGATTAATCGCGTGCTCGCGACGCCTTTACTGAGTGAAAAGATCGTGACTTTCGGAAGTATTCCCGCTCCGATGAGCCCCGCCGATTTCGGTGTGAAGTCGGAGAGGGACTCTGAGCGTTTTGGCGCTATCATCAAAGAGAGAGGAATTAAGTTAGCCAATTGATGAGAAGACCTGAGGGTAGAGAGCGCAAGATGACGCTTGCGAGGTCCCTGTCAGGCGGCCAATAGCAGGTGGTCGCAATAGGCCGTGCGCTGATGTTCGATCCGAAGTTGCTGCTCTGCGATTCGGACAACTTTCGCCGACGCTACGACGCCGCCAGATCTGGGCAGTTCGTCAGAAAAACAGCCTCTTCAATCGCACCATTTGAGACAATAACGATCTGACAGTATCGAGACATGTCCATGGAACGCGCCACGGTAGCGCCAAATTGGCAGGG
>NZ_JBFUKG010000122.1:0-554 GCF_056400945.1 Polaromonas sp. P4_H1 | reverse complement strand
TCATTCGACCGCTCGGCGGCCGCCATCGGCCCGCGCGCATGGCGCATCCTGCATACGACCGGCATCTATTATCTCTGGTTCCAGTTCATGGTGAGCTTCGGCATGCGCATTCCGCAGATGCCGAACTATGTCTGGTTCCTGATGCCGTTGATTGTGGTGATGGCGCTCAGGATCGCTGCGGCGGTGCTGAAACGGCGCCAGGCGCGCATATCAGTGCCTGCAAACTAAAACGGGACCGCGTTGCCGCGGTCCCGTTGGTAGCTGCGATTTGAAAAGCGCTTAGTTCTTGGTCTTGTCGACCAGCGCCTTTTCCTTGATCCACGGCATCATGTCGCGGAGCTTGGCGCCCACGTCCTCGATCGGATGCGCATTGTTGCGCTGGCGGGTTGCCTTAAACGAGGCCTGGTTGACCTTGTTTTCCAGCATCCAGTCGCGGGCGAACTTGCCGGACTGAATGTCGGTGAGCACGCGCTTCATCTCGGCCTTGGTTTCCGAGGTGACGATGCGCGGGCCGGTGACGTATTCGCCGTATTCGGCCGTGTTGGAGATCGAGT
>NZ_JBFUKG010000121.1:0-556 GCF_056400945.1 Polaromonas sp. P4_H1 | reverse complement strand
GGCCTATGCCGGACATCAGTTCGGACATTTCGTGGCGCAGCTCGGCGATGGTCGCGCGATCCTGCTCGGCGAGGTCATTGACCGCGACGGTGTGCGCCGCGACATCCAGCTCAAGGGTTCCGGTCCGACGCCTTTCTCGCGCCGCGGCGATGGCCGTGCTGCGCTTGGTCCGGTGATCCGGGAATATATCGTCAGCGAAGCCATGGCGGCCCTGGGCATTCCCACAACGCGCTCCCTTGCTGCCGTCCTCACAGGCGAACGGGTTCAGCGTGAGACGATGCTGCCGGGTGCGGTGCTGACGCGCGTCGCCTCAAGCCACAGCCGCGTCGGCACCTTCCAGTTTTTTGCCGCGCGCGAGGATATCGCCGGAGTGAAACAACTCGCCGATCATGTGATCGCCCGGCACTATCCCGACGCAGCCGAAGCCGAACATCCGGTTCGCGCGCTGCTCGATGCGGTGATCCGCCGTCAGGCCGAACTTGTCGCACGCTGGCTACATGTCGGCTTCATCCATGGTGTGATGAACACCGACAACTGCTCGGTATCCGGCGAGACC
>NZ_JBFUKG010000120.1:0-557 GCF_056400945.1 Polaromonas sp. P4_H1 | reverse complement strand
ACATTGCGCCGGCCGCCGGGCTGCGCGAGCGCAAGCGTGAGCAGACCCTGCAGCGGCTGACGGAAGCGGCGATGAAGCTGTTTCTGGCCAAAGGCTACGAGGCTACCACGCTGGACGATATCGCGGCCGCCGCCGAGATCTCGCGCCGCAGCTTCTTCCATTATTTCGCGTCCAAGGAAGATGTCGTGGTGGCGTGGCAGGATCGCAGCGCCGATGCCCTGACCGCTGCCATCGCCGAACGCCCTGCTGATGAATCGATGATCACCGCAGCAGAGAATGCGATCCTGACCATGACTCGGCACCTCAACCCCGAGGATGCCATCGCCATTGCCCGGTTGAAGCGCGAAACGCCAGCACTGCAGGCGCGCGAGCAGCTCAAATACGAGAAGATGGAACGCGCGATGGCGGGGGCGCTTGCAGCGCGCGCCAGCGACAAGACCGGTCAGACGCGGGCGCGACTGGTGGCAATGATCACCACCGGCGCCATCCGGATCGCGAGCGAGAACTGGCTGACCCAAGGCGCGCGCGAAAAGCCGGACGTGCTGGTCAGGCGCATG
>NZ_JBFUKG010000119.1:0-560 GCF_056400945.1 Polaromonas sp. P4_H1 | reverse complement strand
GGCCTGCAGTGTCAGCGTGCCGAAGCTGCCGGCAATGACCGTGTTCACGCCCGTCTGCACCGCCGTCGTGGTGTCGCCTCCGGCCACCCGCACGCCCACCACGCCGCCACCGGCTGCCGCGCCGTCGGCGCCGAACACGTCGTCCGTGCCGTCCGTCAGCACGTTGCCGCCCACCACAGCGCCTTCGGTCACGCTGTTGGTGTTCGAGAAGGCTGTCGGCACATCGTCCACGATGTCCACGGTGATGGTGCTGGTCACCGTGTTGCCGTTGGCATCCGTCGCCTGGTAGGTGAAGGTGTCGCGGTTGTTCTCGGTGTTGGTGCCGTTGTTGGCGTCCGGGCTGGTGTCAAAGCGCTGCGTCAGCGTGTAGCTGTAGCTGCCGTCCGGGTTCAGCGTCAGCGTGCCGAAGCTGCCTGCGGCCGGACTCGTCAGCGCGTAGCTGTAGCCGCCTGCGCCGCCGCTGACGTTGCCCACCAGCGTGCCGGCCGCCGTCTCGGCCGTGCTCGACGGGTTGCTGCCCGTGGCCAGCGCCGCTTCGTTGACCGTGATGTCGTCGTTGC
>NZ_JBFUKG010000118.1:0-561 GCF_056400945.1 Polaromonas sp. P4_H1 | reverse complement strand
GCCCCGGCTCAGCGACGCCCATGCGCTGTATGAGGTGATCGAGGCCGCCGATCAGGGCCTGCTGGACGATAAACGCGCCGAAATGGACGCGCAGCTGGCGGAGCGGCGAGAGGTGCTGCCCTGACCGGTGGCTGAGTGAAACTACAGAATCAGAAAATGACTAGCTTGGAGATCGGCAAGATGCACGTTCGCCAGCGTGAGACTGTCGTGATCACCGAGGTCGATCAGGGTGTCCTGACCGTTGTTGATCGACTGGAACAGCGTTTGCGGTTGGCCGGCTTGCGCCTCGTGCAACGCGGCGGTCAGTTCCTGCATGCTGGAGACCGCGGCGAACCCCTCCAGCGCGATGCTGCTGCTGTCCGATATCAGCTCTGCGCCGATGCCGGGCCGGAACGCAAATGATTGGTTGTTGAGTCCACCGTTGAAAATACCGGTAAAGCCGTCGCCATTCAGGTCTTGATGGAAACTGGGCTCGAATGCTTGCAGCCTTGGGCTGGCGCCTGTCGTCGTGCCGTTGAAGGAGAGGTAGTTGCCGTTGCTGTCGGTCGTCCAGATCGTGTA
>NZ_JBFUKG010000117.1:0-561 GCF_056400945.1 Polaromonas sp. P4_H1 | reverse complement strand
TCGTCGCACCACGCATAGCCCGAGGCCAGCGCTGCATCGCGCAGGCCCTTGTCGATCGGCCCCCATGTCTCCGGCGGCGCGCGATAGACCGGCAGCGGACCGCCGCGGCCATGGCCGGGCTTGTCGCCGAAGTCCAGATCGTCCTCGATCACCGAGAACAGTGGCATGATCTCCTTCGCCGACCAGCCGATGCATCCCAACGACGCCCATTCATCGAACGCATCGGCGACGCCGCGAATCGCAATCTGGCCGTTCATCATCGACGAGCCGCCAAGACCCTTGCCGCGCCAGTAGAAGCGCTGGTCCTGCCCGGCAACGCGACGCGAATGCAGCTGCGGCCACTGCCACTTTTCCTGGAATTCGCGCTGGTGAATGATCGGGATCGGGTTCGCCGTGGTCACTTCCCACGGCGCCTCCGCCGCACGCCAGTCGAGCCCGGCTTCAAGCAGCAGCACACGTGTAGCGGGATTTTCGGAGAGCCTGGCAGCCACGGCAGCGCCGGCAGATCCACCGCCGACGACGATCACATCATACATAGTGCTTCATTTCTTTCTGCTGCGG
>NZ_JBFUKG010000116.1:0-564 GCF_056400945.1 Polaromonas sp. P4_H1 | reverse complement strand
GTCGGCTTGACCGCCTCGCTATTCAGCTTGCGCGCGGCGCAACTGCTCGGCTTCCAGCAACAGGCCGACGGCGCGGCGCGCCTGTCGGGCCTCCTGATCGGCACGGAAATCGCCGATGCCGGATCGCGCTATGGCACGCGGCATCCGGTACGCCTGATCGGCGCCGGCGCGCTCAAGGATCTCTATGCGTCGGCGCTTGCAGCTGCCGGCTTCGAGGTCGCCATCGTTGATGCCGAACGCGCGTCGCAACACGGCCTGACCAAGGCCGCAATCCATCTGTGGGGAGCTCAGTTCACATGAACCAGCCAATCCGTTGGCCCTCCGTGAAGCGTCCGCTCGTCGCCATCCTGCGCGGCGTGCAGCCCGACGAGGTGGAGAGCATCGTCGAGACGTTGATCGATACCGGCTTCGAGCTGATCGAAGTGCCGCTGAACTCGCCCGATCCGTTCGAATCCATCGCACGGATCTGCAAACGATTTGGCAACGACACCCTGATCGGCGCCGGCACCGTCCTCACCGCGAATGACTGCGCCCGCGTCGCCGATGTCGGCGGGCGTCTGATGG
>NZ_JBFUKG010000115.1:0-565 GCF_056400945.1 Polaromonas sp. P4_H1 | reverse complement strand
GTCCGGGCTGGTGTCAAAGCGCTGCGTCAGCGTGTAGCTGTAGCTGCCGTCCGGGTTCAGCGTCAGCGTGCCGAAGCTGCCTGCGGCCGGACTCGTCAGCGCGTAGCTGTAGCCGCCTGCGCCGCCGCTGACGTTGCCCACCAGCGTGCCGGCCGCCGTCTCGGCCGTGCTCGACGGGTTGCTGCCCGTGGCCAGCGCCGCTTCGTTGACCGTGATGTCGTCGTTGCTTGCCACCAGGCCGGCGTCGGTCAGCGTGATCGTCAGCGTCGTCGTGCTCAGGTCGCCGTCGCCGTCCTTGATGGTGTACACAAAGGTGTCGGTCGCACCAGCCGGCGGCACCACGTTCGGGCTGCCGTCGTAGCTGTAGCTGCCGTTGGCCTGCAGTGTCAGCGTGCCGAAGCTGCCGGCAATGACCGTGTTCACGCCCGTCTGCACCGCCGTCGTGGTGTCGCCTCCGGCCACCCGCACGCCCACCACGCCGCCACCGGCTGCCGCGCCGTCGGCGCCGAACACGTCGTCCGTGCCGTCCGTCAGCACGTTGCCGCCCACCACAGCGCCAGCGCCT
>NZ_JBFUKG010000114.1:0-570 GCF_056400945.1 Polaromonas sp. P4_H1 | reverse complement strand
CTACAGCACCCAGACCGGCAACATCTACGCGCCGAGTTTCACCGCAGCCGGCGGCAAGGTCGTCGTCGAGGCCGGCGCATCGATCTCGACGCGCACGCCATCGTCGGTGACCTCGGGCGGCGGCTTCGTGCTGATGATCGGCTCGGAGGTCGAGAACGCCGGCTCCATCGCTACACCGCGCGGCCAGACGTTACTTGCGGCCGGTGACGACTTCATCCTGCGCGCTGGCTTTGGGACCGACGCGAACCAGACATCGACTACGCGTGGCAACGAGATATCGCCGGTTATTGGACTGAACAGTGCGGGCGGAACTGTCAGCAATCGAGGCCTGATCCGGGCGCAGCAGGGCGACATCACGCTCGCGGGCCGCGCGATTATCCAGAACGGTGCGTTGATCGCAACGACGTCAGTGAACACCCGCGGCACCATCCATCTGCTGAACAAGGCATCCGACGCGGTAGGAAACATCACGTTCGCCAGCGGCAGCCTGACCGCGGTCCTGCCGGAGCTCGACAGTAAGGAGACCGCGCTCGACAGCCAGCGCGATGCGCTGATCACGGCTTCCACGGC
>NZ_JBFUKG010000113.1:0-570 GCF_056400945.1 Polaromonas sp. P4_H1 | reverse complement strand
TGAAGGATCCCAACGGGAACATCACCTGGGTTCCGCCGGAAGGTGGCGGCGGCCCGAACTACGAGGCGATGTAACCGGTTCGCTGATTACGATTGTGTGAGCGGCGGCGCCCGTAGGCGGGCCGCTACACCGGCCGGATGTCACGATAACGCCACAGTGCGAGCGTTCTCAGGGGCAGTGGCGCAATCCGGCGGCCCAATTGCTGACAGGCTTCAAGGTGCCATTGGTGCGATCGCGCCCCCGATCCTTGCGATTGACCGCCAAACGCGGCATTGTTGGCATGCGCACTATTGCCGGGTCGGCTGCGCATCCGAGCCTGTCTTGCAGTCCTGCTCGCATTTTGCTCGATATCCTGCCCGTAAATCCTGGAGCTAGGCGAACCCTATGTTGTCCATCCGTTTCAATCGTTTGACGCTCGCTGCCGCCACGGTCGCCGTTCTCGCGATGCCCGGTCAGCTGCTGGCGCAAACCCCGGATCATACCGGCGATAGCTCGGCTGCCCAGTTTCCCACCTCCCGTGACCTGAAGTCGCTCACCACCGCCGGCAGCTATCTGGCCGCCCGCCACGCC
>NZ_JBFUKG010000112.1:0-570 GCF_056400945.1 Polaromonas sp. P4_H1 | reverse complement strand
ATATTCGCCAGCGCCGCGGCCGAGCGCACGGCATGCGCTGCAACGAGCGTGATGGCGAGCCAGCCGGCGAGACGGGCGCCGGCATTGCCGCCGCCATCCTTGCGCGACAGCAACAGCGGCACGGTCATGACAACGGTGACCGACTGGCCGGCGGAATATATCAGCACGCGCATCGTCACGTTGTCGTGCCACAGCGTGAACAGCAGCAGGCCGGCCAGGCTGGCGGCGATGATGACGGCTTGCGCGCGCCAGCCCGCCGGGCGGCCGTAAAACTGATTCATGCCGATGGCGGCGAGGCTGGTGGCCAGCAGCAGCAGGCCGTTGCCCAGCACGATGGCGATGAGCGGATCGACGCCGACGCCGCGCAGCACCGAGATGCTGTTGCCGAGCGCCGCGGCGAACGCGGCGGCTGTCCAGTAACGCGCGGCGTGCAGGTTGGGATAGCTGGTGGCCACATAGGCCCAGACCACGCCGAGGGCCAAAAAGTTGACGGTGAACACCGTGAACAGCGTGCCGACGTTCAACATCGGCGGCACCCGCCACGTTGCGCGTCGCGCTTCTGCGCGCTGC
>NZ_JBFUKG010000111.1:0-571 GCF_056400945.1 Polaromonas sp. P4_H1 | reverse complement strand
CCGTACGCTCGGTGATCGAGCGCTTTACGGGCGTGCCCAAACAGGCGCCGGTAGCAGAGCCGGATAAGCCCGCCGATGCACCTGCGGCGGCAGCACCTGCGGATGCAGCACCAAAGGCGAACTAACTTTTTGCCTTACAACGGCGCGGCGCTTTCGCCCCGGGCGCTCGACAGTTTAGACACCAGCGATGCCAGCACGATAACGACGGCGATGAACCCGACGATCAGCGTGCAGATGGCGTTGATCTCCGGTTTCACGCCAAGACGCACTTCCGAATAGATCCTAATCGGTAGCGTCGCCGAACCCGGCCCGGTCGTAAAACTGGCGATGACGAGGTCGTCGAGCGACAGCGTGAAGGCCAGCATCCAGCCGGCGGCAATGGCCGGCCAGATCAGCGGCAACGTGACGGCTATAAATGCGCGGAGCGGATCGCGGCCGAGATCCATCGCCGCTTCCTCGAGGCTGCGATCAATCCCCGCGAGGCGCGATTGCACCACGACGGCGACGAAGCACATGGTGAGTGTGGTGTGGGCGATGGTCACCGTGACAAAGCCGCGCCCGGCATCCAGCG
>NZ_JBFUKG010000110.1:0-572 GCF_056400945.1 Polaromonas sp. P4_H1 | reverse complement strand
ATCCGCACCGAGCGGCTGGATGAATTCGATCTTGGTATTCGGCAGTGTCGCGAACACCGTGATCACGCCATGCTCCGGCAGCGGCACGGTCGCGGAAATCTCGGCGCCGAAGGCGGTGCCGTAGATCTTCGCAGCTTTCTCCGCATCGGCGACGGCAATCGCCACATGATTGAGCCGGCCCAGCATGGTGTCCTCCGTAGTCTTTGTTTCTTTGCTTTTAGTCTTCGACCTGCAGGATGTGAACGTAGCACATCGTCTTCTTGCCCCATTGATCGGCGAGTGACGAGCGGACGGCGCGTCGCACCGACTCCGCCATCGCATCGGGATCGCGCTTGCGCGCCCTGGGCAGGTTCTCGACGATGTTGACGACGATGTCGAACACGACATCCTCCATCACCTCGCCCTTGAGGTTCTTTTCGGGAATGCCGATCAGATCGACCGCAGGGTCGTCGACCAGTTCGCCCTTCATGGTCACGGCCAATGCCACGAACGCACAGCCGGCAAAGGACAGCCGGCGCCGCTCGCTTACGGCGCGGGACTTGGAATCCTCGAGAATGAGGCCGTCCTTGAAC
>NZ_JBFUKG010000109.1:0-573 GCF_056400945.1 Polaromonas sp. P4_H1 | reverse complement strand
TGGACCGCCTCAGCTTTTCTGCCGGCCCTGATATGGGCCACCATTCTCGCAGTTGCCCTGTGGCCGCTGTACCTTAAGTTTGCGGGGCGCTTTTCGTCAGATCATTCAAGTCTGGCAGCGTTCATCTTCACCGCAATCGTGGCTTTGGTGCTGTTCACCCCACTGTCACTTGCCATCTATCAAATCGCGCAGCAAGGCGACGTTCTTGTGAGGTGGCTAAAGCAAGCCCGCGAGAGCGGTGTTGAGGTGCCGGATTGGGTCGCGCGTCTACCGCTCGTTGCGGAAACTCTGCAAACTTGGTGGCGCGCCAACCTTTCGGATCCAAAAGCTGCAGCGGCATGGCTTCAAACTGCTAACGCGGATAATGCGTCGGAGTTGTTTAAAACATTCGGCTCACAGCTGCTTCATCGTCTTTTTCTGTTGCTGTTCTCGCTTCTGACCTTGTATTTCCTCCTCCGTAATGGTCGCGCTGTCACGAGCCGTTTCCTCGAGACGTGCGACCGCCTTATCGGCGATCCAGGAGAGGGACTCGTCGAGAAAATGGTCGAAGCGACGCGCGGCACGGTCAACGGT
>NZ_JBFUKG010000108.1:0-574 GCF_056400945.1 Polaromonas sp. P4_H1 | reverse complement strand
TTCACGGAGATCGCCGCCGATCTCGTCGCCCGGAATATCTGGGTTGGACACATGATCGATCCCAGAAAAACGTAGCTGCGTCGCACCATTCGCGCGCTGCTGATGTTGCAACGCCAGAGATCAAATCTCGGCATATCTCTTCGAGCAAATCGGTATGCGTCGGGCCGTCTGCTTTGGGCTAAGCGTGAGTCAGCGCTATGCTGCAAGCAACGGAGACTGGAATGTCAGATGCAGGGCCCACGCCCGGTTCACAGGTGGATTGGCGGCACGATGTGTTCCGCATCCTGAAGGAGGCCGACGTCAAGCACATCGTCTATGTGCCCGATGCCGGACACTCCACGGCGATCCGTCTCGCCGACGAGGACAATGCGATCAATTCCGTTGTGCTGACGACCGAGGAAGAAGGTATCGGCTATCTCGCAGGCGCCTGGCTCGGCGGCGAGCGCGGCGCGCTGCTGATGCAGTCGAGCGGCGTCGGCAACTGTATCAACACGCTGGCGCTGCAGGCCTGCACGCGCTTCCCGCTTCTGATGGTCGTGACCATGCGCGGCGACTGGGCGGAGTTCAATGCGTG
>NZ_JBFUKG010000107.1:0-576 GCF_056400945.1 Polaromonas sp. P4_H1 | reverse complement strand
TGATGCCGCTGCTGAAGGTCTTGATGGAGACCGCCTCCGGCCGTCCCCCTGTTCAGTGGCCATTCGACCCCTTTCCGCAGCGGCAAGGCCTCTTGCGTGGCATGTTTGACAACCATGCCGACGAGCTACGCCCTGGCTTCAATCGCGAAGCCGGAAGTTTCTTCATTCCGAGAATGGTCGGCTCGGCACTCGATGCGGCGATCGCATTCCGTCCGGATGCCTTCGCCAATGGCGAGCTGGAACAGGAGCTGGATACGATGTTGTCGTACTATCTGATCGGGGAGCGCTAGAAGCGTGAGCTAGCGTGCGCCGTATTGGCCACGCTGTGCAATCGTACGTGCTATCGCACGCCGACGTCGAACGAATAGGCCACGCCGACGCCGTAGGTGACCTGATTGGTCGACCCACGGAATTTCACCAGCGGACTATCGGCGATGCTGCCGAGCAGCTTGTCATATTCGACATAGCCGCGCACTTCCCATTGCGGATCGAGCTTGTAGCGCAATTGCGCGCCCGCACCGACCGAACTCGAACCGCCCTTGGCGTCGTAAACCGGCAAACCTGACGCAAGCGCCT
>NZ_JBFUKG010000106.1:0-580 GCF_056400945.1 Polaromonas sp. P4_H1 | reverse complement strand
CAAGCTGCAGCCGTTCTCGAAGAACGCAAACTCCCGATGCGCTTCACCTGGGTCGCCTGCGAGCCGAATTGCCGTGGCTGGATCGGCGCGGTGGGGATTGTCACCGGCGACACCGTTAGGGATTTCGACGAGTTTTCCAAAGGCCGCGATCTGACTGACGCGACAGTGGTGCTGGATTCCAGCGGCGGCTCGGTCAATGACGCCATCACCATGGGCCGGCGCTGGCGCAAGCTTGGTCTGCGCACCACAGTCGGTATCACGGTCGACCTGCAATCATCCTCGGGCGTCATGAAGCCGGCGGTCGTGCCGCAGGCCTATTGCGAATCCATGTGCGTGTTCCTGCTGCTGGCGGGCAAGACCCGCTATGTGGCCGAGGAATCCCTTGTGCGCGTCCATCAGATCTGGATGGGCGACCGCGCCGACGACCCGAAGGCTGCGAGCTATACGGCAAATGATCTGATGATCGTCGAGCGGGATATCGGCCGTCTCGCCAAATACACCTTCGAGATGGGAGGCACGGGCGATCTCTTGTCATTGTCGCTCAGCGTGCMGCCGTGGGACGATCTGCATCGGCTTACGG
>NZ_JBFUKG010000105.1:0-580 GCF_056400945.1 Polaromonas sp. P4_H1 | reverse complement strand
GTTCGAGGACTAACCTGCATGTGCGGTGTCGCGGGCATAGTGTCAGTAACCGCCGCCGCAGGGCCCCCCTCCCGCGAAGCCTTGATGCGCATGCTCGGCGCGCTGGCCCATCGCGGCCCGGACGAGCGCGGACTATACCGGGACGAACGCGCAGGATTGGCACATGCCCGCTTGTCCATCATCGACATTTCGAGCGGTCAGCAGCCTCTCGCGGACGCGAGCGGCACGACGTGGATCGTGTTCAACGGCGAGATATTCAACTACGTTGAGTTGCGTGAGAAGCTGATCGGGCTTGGTTACAGGTTCCGGACCCGCAGCGACACGGAGGTCATCGTCAACGCCGATCGGGCCTGGGGCGAGGACGCGTTCGAGCGGATGACCGGACAGTGGGCGCTCGCGATCTGGGACTCGGTAGCCCGTCGTCTGGTGTTGGCGCGCGATCGTACCGGCATTTGCCCTTTGCATTTCTGCGAGCGCGAAGGTCGACTGTATTTCGCCAGCGAAGTGAAGGCCATCTTCGCGGCGGATGCAGCGATTCCCCGCACCTTCGATCCAGTCGGCATCGATCAGACATTCACTC
>NZ_JBFUKG010000104.1:0-583 GCF_056400945.1 Polaromonas sp. P4_H1 | reverse complement strand
GTGCTCTCCATCGCCTTGCCTTCCGGAATGTACTTCTCGACATAGGCGTAGAACTTCTGCATGCCCGGATCGTCCTTCCACTGCGGATCGGTCGGATCCTTGGCGAAGGTCGCGGACAAATCGTCCTGCGCATTCTCGAAGCCTGCCGGACGGATCACGCTGCCCACCGACGAACTCGCATTCGGCACGATGTGCAGCGGCTTCCAGCCGAGCTCGGCGACTTTCTTGATCGACTGTGCGGCGAATTTTCCGACAGCAAAGGAGAACAGCGTATCGACGCCGGMGGMCTTCAGCTTGACGATCTGCGAGTCGATGGTCGGCTCGGAAACCTCGTAGCTCGCTTCAGCCACGATCCTTGACGCCGCCTTGTCGCCGAAACCTTCCTTCAGTCCCTTCAGATAGTCCTTGCCGAAATCGTCATTCTGATAGAGCACGCCGATCTTGGCATCCGGCTTCTCCTTCAGAAGATACTTCGCATAGGCCGCAGCTTCGGCGTGGTAGCTCGGCAGCCAGCCCATGGTCCATGGAAACTGCTTCGGATCGTTCCAGCGGGTGGCACCGGTCGCGAGAAACAGTTGCGGCG
>NZ_JBFUKG010000103.1:0-586 GCF_056400945.1 Polaromonas sp. P4_H1 | reverse complement strand
GTTCGATCTCGCCAATGTGATGGTGGTGTCGCCCGACGTCGGCGGCGTCGCCCGTGCCCGCGGCCTTGCCAAACGCATCAACGCGCCGCTCGCCATCGTCGACAAGCGCCGCGAACGCCCCGGTGAATCCGAAGTGATGAACGTGATTGGCGACGTCGCCGGCTACACCTGCATCCTGATCGACGACATCGTCGACTCCGGCGGCACGCTGGTGAACGCCGCCGATGCGCTACTCAAATACGGTGCCAAGGACGTCTCCGCCTATCTCACCCATGGCGTGCTGTCCGGCGGCGCCGCCGCGCGCATCGCCAATTCCAAGCTCAAGGAATTGGTGATCACGGACTCGATCCAGCCCACGGAAGCCGTCAGCAAATCGCCGAACATCCGCGTGCTCTCGGTTGCCTCGCTGATCGCCGAAGCGATCGGCCGCACCGCATCGGAAGAGTCGGTATCGAGCCTGTTCGACTAAGGCTCGCGCCTCTACACGATCCCGGCCGCGACCTGACCGCGCAGACGTTCCAGACTGAGCAGCGTCTCGGCGCAGGCGGCGGCAACCTTGAGGCCGCTCTCCGCAAAGTGCTTGCGG
>NZ_JBFUKG010000102.1:0-586 GCF_056400945.1 Polaromonas sp. P4_H1 | reverse complement strand
GTGCAGCGCCTGATCGCCGCGATCAACGAACAGATGTGGGGCGGTCCTTTCGATATCTGGACTCACTCAGGCATGGTGATGTACCGGCAGGCACTGGTGCTGCCCGATGGCCTCACCGCAACGACCGCGCAGTGCGAAGCGATGCTGGTATCGGCGATCCATTCCTGCGAGCGCTACTATCCGGCATTGCAGTTCGTGGTGTGGGCCGGCAAGACCGCAGCCGAAGCGATGTCTGCTGCGATGTTCGACACTGCCGGCGAAGCATGACCGACGCGCCGGTCATCACCGTGCCGGATGCGCCCGGCGAGGCCGAACGGCTGGTGGTCGCAAATGCGTTGCTGGCCTACAATACCAAGACCGTTGGCCCCAACAATCACCAGCCGCTCTCGATCCTGATCCACGATCCTGCGACCGGCGAGCCGATCGGCGGCATCTGGGGCAAGACCGCGTTCAACTGGTGTTTCGTCGAACTGTTCGTCGTGCCCGAGCAGTTTCGCGGCCAGGACATCGGCTCGAAGGTCCTCGCCAAGGCGGAAGAGATCGCGCGTGAACGCGGCTGCATCGGTCTGTGGCTCGATACCTACTG
>NZ_JBFUKG010000101.1:0-587 GCF_056400945.1 Polaromonas sp. P4_H1 | reverse complement strand
GGCGATAGGCCATCAGCTGGCGCTGCGGATCGGGCACGCGCGATTCTGGCGTGAAGGCGATGTCATTGATGATGTCGCCGCGATAGCTCGGCAGTTCGACGCCGTTGAGCTTCTCCATCGGCGAGGACCGCGGCTTGGCGAACTGGCCGGCGATACGGCCGATCTTCACCACGGGCAGCGCGCCGGCATAGGTCAGCACCACCGACATCTGCAGGAAGGCGCGGAAGAAATCGCGGATATTGTTGGCGCCATGCTCGGCAAAGCTCTCGGCGCAATCGCCGCCCTGCAGCAGGAAGGCCTCGCCGGCAGCCACGCGGGCGAGCGACTTCTTCAGATTGCGGGCTTCGCCTGCAAAAACCAGCGGCGGAAACGTGGCAAGCTGCGCCTCGACATCGCCAAGGGCCTTGAGATCCGGGTATTCCGGCATTTGCAGCACGGGCTTGCCGCGCCAGCTATCGGGCGTCCACCGCTCGGACATCACTTCTCTCCTGAAAACCGCGCTTTATGGCTGCGGAGGCCGCGTTATACACAGCGTAGATGGGGATCGCCAGTTCGAAATCCACATTGCGCCCCAAGCCCTTGCAGCC
>NZ_JBFUKG010000100.1:0-588 GCF_056400945.1 Polaromonas sp. P4_H1 | reverse complement strand
CATGGAAGTCGGGCAGCCGGCAGCGCCCGCGCCCAAGGTGGCCATCGAGGCTGCGCAGGCCGCGCTGGCGCACGGGCGGATCGAATATACCGCCGCGCTTGGCATCCCCTCGCTGCGTGCGCGGATCTCCAGGCATTACCGCGACGTCTATGGCTGCACGGTCGATCCGGAGCAGATCGTGGTGACTACCGGCTCCTCCGGCGCGTTCATCCTGTCCTTCCTGGCCCTGTTCGAGCCCGGCGACCGCGTCGCCGTCACCGTGCCTGGCTATCCGCCGTATCGGCACATCCTCACCGCGCTGGGCTGCGAGCCGGTGCTGATCGAGACCCATGCCGACAAGCGGCACGCCTTGACCGCCGAGGATCTGCTCGCCGCGCATCGTGAAAAGCCGCTGAAGGGCGTGCTGGTCGCGAGTCCGGCCAATCCTACGGGCACCATGATGTCGCGCGAAGCGCTCACCAGCCTGATCCACGCGGCAGATGATGCGGGCATTCGCTTCATCTCGGATGAGATTTATCACGGTCTCGATTATGCATTTCCCGCAGTGACCGCGGCGGAGCTGTCGCCGAACGCGCTGGTCATCAATTC
>NZ_JBFUKG010000099.1:0-588 GCF_056400945.1 Polaromonas sp. P4_H1 | reverse complement strand
CGGTGTCGCCCGAGGTCGCGACCACGATCGTGGTGCGCTGATTGCGCTTGGCGAGGACGTGATCCATCAGCCGCGCGATGAGCTGCATGGCGACGTCCTTGAACGCCAGCGTCGGGCCATGAAACAGCTCGAGCACGAACTGGTTCGGCGCGGTCTGGTCGAGCGGCACCACGGCGGGATGGCGGAAGGTGGCATAGGCCTCATTGGCCATGCGCCCGAGATCCTCGTCGGAAATCTCGCCGGCCACGAACGGCCGGAGCACCTCGACGGCGACTTCCCAATAGGGCCGGCCGAACAGCGACGCGATGGTCTCGGCTGACAACTGGGGCCAGACCTCGGGAATGTAGAGGCCGCCGTCGCGGGCAAGCCCGGTCAGCATGACATCGCAAAAACCGAGTTTCGGGGCCTCTCCCCGCGTCGAGATATAGGTCGTCAAGGCGTCCTCCAAAGGCGCGGAAACCGCCAAGCCTTTGATAATAATGGGGTTAAAACTTCACGCCGCGTGAAATCGAAGGGCACCATAATGGGTTTCGCCGGGCGAGGAAACCGACTTTGGCCAGGGTTCAGGCCCGCCGCTGGCCCCTGATC
>NZ_JBFUKG010000098.1:0-593 GCF_056400945.1 Polaromonas sp. P4_H1 | reverse complement strand
GGGTCGAACTGCCCGCATAGAACGACTGCTGGAAATACGACATGATCGAATATTGCCAGGTGTCGTTGGCGTAGGTGGCGCCGGTCGCATAGGAGGCGCTGCCGTTGTAGGGGCCCTGATGGCCCAGACCGAGCGCGTGGCCGATCTCGTGGATGTAGGTCTGGTAGCTGTAGCTATCGATGCCGGTCTTGCCGTCATAGGCGCCGCCGTCGCTGGTAATCCAGTCGGCGCTGATGTCGATGGTGGCGGAACTGATGATCCCGGCGCCGTTGTAATTGTCGGTCTCGAAGGCGGTCATCGAGCCGTTGTGATTGAACGTGATGTTGGCTACGCCGGTGGTCTGGACGAAGCTGACATTGGCGACCTCATGCCAGGCATTGAGCGCCGACTGCGCGAGAAACTGCTCGGTGGGCGTCAATCCGTTGATGTTGTAGCTGATCGTCGTCACCGCCCAGTGATGCGCGATCGTGTAGCTGTATTGCCAGAAGCCGGTGATCAGGTAATTGGCGAGTTGCGTAACGGTGGCGACGGGCTTGGCCGCGTTGTTGACGGCGGCGTCGGCGCTCGACGCGCTGGTCATCGTGGGGTCTGCC
>NZ_JBFUKG010000097.1:0-595 GCF_056400945.1 Polaromonas sp. P4_H1 | reverse complement strand
CCCTCGTCGTCTATGCGCGAGTAACCGGTATCGAAATTCTGGTAGATGACGATCTTCTTGCAGGCCGCTACGCCTCACCTGTCAGTGGCATGTTTCATCCCACGATCGCCTTGCGCCGGATGGTGGCGGCAGGCGGTCTCGATGTCCGCTATGTGGACCGCGGCGCCGTCACTCTGTTGCCGCACCAAGCGCCCGGTCGCCAGGTCGGAGATAGTCCGGATCCATACGCATCATTTTCCGCGGCGCTGCAGTCCGCACTTGGGCGGGTGATGTGCAGTTACGATGACGAGTCTAGGGGGCCATATCGCGTTGCCGCGCAAATGTGGATCGGTCCCACCGGCAGCGTCCAGCATGCGGTGCTGCTCGATACAACGGGCGATGGCGACCGCGCCCCCGCGTTTGCCATGCGACTTGAGTCATTGGAAGTCGGGCAAAAGCGACCGGACGGACTGCCGCAGCCAGCGACCGTGATTGTTGTGTCGCGCCCGTCGCATAATGCCAGCGGCTGTCGGCCCGTGCGCGCAGGGCAGCTCCCGTGACTGAAACCAGCTGGGCGACTTTGCGCGATCTTCTGGTCGATCGCTATGATGATCTG
>NZ_JBFUKG010000096.1:0-596 GCF_056400945.1 Polaromonas sp. P4_H1 | reverse complement strand
GGTTGGCACTCATAATGGCGCGCCGGTGTTCGTCGATTACGCACACAAGCCGGATGCGCTCGCGAAGGCGCTGCAGGCGCTGCGCCCTTACGCAAAGCGCAAGCTCGTCGTGGTATTCGGCGCCGGCGGCGATCGCGATGCCGGCAAGCGGCCGCTGATGGGCGAGATCGCCAGTGAAAATGCCGACAGCGTGATCGTTACCGACGACAATCCGCGCAGCGAGAATCCTGCAAGCATCCGCGCTGCCATTCTGGCCGCTGCGAAAGGCGCTATCGAAATCGGCGACCGCGCCGAGGCCATTCGTGTGGCTGTCGAAGGCCTGCAGCCCGGCGATGCCCTGCTGATCGCCGGCAAGGGCCATGAAACCGGACAGATCGTCGGTGACCGCACGCTGCCGTTCAGCGATCACGAGGCCGCCGCAGCGGCGCTTGCCAAGAGGACTGCATGAGCGAGTTTCTTTGGACATCAGCCGCGATAGCCGACGCGATGCACGCCACGGTGCAAGGCGCGCTGCCGGAAGGCATCACCGGCATCTCCATCGATACCCGCACCATCAAGCGGGGCGAGGCCTATTTCGCGATCAAGGGCGACGTGCA
>NZ_JBFUKG010000095.1:0-599 GCF_056400945.1 Polaromonas sp. P4_H1 | reverse complement strand
GTTCGAGACTGCGCTGAAGCGTCGCCGCAGAGGGTCGGTGATCCGCCTCGAAATCGAAGCCGGCATGCCGGCAGAACTCCGTGCCTTCGTGCAGCGCGCGCTGGCGACCTCGGATGACGAAATCCTGCTGGTCGACGGCATTCTCGCCATGAACGAGGTCTCGCAGCTCACGCGGCTCGATCGGCCCGATCTCGAATTCGTGCCCTATGTGCCGCGTCATCCGGAACGTGTCCGCGATCATGGCGGCGACRTCTTTGCCGCGATCCGKCAGAAGGACCTGATTGTCCATCATCCCTATGAGTCCTTCGACGTCGTCGTGCAGTTCCTGCAGCAGGCCGCGCGCGATCCGGATGTGGTGGCGATCAAGCAGACTCTGTATCGCACCTCCAACAATTCGCCGATTGTCCGCACGCTGGTGGAGGCCGCTGAGGCCGGTAAGTCGGTAACGGCGCTCGTCGAACTGCGTGCGCGGTTTGATGAAGAGGCCAATATCCGCTGGGCGCGCGATCTCGAACGCGCCGGTGTCCAAGTGGTCTATGGCTTCCTGGAATTGAAGACCCACGCGAAGCTGTCGCTGGTGGTGCGCCGCGAGGGCGGCT
>NZ_JBFUKG010000094.1:0-599 GCF_056400945.1 Polaromonas sp. P4_H1 | reverse complement strand
GGCTAGATGAATGCGAAACCGGTTGCGGAGCGCAGGAATCTGCTCACGCATCTTCACGCTGTCCCAACCATCGAACTTGCCTGACGTGAAACTCGCGCGATCGGCATGCAGTTCTGGCGGAAAACGATCTCCGTTCAGGCCGAAGACCAGTCCAAGAGCATTGGCAAAGAGCGCGCGATCGGCCCAGGCCGCGATGATATCGGCCTGACCGCGCGTGCCCGCCGGATAAAGCGTCAGCTCGGGAAAACGTTGCTCAAGCTCCGCGAGAATGCGGCGCGTATCGCAATAGACGTCTGCGCCGATCTGCAGCACCGGAATGCGGCGATAGCCTCCGGTGAGCGCCACGAGCTCTGGCTTCGGCACGATCCGCGGCTGAATCACCGATCGCCAAGACAGACCCTTCAATCCGAAGGCGACGCGCACCTTCTCGGCAAACGGCGAACGCGGATAGTGATGCAGAACAAGATCGGTCGCCGTCACTGCATCCCTTGCCTGTCAGCTATGTCGCATGCACCGCCGTCGTCGCACCGGCGGAATACATCGCCTCGAATTCGGCAATCGGATGCGGAAGTCCATCCGGGCCGGTGATTTCAACATCC
>NZ_JBFUKG010000093.1:0-602 GCF_056400945.1 Polaromonas sp. P4_H1 | reverse complement strand
TGGTAGCACCGCTCGTTGCACCAGCATGAAACAACAGCCTCTGCGCTCCATTGTGTGACCTGAAACGCAACCTCGGCGCGCTCGCCGCCTTGCGATGTGTCATACAGACCTGCTACATCTGCCCGCGGCAAATTTACCGCATGTTTTCAAGGGCTAGCGCTGTTCGGTCTCGCCGATTCCAGCCTTACTACTGCCCGCGACGCTTGCTAGGCAGACGCCGCTGACGACAGGACTGGACAGGGTATGCACGATACGGTTCCCCCCCACGACGCGGATATGAATAAATTGCGCAAGGGGCCGATCAGCATCGCCTTCGGGCTCGAGCGCATCGGTCTGATCGCGGTGAAGGCGCCGATCCTGTCCTGCGTGATCCTGCTCGCGCTGGTGATCGGTGCGATCTTTGGCATCCAGCGCATCAAGATCGACGATTCGCTAAGCCAGCTATTTCGTTCTGACAGCAAGGAATACAAGCAATACGAGGAAGTGACGAAGCGCTTCCCGTCCACCGAATTCGACGTGCTCGTGGTGCTCGAAGGCAAGACGCTGCTTGCGCGCGACAATCTTGGAAAGATGCGCGACCTCGTCACCGACCTGCAATTGGT
>NZ_JBFUKG010000092.1:0-602 GCF_056400945.1 Polaromonas sp. P4_H1 | reverse complement strand
GCATGCCCTCATAGGCTTCGAGGTTCGGCTGATAATCGCCGTCCTGGCTCAGCGTGGTGCCGGCACCCGGCAGATCGATCACGGTCGCCATCGTGTTGATATCGGCAACTGCTCCCGCTTCAACCACGGAAATGTTGGTCGCGGTGAGTTCGGTGAGACCGAAATACTCGCTGATCGAACCGGTGACACGGACACGGTCGCCGACGGCCACGTCACCGTTGCCGCCGAATACGAAGATGGCTTCAGAGGTCAGGACATTGCCGTCGGAGTCGGTCACCTCTTCCTGAACATAGAAGCCGTTCAGGTTGCGGCTGTTGTCGCCGTCCCCATTCTGGAAATCACCGACGACGATGGCTTCGACGGTGACCGTCTGGCCGACCATTCCGCTGGTGGCGCCCGTACCCTGGATGGCGCTGATCTTGGTGATCGCGACGTCATCATTGACGATGGTGCCGGTGGCTTGCGCGGTGCCGATCGTGGTCGCCACGGCGGTGGAATTGGAAGCGCTCTGAAGCGTCAGCGTGAAATTTTCATTCGGCTCGCTGGTGGTGTCACCGGCGACCATAACGGTCACCGTTGCCGAGCCCTGCCCAGCCGGGATC
>NZ_JBFUKG010000091.1:0-603 GCF_056400945.1 Polaromonas sp. P4_H1 | reverse complement strand
GTTTAAGGGGGACGCCAATGGCCCAAGCTACTTCGATCAAGAAAACGCCTGACCCGACCTTCAGCGAGTTGTTTGTGTTTGGCCGCGATAAAACGGGGCGAGAACGAGGCGCGAGATTTCTCTCCTCGACTGAATTTGCGGTCCGGGCTGCTACCGAAGACGGCTACAAAGCGGTCAGTCATCCGCCCCTCGGTTTTGCGGAAATCGCGATGGACTTGCCCTTAGGCCAGGTCAGTCCAACAGGGCGGCTCTCTATTCCTATCATACAAACCAAGCTGTTCCGCTCTGTAATGTCTGCTGAACGCCAGATTGAGCAAATGAAGCACGCCGAGCTTCACGGGATCGCCTCATCTAATCTGCTCAGTATAGTCGGGGCGCAAGAGCCCAGCGGAGCTGAGTTGCCAGCTTATCCGACAATGCCTCAAAGTTGGGGGGCGATCGGTATCGGTGATCTCGTTTTGATTCACGGCGGCCCAGAGATTGGGTGGTGGGACGCGGTTGTCGTGGATCGCATTGAAGATGTCCTGAAGCTGCTGCTGCGCAACGACCCTTGGGAGGGTGTGTTCTATCGTCATCGGAATGCCGTCGCGCTGATCAATTCCG
>NZ_JBFUKG010000090.1:0-608 GCF_056400945.1 Polaromonas sp. P4_H1 | reverse complement strand
ATGCCGGCAATGCCTTTGGCTGGACACCCTCCGGGACCGGCGTGCGCGCCACGCTGGGCGGCTATCTCGGTGTCACTGCAGGCTGGGTCGAAGGGCTTGAACTCAATCTGCTCGGTGCCGTATTCGGCCTCGACATCCGCCGGCCCGCGATCAAACTCCCGGGCATTGGTCGTCTTGGCGTCAGCGCGTAAATGGCGCGCGGCGCGAAACCCTCAGGGTACCGTCGCGTAGCTGGATCGTGCACAAAATTCCCCGGATATCGGCGATGATATCAGTCACTGTGGTGGCCGTGCTATGCGTGCTGGCAGTGGCCACGCAGGTCGGCGTGCTGGTATTCGAGCGTCAATATCCGCCAACGGGTGAGCTTGTCGACGTCACGGATGGCCGTCTGCATGTGGTGCAGATCGGACCGCGCGATGCATCCGACCTGCCGATTGTCTTCATCCACGGTGCCACGTCGAGCATGGAGACCATGCGGCTGCCGCTCGGCTATATGCTGGCAGAAAAACACCGCGTTATCCTGATCGACCGTCCCGGCTTTGGCTGGAGCATGCGTGACGATTTGTCGAACTCTTCTCCGGCGATGCAGGCGAGGATGATCGATGAAG
>NZ_JBFUKG010000089.1:0-608 GCF_056400945.1 Polaromonas sp. P4_H1 | reverse complement strand
GCTCCGGACGCAAAGCTGGAACGATTCGGAACGTCAGGCGTGATTCCGAGCAAGCCGGCGACCACCGCGCTCGACTTCGTCACGGTCGGCTTTCAGCAGGGCTACGTCGAAGGATCAAATGTCGATCCTCTGACAGAACTCACACAGATGATGACCGCACAGCGCACCTTCCAGAGCGTCAGCTCATTGATCGACAATTCCGAAAGTACCATGCAGAACGCCATTCGCACGCTGGGCGATCCAAAAGCCTGATGCCTGATGTGACCGGCGGGAGAGCTCGATGAACGCGCTTGAAAAACTCGAATCGACCATCGCAACCCTGCGCCGGGACGTGCCCACGGTTCGTGTCGGTGGCATGGTGTCCGAGGTGACGCCGACGCATTTTCGCGTCTCCGGCCTGTCGCGCTATGTCAGGCTCGGTGAATTGATCGGACTGGAAATCGACAAGCAGGTTCATCTCGGTGAGGTCGTGCGGATCGATACTGACGGCGTAACGGCCAAACCATTCGATTCCCACTTTGCTGCCGGCCTCGGCGTTCCCGCCTTCCGTATGCCTCCCAAGACACTGTCTCCACATCCGGCCTGGAAAGGTCGCGTCATCAATGCGC
>NZ_JBFUKG010000088.1:0-612 GCF_056400945.1 Polaromonas sp. P4_H1 | reverse complement strand
GTGATGGTGATCGTCACCGTCGTGGCCGCCGAGGCGGCGTTGCCCGCCCCCGAGTCGTCGGTGGCCACCACGTTGTACGAGAAGGTGATGGTTTCACCGGCGCGCAGGAAGTCCAGGTTCTGGCTGGCGCTGTAGTCCCAGCTGTCCTGGTCGACCGAGAAGCCGGCCACCAGCGCCGAGGCCACGCCCGCAGCCAGCGTGCCGCCGCTCCAGGCGATGTCGCCGTTGGAGCTCTGGCTGACCGTGACCRCRTCGTTGGCGTCCACATCGGCGAAGCTCAGCGCGCCGCTGTCGGTGAGCAGGGCCGCTCCGTTGCCTTCGTTCATCGCGCCGGCCGTGTCGCCGATCGTCAGCGTCGGCTGGTCGTTGCTGCCGGTGATGGTGATCGTCACCGTCGTGGCCGCCGAGGCGGCGTTGCCCGCCCCCGAGTCGTCGGTGGCCACCACGTTGTACGAGAAGGTGATGGTTTCACCGGCGCGCAGGAAGTCCAGGTTCTGGCTGGCGCTGTAGTCCCAGCTGTCCTGGTCGACCGAGAAGCCGGCCACCAGCGCCGAGGCCACGCCCGCAGCCAGCGTGCCGCCGCTCCAGGCGATGTCGCCGTTGGAGCTCTGG
>NZ_JBFUKG010000087.1:0-613 GCF_056400945.1 Polaromonas sp. P4_H1 | reverse complement strand
GGTGGTGGAGGATCTCAATGCCGGTGCCTTCGACGAGCGGGCGCTGTTCCACCTTCTTAATCTGGCACGTCAGGACAACGCCTATGTGCTGATTACGGCGCGGGTCGCCCCGGCCGCCATGGAGGTCGAGTTGCGCGATCTGCGGTCGCGGCTCCGTGCGATCCCGGTAGTCAATCTGCTGCCACCGGATGACGGGTTGTTTCGGGCGCTGATCGTGAAGTTTTGCGCCGACCGCCAGCTCAGCATCGACGAGAGCGTGGTCAGCTATGTGGCCAGCCGCATCGAGCGGTCATTCGCCGCCGCCCGCCATACGGTGGAATTGCTGGATAGCGAGGCGCTCCGGCTTGGGCGGCCGGTGACCCGTGCATTGGCTGCGGAACTGCTGCGCGACGCCTGACTTAGCCTTGGACGTCAAACGCGGCGCGTCGAACGGTGCCTTGACGGCGCGGCAGGCTGGTTCCTCAATGTCATCGAAGCGTCATGCAACTGACGCAATGTCCGCTGTGATTTGCCGGCACTATAGCGCTGCTTGAACTGGATGGATTGCTGTCTCATGGACTCCGCAGAAGAGATTGTTATTGAAGAGAAAAAGGGCGAAGCGAAGCCAGCAGAG
>NZ_JBFUKG010000086.1:0-615 GCF_056400945.1 Polaromonas sp. P4_H1 | reverse complement strand
AAGTACGGCTGGGAGATTTTGCAGGGCGCCGGCGTTACCATTCTTGCCGGTCTCGCAGTGGTCATCACCGGTATCGGCGCCGGCTTCGGCCTCGCGGCGCTCCGGGCGATCGGCTGGAAGCCGGTCAATTTCCTCATCATGGTGTTCGTCGACATTTTCCGTTCCCTGCCGCCGCTCGCAATCATCCTGGTATTATTCTTCGGCTTCCCAAATATCGGCATCGTCCTGCCCAGCCTCATCGTGCTGTGGATGTCCCTCGGCGCGGTGCTTGCGGCCTTTGCCGAAGAGATCTTCTGGGCCGGCATTACCTCGGTGCCGAAGGGCCAGTGGCTGGCCGCGCGCTCAACAGGGCTCACCTTCGCTCAGACGCTGCGCTATGTGATCCTGCCGCAAGCGGTCCGCCTCGGCATTCCGCCGCTCACAAACCGCGCGATCTCCATCACCAAGAACCTCGCGCTTGGCAGCGCCATCGGTGTCAACGAGATTCTTGGCCGCGCCAATTCCGCGCTGTCGATGTCCGCCAATGCGACGCCGCTGACCATGGGCGCGCTACTTTACGTGCTGGTCTTCATTCCACTGGTGATCGCCTCCCGTACGCTCGAACGCAACTATCGG
>NZ_JBFUKG010000085.1:0-623 GCF_056400945.1 Polaromonas sp. P4_H1 | reverse complement strand
CGCTATGCGTTCGCCATCAGAACCATTCTAATCGTAGGATGTTCCGTTTTCTTCCGCCCTCAGGATCGGCTTGCCCGCACCGATCGGCGAGGCCAACCTTCCCGCTTCTGGCGTCTCACGCGCGCCGTCGGAAGGCCGCCAGGATGATGTCGGGGAACCGCCTCGGGCAAATGGGTGAAGGAGAAGCGAGTGTTGTTCCACTGTTGCGCGATTTCTCGCCAGGAACAACAAGCGAGCAAGTTAATTCATCCAGCTCGGGGCATGACAACGAACGAGGACAATATGAAGAAGACGTTGATAGCAGTTGCGGCAGCGGCACTGATGACTGCTCCTGCCGCATTCGCACAGAGCGGTGCAAATCCGAGCGCGCCTCAGGTCAATTCCGCAGGCAATGGCGTTACACAGCCCGGCACTACCAGTACGGGGACGGCAGTCGATCGCCCGACCTCGAGCACTCCACACGCGGCGCCGCACGCTGCAGGATCGCAGACTGGCAACAATGCCAGCTCCCTTAGTGGATCGAATGCAGCGACTGGAACTACCGGGTCTAACAGCTCTGCCGAAGGTCGCACTTCGGGCGGTGGTGGTGGTGGCGCAGGTGGTGGTGCCGGCGGCAACGAGCC
>NZ_JBFUKG010000084.1:0-625 GCF_056400945.1 Polaromonas sp. P4_H1 | reverse complement strand
GATCTCGCCTAGCCGCGCGTAACGCGGACCGGCAATGCGGGCGATCGGATCGAGACTCTCGGTCTCGATCTTGCCGTTGGCGAGCAGATCGTCCTTGATGTGAAATGCGACTACTTCGCCGACGATCAACCGGCTGCGGGTATCGCCGAATTCGAGGCATTGCCGAAATCGGCATTCCATCGCGATAGGTGCCGCCGTCAGCCGCGGCACCCCGATATGGTCGCTGGGGGTCGTCTCGAGACCGAGGACTTCGACCTCACTCACCTCCGGCGGATGTTCGGCGGAGCTTTCGTGAACCGCAGACATCAACGGCGAATCCGCGATGTGAATGACGTATTCTTCGCGATCCAGGATGTTGCGTGCCGTGTCTTTGTAGACGCCTGATTTGCGGCCGACGCTGATTGCCAGCATCGGCGGCTTGGGCGAGACGAAGGTGAAAGCACTGAACGGCGCAAGGTTGACGGTACCTGCCTGCGACAGGCTGGTCACCCATGCGATCGGTCGCGGGACGACGATGCCGGTGAGCAGACGATAGGCCTTTTCGGCGCCAAGTTCAGCGGGATCGATCTTCATTCGTCAATCCGCCTTTACATTGGCCTTGCGCACGACCGGAATCCACTTGGCG
>NZ_JBFUKG010000083.1:0-628 GCF_056400945.1 Polaromonas sp. P4_H1 | reverse complement strand
CGCAAATGCCGCGCGCCATAGGAATGGCGGGACGGAAACAATGCAACGCCGTTTGTGCAATCCGTCAAAAATACGTCCTATCATTTCGCGATAGCTGAGGATCTCGGTGCCGGGCACAGCGTAGATTTTGTTTTCTGCAGCCGGACTTCGAGCAGCTGCGATGGCGCCAATGGCCAGATCTTCTGCATGCACTGGCTGCCGCAGGCCAGCGCCCGTGCCCGCAAGCGGCATGAAACTGATCTTTTGAATCAATCGCGCAAGCCTGGTGATATTGGCATCGCGCCCCTCCGCATAGATGATGGTCGGCCGCAATACCGTCCAGACAATGCCAAGTCGCTCGCAAACTTCAATTACTCGTCGCTCCGCTTCTTCCCAATGACGGACGTGTGCTCGCTCCTCAGCGATTTCAGAGTTTCGCTTGGTCACTATGCTGGTCGAGGTGAAAGCTACCACCCGCTTGAGGTTCGGAATCACAAAGTGAGGAAGCGATTCCGCTAAAAGTCCGACGTGGGCCGTGCAATAGAGTGTGCTGACTTCAGTCAAGTCCAATGACGTCGGCACCGCCAGATCCGCGACTAGCCAATCGGCATCAACCGCCCGACGCTGTTTACGCGATACAGCAAGGGGC
>NZ_JBFUKG010000082.1:0-632 GCF_056400945.1 Polaromonas sp. P4_H1 | reverse complement strand
CCTCTATGCCGCGGCCGATGCCAAGCGCCAGTCGCTGGCGCCCCCGCCCGTGACGACGGCTCTGGGCTCGTTGCTCGGCCACATCACCGGCGGCCATATCGAAACCATCGATGCTGGACCGCGCTCTTTCCAGCCGATGAACATCAATTTCGGCCTGTTCCCGCCGCTGGCTCAGGCGCCGACCAAGAAGCTCGACGGCTCGCGGCTGCGCGGCAATGAGAAGACCGTTGCCAAGAAGCAGKCGATGAGCGTGCGGGCGCTGGCCGACATGGATGACTGGATTGCCGCCAGCCTGCCCGTTGCAGCCGCGGCATGACGCCGGCGATTTGAATTTCAGGATTGTTCGATGAGTTTGCCGCCACAGGACGCCGCAGCGCTGTCCAAGACCTGGACCGAAGGCGTGTTGCTGAAACGCGACGTGTTCTCGACCGTCGAGCGCGGCCGCTATCGCACGTCATCGGGCGAAGTCGATGCGGTGCTGCGCCGGCTCGACCAGGTGCCGTGGTGGTCATATCTGCTGGCGCTGCATCTGTTCACGCGGGAACGCCGCGCACTGACGCTGGCGCGCGATCTGCGCGTCGGGCCTGAATTGCTTTGGGCCGGCGACCGCGCGCTGGTGCGCGGCTTCATCG
>NZ_JBFUKG010000081.1:0-633 GCF_056400945.1 Polaromonas sp. P4_H1 | reverse complement strand
GCGTTCATGCGCTGCAGCTCGCACTGCCGGTCGCTGAAATCGAGACGTCGTATTTCGCGCGACCGCAGGGCTCCATCAGCAAGCTCAGCACGTGGAAGGACGGTTTCCGGATCCTCGGCACCATCATGAAGCTCTATCGTTCGGAAAAGCCGCTGCGCTTCTTCGGCACAATTGGCCTGTTTTTCGGCATCGTCTCGATCGGCCTCGCGATTCCCGTCACCGTCACCTATCTGGAAACAGGGTTGGTGCCTCGGCTGCCCACCGCCGTGCTCTCGACTGGCCTGATGATCGTCGGCGTGCTCTCATTTTCGTCGGGCCTCGTGCTCGACACTGTCACCCGCGGACGCCGCGAGATAAAGCTGCTGGCATATCTGGCGCAGCCGTCACTGCCGGATTAGGCCTCCATCCAGCCAGGCGCGAGCACGACTTACGTCGTCACCGGCGTCGGCCGCCAGATGCGCGCAACGGCCATAAAGGCACGATCGATCAGTGGCCAGAACAGTAGCGTAATCGCCAGCGTAGTGATGGTGCCGACGAGGCCATTGGACCAGAACACGCCCACGCTGCCGCCGGAGCCGATCATAGCGAGGCGGAATGCATCCTCAGCGCGGCTGCCGAGCACCAGTGCCAGCG
>NZ_JBFUKG010000080.1:0-634 GCF_056400945.1 Polaromonas sp. P4_H1 | reverse complement strand
GATGACGGCTGCGTAGTCATTGGCGATGCGCAAATTGACCTTCACGCCGAGTTCTTTCGACAGATAGGCGACGAAGGGCGCCCAGCGCTCGGTAACGCCCGAGGCGTTTTCTGCCGGGATGATGGCGAAGGTCAGTTCCGGATACTTGGCCTTGTAATCCTGGGCCGAGGCCGAGGTGGCGGCGAAAGCCAGCGCCGCAGCGCTGAGCAGAATGGAGCGACGGTTGATCATGACAGTCCCTGTTTTGATCTGAGGTGAAACGTTTTTTCTTGGTAGAAGGCGCGTCTATCGCGGCGATGCCATCGTTACGATGACGTCACCGCGATAATTTCAACGCACTGCAATCACGCGACGGCAGCAACACCGTATTCGGGAACGCGGACAGGCGTCGGCATATGCGCCGATCCCATCACCTCATCGGCTTCGAGATCGTAGAGTTCACGGGCGATATGCTCGGTGAGCGCGGACGGCGCGCCATCGAACACGACGCGGCCGGCGGACATGCCGATCAGGCGATCGCAATAGGTGCGCGCCAGATCGAGCGAATGCAGGTTGCACATCACGGTGATGCCGAAGTGCTTGTTGATCCGCAGCAGCGCATCCATGACGATGCGGGTGTTGCGCGGATCGAGCG
>NZ_JBFUKG010000079.1:0-635 GCF_056400945.1 Polaromonas sp. P4_H1 | reverse complement strand
GTATTAGCCTTCGAGTTCTTGCTGGAGCCCGCGGACGAAAGATGTCAGGCCGGTGCGGCGTTCGCGCTTCAGGCGCTCGGCCYTGAGAATCGACTGCACCTCGCTATAGGCCTCTTCCACATTGTGGTTGATGACAATGTAGTCGTATTCGGCCCAGTGGCTCATCTCGTGGCTGGCGCGGCTCATGCGCCCGCGGATCACTTCGTCCGAATCCTGCGCGCGGGTATGAAGTCGCTTTTCGAGATCGGCCGCCGAGGGCGGCAGGATGAAGACGCTGACGACGTCAGCCCGCGCCTTCTCACGCAGTTGCTGCGTACCCTGCCAGTCAATATCGAACAGCACGTCATTGCCGGCTGAGAGCGCGGCTTCCACCGGTGCACGTGGCGTGCCGTAGCGGTTGTCGAACACCGTGGCCCATTCGAGCAGTTCATTGCCCTTGGCCATTTTTTCGAAGCGCGGCTTGTCGACGAAGATGTAGTCCTTGCCGTCAACCTCGCCAGGCCGCATCGGGCGCGTCGTGGCCGAGACCGACAGTTGCAGCCCCGGCATCCGGTCGATCAGCAGCCGCGTCAGCGTCGTCTTGCCGGCACCGGATGGCGATGACAGCACGAACATCAGCCCGCGCCGTTCGACTC
>NZ_JBFUKG010000078.1:0-636 GCF_056400945.1 Polaromonas sp. P4_H1 | reverse complement strand
CTTTTCATCGAAACTAACGCGTCGCCGACATCGCTGAGTGCTGCGACGGAAATGCCACGTGCGAGCCCTGCGGAAAACAGGGCGCAGGAGGCGCTTGATCGCTATAACGAAGCAATGAAGCTGCTGAGGTCTGGGGATTGGGCAGGCTTCGGCACGCAGATCGACGCGATGCGCGGTCTTTTGGAGAAAATGAGCCGGGAATCGGCCGGACACTGACCAACGCTGGCTAATTGCCATTCGACAAAGAGAAATTCTCTCGTGATCTCAAATGCCCAAAAGGCTGAGAACCAATGCAGCAGAACCCCGGTGTGGTTACAGGGCGGTCGGCAGGGGCTCAATGCCGTTTTCCTACTGCCAGAATCTGTCACTGATGAGCGTTAGGCTTCCTTTCAGTGGACCAATCACTGAAAGGAAAGACTATGAACACCCAAAGCAACGGCAAAGCGCCGCAAATCGCCCAGACCTATGTCGAGGCCATTGCCAGCAAGAACGTAGATACAATTATTTCCGTCTCGGCGGATGACGTTGTTTGCAATTCGCCACTCGGGCGGATTACCGGAATCCAGAAGTTTCGCGAGTTTCAGGAAGGGTTTTCTCGCATGATCAAGAAGGTCACCATTCTCGCCACCTACGGCG
>NZ_JBFUKG010000077.1:0-638 GCF_056400945.1 Polaromonas sp. P4_H1 | reverse complement strand
GCCATCACCAGATAGTCGGCAGCGAGTTCCAGACGGATCTTCCGCGCGGCTTCGATGAACAGCAGGTACTGGTCGGCCAGCGCGAGGATCGAAATCTTGTGCAGGTCGACCTTCTGCTGACGTGCGAGCGCGAGCAGCAGGTCGAGCGGGCCTTCGTAACCTTCGACGTCGACGACCAGCGCCGGCTCGTCGTCGGGAACGACCTCGGCCGGCAGTCCGGTTTCAAACGACAAAATCTCAGCGCTCATGCACTTGCTCCTGCTCGAGCGATCAAGGCGTCCAGTTCCGCGCGGCCGGCGGTACGGTCGAACGGCTGCGGCTGACGGCGAGCAGCAAGAGCCGCCTTGGCGCGCTCAAGCGCCTTCCCAGCCAGAACCGGGGTCTCGCTGACGACGTCGCGCATCTCGTCCAGCTTGCCGTTGCAATGCAGGACCATGTCGCACCCGGCGCTGACGATCGCCCGCGTGCGTTCCGCGATCGATCCCGCCAGAGCATTCATGGACACGTCATCACTCATCAACAAACCTTGGAACCCGATACTGCCGCGAATCACCTGCTCGATGATTGTCGCAGAAGTCGTGGCCGGTTGGGTGGCGTCCAGAGCGCTAAACACAACATGTGCAGTCATCGCCATCGGC
>NZ_JBFUKG010000076.1:0-639 GCF_056400945.1 Polaromonas sp. P4_H1 | reverse complement strand
GCAATCAGGCGCGCGCGATGGATGCGTCGCCGGCACTGCTGATTGGTCGTGCGGCCGATGCCGAGGTGTTCTTGCGCGGTATTGAGAGTGGTGCCGTCAAGCGCATGTGGCCGGTCGGCATCTTGTCGCCGGCGATGTCCGATCGTGGACAGGCGATCCGAGGTGTGCCGGTCCTGGGTGGCATCGATGATCTCGGTAATGTCGTTGATGACTTCAGCACGCGGCAACGCCCGATCGAACGGATCGTGATGACGCCGTCGGCGTTTGAAGCAGAGGCGTTACCTGAGTCGGTATTGATGCGTGCGCGCAAGCTCGGGCTGACGGTTAGCCGGATTCCGTCGCTCGAGGAAAGCCGCGATACGCCGCAATTGGCGCCGGTGGCAGTCGAGGATCTGTTGCTGCGGCCGAGCGTCAAGATCGACTATGCCCGACTGGAGAATTTCGTGCGCGGCAAGGCGATCGTCGTGACCGGCGGTGGCGGCTCGATCGGCTACGAGATCTGCGACCGCGTCATCACGTTCGGCGCGGCACGGCTGCTCATTATCGAGAATTCAGAACCGGCGCTTCATGCGGCTATGGAAAAGCTGGCGGCCAAAGTCACCAGCGCAGCGATCGAGGGCCGCATCGCCGATGTCAGGG
>NZ_JBFUKG010000075.1:0-644 GCF_056400945.1 Polaromonas sp. P4_H1 | reverse complement strand
TGATGTCGTGCTTGCGATCGCCGATCATGATCGCTCGCGCGGGATCGGCGGAGGTTTCGTCGAGCGCATAACGCAGCAGGTCGCTCTTGTCGACGCGAGTGCCATCGAGCTCTGAGCCAAATACGCGCGTGAAGTATTGGCGCAGGCCGAAGTGATCGACGATGCGATCGGCAAATACATGCGGCTTGCTGGTGGCGACAAACAGCCGGCGGCCTGTTGCGTGCAACGTATCGAGCGTCGCGATGACGCCATCATAAAGCGTGTTCTCGAACAGGCCGATAGTGCCGAAGCGTTCGCGATAGAGCTCAACGCCGCGATCGGCATCTTTCTCGCCGCCAAGCAGTGCCACGAAGCTGGCACGCAGCGGCGGGCCGATGCACCAGGTCAGTTCGTCCTGTGTCGGGACGGGAAGCCCGAGCTTGCCGAGCGCATATTGGATCGAGCCCGTGATGCCGATCTTGGGATCGGTCAGCGTCCCGTCGAGGTCGAAGAAGACCGTGTCGATCGCAGGTGATTTCATCTAGTTCGCATACCTTGCGGTGAGGTCGCGCGAGATCCGCGAGCCTTCGTCGATATAGCGGCGGATCGCGATACTGGCAGCAGGCGTACAGGTCCGGTAGGTCTGCTGGAAGCCGTTATAGCCA
>NZ_JBFUKG010000074.1:0-645 GCF_056400945.1 Polaromonas sp. P4_H1 | reverse complement strand
ATCTTCTGGCGCAGGTCGGCCATATCGGCGCCCGGCTGTTTCAATGCCGCCATGTATGTGTCGATCTTGCTGGCGGCATCGAGCATCGCTGCCTGGGCTTTGGTGATATTCGCATTGATGTCGGCTTTCTGCGACACCCAAACGGAATTGACATAGCTGTTCGGATCGGACGGATCGCTGCTCAGCACCTTGCTGATCGTGTCGTGGGACCAGCGATTCTTGTCGATTCCGAAGGCCGAAAAAACATAATCGCGCAGCTTGTCGTCGGCGAGCAGGCCATTGACGTTGGTGATCTTTCCGATCGTGAGATTGTAGTAGTTCTTGTTCGCGTCGATGGCATCGACCCCGCGCTGCGCTACGGCCGTGTACAGACCGATCATGTCGTCGGCCTGGTTCTCGGACTGGGCGGTGTTGGTGCTGCTGCTGGTGGTCCCGAAGGGGAAGGCCGCTGCGAAATCCCGGTAGCGCTTGTCGCTCAGCTTGTTGGCAAAACTGTTGGCGTCGGAGAGATCGCTTTCCAGCACCTTGCGCAGGAAGGCCTTGGCATAGGCCATGTCCTCCAGACCATAGGCCGTCGTTGCATAGGTATAGAGCCGATAGTCGTTCAGGAGATCATCGACGGTTTTCACCTTGCCGATGTTCTCC
>NZ_JBFUKG010000073.1:0-645 GCF_056400945.1 Polaromonas sp. P4_H1 | reverse complement strand
GATCCCGCTGCGCCCGATCGACGTGCCCGCCGGCCGCACGCTGCAGGTCTGGACCCTGTGGGATCGCGACATCGGCCCGAAGTCCATCGGTCTCACCGGACAGTCGCGGACATTGCAGCTCGATCTGGAAGCATTGCCGGATACTGTGGCAGATCAGTTGTTCGAGATCACGCTGGAGCCAGAAGGCGGCTCGCCGATCGGAAGACCGACGGGGCCGATCCTGTTCAAGGGCAATGCGGCAAGGGCGTTGTAAGTCCGAGGGGCCATCTTTATTGCGCCGGTGAAGCCGGGACAGATGAACGCCCGATCGCGCCTGTAGACGTTGGATCTGAGAGCGGCGGCCCTGCCTTTGCCGGCTTTGGCTTTGTGAGTGCGAACATGGTGCGCGGAAACAAGGAGGCTGTGAATTTGCCAGGAGGCTTCGTGTATGCATTGTTGGTAAAGAGATCGGTTTTCTCAACCGCGTACCTCAGAACCAGCTTGCATTCCTGCTCGTTCAGGATCGCGAGGCACGACCGGCCGATCAATCGGCTTACAACATAGAAATGAGGTCGATAGGCTTCAACCTTCACCGGCACTTGGTACATGAAGTGGATAAACGCCCTGAGATTAGCAGGTTCTGCATTCCCTTCTTGAGCCATATAG
>NZ_JBFUKG010000072.1:0-646 GCF_056400945.1 Polaromonas sp. P4_H1 | reverse complement strand
GGACGAAGGGCCCAACGCGAAGATCAGTTCGAAGGACATCTGGGCGCATTTGCGCACGGCCAGCGAGACGGACGGCGTAATCGCCAAATCCGTCGGCGACATCGCCAAGGGTCTCGCGACCGGCGAACGGATCGACGCGTCCTACGAGATGCCGTTCCTTGCGCACGCGACCATGGAGCCCTTGAATTGCACGGTGCACTTCAAGGGTGATTCCTGCGAGGTCTGGACGGGCACGCAGATCATGTCGCGGGTGCAATCCGAAGCCGCCAAGGCCGCGGGCCTGCCGATCGACAAGGTCACAGTAAATCAGCACATGATTGGCGGCGGCTTCGGCCGCAGGCTTGAGCCCGACATGGTCGTGGCGGCGGTGCGCATCGCCAAACAGGTCAATGGACCGGTCAAGGTGGTGTGGACCCGCGAAGAGGACATCCAGCACGACATTTATCGCCCCGTCTATCGCGACAACATTTCGGCGACACTGTCCAACGGCAAAGTGGTCGGCTTCAAGTACAAGATCGCAGGCTCGGCCGTGATCGCGCGTTGGCTGCCGACTGCGTTCCAGAAGGGCATTGACATCGACGCCATCGATAGTGCCGCGGACCAGCCCTACGACTTCCCGCATTTCCAGTGTGAATATGTCCGTGTC
>NZ_JBFUKG010000071.1:0-667 GCF_056400945.1 Polaromonas sp. P4_H1 | reverse complement strand
GTTCGCGGTGTCGCCGCGCCTGACATTGGCACCTGCGACCATGGTCATCCTCGGTGGCCTCGGCGCATTGTTGCGCTGGACGCTGACCGCGCAAACGCTTCCGCTCCCGATTCTCGTGGTTGTGCAATTGCTGCACGGCGCGACCTACGGTCTGACGCAACTCGGCACAATGGGCCTGTTGCTGCATCACGTGCCGCCGCACGTCATGGCGCGGGCACAGGGTTATGTCACCGCCTGCACAGGCCTTGTGATGAGCAGCATGGCGGTTCTGTCAGGCGCGATCTATGCACGTTACGGCGAGGGCGTTTACTACGTGATGGCCGTGCTTGGCCTTGCCGGCGCGACCGTCATATGGTTCGGCCGGCATCGCGCCGGGCAGCCGCCGGACGTTGCGGGCGATCAGCCCCAGAGCGCCGCGTCGGGCGGATAGACCGTGCTTTCGTCATAGCGCAGACCGCCGTCGCGATCTCCGGCGAGCAATAGCGGGCCATCAAGATCGACGAAGCGTGCATATTGCGCAATCAGCATCGCGGGCGCCATCGCGAGCGACGTCGCCACCATGCAGCCGACCATGATGTCGAGATTCATGGCGCGCGCGGCATCGGCCATCGCCAGCGCTTCGGTCAGGCCACCGGCCTTGTCGAGCTTAATATTGATCGCATCATAG
>NZ_JBFUKG010000070.1:0-667 GCF_056400945.1 Polaromonas sp. P4_H1 | reverse complement strand
CTGCGTGCACTGACCGCGGTTGCCGCCAGCGGCAGTATTACGGCGGCAGCTTTGAAGCTGCGCCTGACACAGCCGGCTGTCACCTTGCAACTGCGCAACCTGCAAGGCCTCGCCGGCCTGCCGCTGATCCAGCGCACCGGCGACGGAATGGTCCTCACCGATGCCGGCCGTGAGGTGCTGGCGCTGTCGGAACGGATCGAGGCGGCGATGGCGGCCTGCGCGACATCGCTGGACATGATGGCCGGCAAGACCGGCGGGCGCATCTCCATCGGCGCCGTCAGCACCGCGAAATACTTCGTGCCCTTCGCCATCTCGGCCTTCGCGAAGCTCCATCCCAAGATCGAGATCTTGCTGACGGTCGGCAATCGCGAAGAGACCATCGCAGGCCTGCGCAACTACGATCTCGATATCGCGATCATGGGCCGGCCGCCGGCCGGAATCGACATGGATGTGAACCTGATCGGCGATCATCCGCATGTGATCATCGCGCCGAGCGACCATCCCCTCGCGGGCAAGGCGCGCCTCTCCATGAGCGATCTTGCAGGCGAGACTTTCCTGACGCGTGAGCCCGGCTCGGGCACGCGCGGGTTGATGGAGCAATTGTTCGAGAGCGCAGGCTTGCGCGCCACGATCGGCATGGAGATGGACAGCAACGAGACCATCAAAC
>NZ_JBFUKG010000069.1:0-677 GCF_056400945.1 Polaromonas sp. P4_H1 | reverse complement strand
GTTCAAGCTGGTACATGTCTGCGCGGTGTATTGCCGGTTCTGTTTCCGCCGCGAGATGGTGGGGCCGGGCAAGGAGACCGCGCTGTCACCCGACGCCTATTCAGCGGCGCTGGATTATATCCGCAGCCATGACGAGATCTGGGAGGTAATCCTCACCGGCGGCGATCCCCTGATGCTGTCGCCGCGGCGATTGAGCGAAATCATGGCGGATCTCGCTGATATCCCGCATGTGAAGATCATTCGATTGCATACGCGGGTCCCCGTGGCCGATCCCGGCCGCGTGAGTGCGGAAATGGTGGATGCATTGAAAGTCACGGGTGCAAGTACTTGGGTGGCCCTGCATGCCAATCATCCGCGTGAGCTGACGGATGCTGCACGTGCGTCGTGCGCGCTGATGGTAGATGCCGGCATTCCCATGGTCAGCCAGTCCGTGCTGCTGCGCGGCGTCAATGACGATGCCGCGACGCTGACGGCACTGATGCGCGGTTTCGTCGAGTGCCGCATCAAGCCCTATTATCTGCATCACGGCGACCTCGCGCCTGGCACCGCACATTTGCGCACCAGCATCGCGGAGGGACAGGCCTTAATGCGCGCCATTCGAGGCAATGTTTCCGGATTGTGCCAGCCGGATTATGTGCTCGATATTCCCGGCGGTTATGGCAAGGCGCCGATCGGTC
>NZ_JBFUKG010000068.1:0-688 GCF_056400945.1 Polaromonas sp. P4_H1 | reverse complement strand
CCTTCAATGTCCCGGCGCCGCCGGCAAGCACCGGCCATCGACCGACGCCCTGTCCGAATTCGCCGTGACAGGACGCGCACTTCTCCTGAAACAGATCGTCACCCTGCTTCACAGTGCCCTTGCCGACCGGAAGACCGCGCCCGTCCGGCCGCACGTCGGTGTCCCAAGCCGCGATTTCCTCAGCAGTGGCCGCCCGCCCCAGCCCGAGCTTCGCAGAGGGCTTGACCACGTCGCGGCCCGCCATCTGCTGGGCAGCGCTTGGCGCACTCGTGCCGCCGAGCAGACATGCCGCCAGCAATAGTGTAAGGGCATTAGCCGATTTCGACATTTTCAGTCTCCCCGCCCGAACGCACCAGCCAGGTCTGAATGCCGATATTGTGGAAGATCGAATTGACGCCGCGCACCTTGCGCAGATCGTCCTTCGACGGCTGCACATAGCCGGTGGAGTCGATGGCGCGGGACTGGATCATCAGCTCCTGTCCGTTCCAGTCGAAATCCACATAGAAGCGCACCACGGACTTGTCGAAGACCGGGCCATCGATGCGCGCGGTCTGCCAGTTGCGCCCGCCATCCATCGACACGTCGACGCGCTTTACCGTGCCACGGCCGGACCATGCCAGTCCGCTCAGCACATTGCGGCCCTTGTGCTTCAAGGGCGCCTGCGGCGACGGATTGGTCACCACCGACT
>NZ_JBFUKG010000067.1:0-691 GCF_056400945.1 Polaromonas sp. P4_H1 | reverse complement strand
TCGACGATCTCTCTTTGGACATCAAGGCCGGTGAATTCTTTGCGCTGCTCGGCCCGAGCGGCTGTGGCAAGACCACGTTACTGCGCATGTTGGCTGGTTTCGAAGCGCCGGACACGGGCAAGATCGAGTTGAACGGCGAGGATATCGCCGCGGTCTTGCCGCATCAGCGGCCCGTCAACATGATGTTCCAGAACTACGCGCTGTTTCCGCATCTCAACGTGCGCGACAATATCGGTTTCGGTCTCAAGAGCGCTGGCCTGACGCGTCTCGGCATCGATACGCGGGTTGCCGAGATGGTGGCGCTGGTCAAGCTCCAGGGACTGGAGAAACGCCGACCGGATCAATTGTCGGGCGGCCAGAAACAACGCGTGGCGCTCGCCCGGGCGCTGGCGCGGCATCCGCAATTGTTGCTGCTCGATGAGCCGCTGGCAGCTCTCGACAAGAAACTGCGCGAGGAAACCCAGGTCGAATTGATGGCGCTGCAGCGCCAGCTCGGCACCACCTTCGTGATCGTCACCCACGATCAGGAGGAGGCGATGACCATGGCCGACCGCATCGGCGTCATGAATGAAGGTCGCCTGCAACAGGTCGCGACACCGCGACAGCTCTATGAGGCGCCGGCATCGCGCTGGATCGCGGAGTTCGTCGGCGACATCAACATCATCGAGGGCGGTATCACGCACCGTGACAG
>NZ_JBFUKG010000066.1:0-692 GCF_056400945.1 Polaromonas sp. P4_H1 | reverse complement strand
GGCCAGGGTCGCCCTGACGGCCGGAGCGGCCGCGGAGCTGGTTGTCGATGCGGCGTGACTCATGGCGCTCGGAGCCCATGATGTAGAGGCCGCCGGGCTTCTCGACGGTCTTGGCCGGCTTGCTGCCCTTGGCGGGCTCGATCTCGACCACTTCCTTGGCGTTCAGCACGATTTCGCGGAAGCGCTCGATCTCGGCCTTGATCTCGGCGATCTTGGCAACCTTCTCGGCTTCGTCGGCGATATCGGCCGTTTCGATCTGCGCGCGCATCTCGACCGAGCCGCCGAGTTTGATGTCGGTACCGCGGCCGGCCATGTTGGTGGCGATGGTGATGGCGCCGGGGACGCCGGCTTCGGCGACGATATAGGCCTCTTGCTCGTGGAAGCGCGCATTCAGCACCGCGAACAGTTTCGCCGGCTTGCCGGAACGCGCGGCCGCATAGAGCTTGTCCATCGCCTTCGGCTTGGTGAAGTCGATCAGCTTGTAGCCGTTCTTGAGCAGATACTCGCCAAGCACTTCCGATTTTTCGATCGACGCGGTGCCGACCAGCACCGGCTGCATCCGCGCATTGGCGCGCTCGATCTCGGCGAGGATGGCGGCGTGCTTCTCGTCCTGGGTGCGATAGACCTCATCGTCCTCGTCCATGCGGCCGATGCCGACGTTGGTGGGCACTTCGACGACTTCGAGCTTGTAG
>NZ_JBFUKG010000065.1:0-695 GCF_056400945.1 Polaromonas sp. P4_H1 | reverse complement strand
GGCCAGCGAAGATCGGGTCAGCCACTTCCGGATCGATGATCCCGAAATAGCGGAACAGCGGTGCGTAGACCGCATCGACCAGACCAAAGTCCGGCCCGGCGAAATACGGGCCGTCGCCCAGCTCGGCCTCGATCTTGCTCAGCCGATCACGGAAGGCGGCCCGCTTCGCGTCGGCGGTCGCCATGTCCTTGGCGTGGAGGAACTGCCAGCCCTCCGTAAAGGTCTGGGTGGCGAATTCTATCCAGGCGCGATGCCGGGCACGCAGCAATGCATCGTCGGGATACATCGCCGCGCCACCCTGCGTCTCGTTCAGATATTCGCAGATGACCACGCTTTCGAAGAGGATCGCATCCTCACCGTTCGGCTGGCGCACCTTCAGCACCGGCACCTTGCCGGTCGGCGACAGGGCCAGAAACCAGTCGGGCTTGGCCGATAGATCGACGTTGACCCGGTCGAACGCCACCCCTTTTTCGAGCAGGACGATCGCGGCACGCTGGACGAATGGGCACAGCGGGTGGCTGACGAGAGTGAGGTTTTGCTCGGTCATGATGGTGTCTCGATGTGCTGGAACAGAGATCAGAGCGACTGGCCGCCCGACACGTCGAACGTCGTGCCGTTGGCCCAGCCGAAATCGTCGGACAGGATGGCTGCGACCGCGCCGCCGATGTCGTCGGGCTGACCGACGCGGCCTAGCG
>NZ_JBFUKG010000064.1:0-696 GCF_056400945.1 Polaromonas sp. P4_H1 | reverse complement strand
GTGTTCGGCGCCGACGGCGCGGCAGCCGGTGGCGGCGTGGTGGGCGTGCGGGTGGCCGGAGGCGACACCACGACGGCGGTGCAGACGGGCGTGAACACGGTCATTGCCGGCAGCTTCGGCACGCTGACACTGCAGGCCAACGGCAGCTACAGCTACGACGGCAGCCCGAACGTGGTGCCGCCGGCTGGCGCGACCGACACCTTTGTGTACACCATCAAGGACGGCGACGGCGACCTGAGCACGACGACACTGACGATCACGCTGACCGACAGCGGCCTGGCGGCAAGCAACGACGACATCACGGTCAACGAAGCGGCGCTGGCCACGGGCAGCAACCCGTCGAGCACGGCCGAGACGGCGACCGGCACGCTGGTAGGCAACGTCAGCGGCGGCGCCGGCGGCTACAGCTACGCGCTGACGAGTCCGGCCGCAGGCAGCTTCGGCACGCTGACGCTCAACGCGGACGGCAGCTACAGCTACACGCTGACGCAGCGCTTTGACACCAGCCCGGACGCCAACAACGGCACCAACACCGAGAACAACCGCGACACCTTCACCTACCAGGCGACGGATGCCAACGGCAACACGGTGACCAGCACCATCACCGTGGACATCGTGGACGATGTGCCGACAGCCTTCTCGAACAGCAACAGCGTGACCGAAGGCGCTGTGGTGGGCGGCAACGTGCACGTGCTG
>NZ_JBFUKG010000063.1:0-699 GCF_056400945.1 Polaromonas sp. P4_H1 | reverse complement strand
GTATGCGTTGCCCTATGACGGCATTCGCGTGCTGGCGACGCAAGCCTATGTCGGTCGCCGCAAGGACCAGTATCGCGGCGAGTTCATCGCGGCATTGAAACTGATCGAGCGCGGCGACGTATCGCGCAAGGATCTGCGCGTGTCCTGGGGCGGCGCGACGGGGCTCACGCAATTCCTGCCGTCGGAACTGGATAAGCACGGCGTCGATTTCGACGGCRACGGCCRTGTCGATATCTGGAAGTCGGTGCCGGATGCGCTGGCATCAGCGGCGCAGCAACTCACGAACAAGGGTTGGCAGCGCGGTCTGCGCTGGGCCTATGAAGTGCGTGCGCCGGCCAATGCCGACTGTACGATGGGTGTGCCAGAAGTCACCCGGCCGATTGGGGAGTGGATTCGTGCCGGCTTCATTCCGGTCCGTGGCGAGAAGCTCAGCGCGGCGGAGCAGGCGCAGCCGGCATCGCTGCTGCAGCCGGAGGGGATCTATGGCCCGGCCTTCCTGACGACGAAGAACTATTTCGTCATCAAGGAATACCATTTCTCCGATCTCTATGTGCTGTTCGTCGGCCATCTCAGTGATCGAATGGCCAATGCGCAGCCCTTTGCAACGCCGTGGTCGGCATCGAACCAGTTGCGCAGCACCGATGTCGAGGCCATGCAGCGGCACCTGACGAAGCTTGGTCTCTATGCCGACAAGATGGA
>NZ_JBFUKG010000062.1:0-700 GCF_056400945.1 Polaromonas sp. P4_H1 | reverse complement strand
GTGTCGCGCAGATGCGCGTTGAGTTGCTTGCGAGTAATGCCAGGCTGCACGACGACATCGAGGTCTTTGTCATGCACCCGGAGCACGCGATTCATCCGCGCAAAATCGATACAGACGCCGCCAGCCACCGATGCTGCATTGCCTTCGAGCGAAGTACCCGCGCCGAATGGAACGACCGGCATGCCGAGTTCGCCGCAGAGTTTCACGATCTCAGCGACTTCCTGCGTGGTCTCCGGAAACACCACGACGTCCGGTGGACGACTGGCGTGATAGGCCTCGCTGCGGCCGTGATCATCGAGCACGCCGCGCGCGATCGTCGCGCGCGCCCCAATGATCTCGTTCAGACGGACCACGGCCGTCTCGGCGCTCACTGGCGCTCCCATAGCATCCTCCCGTTCCATATCAGCGCTCAGGCTCTGCGGCCCTTGATGCGCATTGTTAGCTAGACAGCATGCGCCTTGTTGGCGTCTGGCTTCAAACCGAAATCGTAATTCAAATGATAGTAAGGCGTGTTCTGCATCCGCCCGTCGGGAGCTTCGCCGGCATCTTTGCGGGCGAATTCGCGAATGAGCGTATCTTTGACGCCGAAGACGACGTCGGAGTCGAGATACTTGTCGCCCGCGACGAACACTTGCGTCACCAGTTGCTCTAATCCATGCGCCGAGATCATGAAGTGAACATGGGCGGGCCGCCAGGGTTG
>NZ_JBFUKG010000061.1:0-702 GCF_056400945.1 Polaromonas sp. P4_H1 | reverse complement strand
GTGCGGAGCTTCGACACATAGGCCTGGGCCTGTTCGCTGGAGCGCATGTCTGGCTTGGAGACGATCTCCATCAGCGCGACGCCCGAGCGGTTGAGATCGACCGAGGTACTGGACGGATTGCGGTCGTGCACCAGCTTGCCGGCGTCCTGTTCGAGATGCAGGCGCTCGATGCCGACGATGGCGGTCTCGCCATCGGCCAATTCGATCGTGACCTCGCCCTCGCCGACGATCGGCGACTTGTACTGGCTGATCTGGTAGCCCTGCGGCAGGTCCGGATAGAAATAATTCTTGCGGTCGAAGGTCGAGCGCCGGTTGATCTGTGCGTTCAGGCCAAGCCCGGTGCGCACCGCCTGCTTGACGCATTCCTCGTTGATGACCGGCAGCATGCCCGGCATGGCCGCATCGACCAGCGACACATGGCTATTCGGCGCACCTCCGAACTCCGTGGACGAGCCGGAGAACAGCTTGGCGTGAGAATTGACCTGGGCGTGGATCTCCAGACCGATGACCATTTCCCAGTCGCCGGTGGCGCCCTTGATGAGCTTCGAAGGTTTGACAGGTGCGTTCATGGAGCGGTTTCTACCGCGACCGCGGGCGCGGGAAAACCCCCAGTGAGGCTTTCCAGCGTCGCTTCCAGGGCATTTGCCCCCTATCCGATCAGATGCCCGAAGCGAAAGCCCTGAACACGGAGCTGGCACGCAA
>NZ_JBFUKG010000060.1:0-703 GCF_056400945.1 Polaromonas sp. P4_H1 | reverse complement strand
GTGAAGGGGCTGGCCACGTTCTACATGAAGCGGGGTAAACCCATCCTACGCTAGTGCCGGATGCTGGGCGCGGGGGCTTCGAGCAATTCAATCAGCTCGGAGTGTCCCATGTGCTCCAGAATCTCCTTTGCCTCAGCCGCGGAAAGCTCGTCGTTCTCGTAAGCATCCAGCACCTGGCCGGGTGTGAGGCCTTCAAGGTCGTCCTTGACCATCTCGTTTAGGAAGACCTCGGCATTATCGAAATCCTGAAGCTGGCCATTGATGCGCTCATGCAGGTCAATGGAGCGCTCGATGCCGGCCACTTTCTGCTCCAGCTCGAAGACCTTCTGCCCGGCGTAGTTGGCATGCACGTTGGCATCCCGGAAGTTCGCCGCCTTAACTGCCTCCGAATATTCGGCCTTGGACTTCTCGGCCTCCGCCCGGATGGCTTTCTCGATGCCGGGGGTGACGATGTGCAGCGGCCCAAGCTTGAAATTGATGCCGCGCCGGAAACCCATGAAGTGGGTCTGCTCATACTGGAGCTTGGCAGTTTCCGTGCGGGTGAGGGCGTCCTCATGAGCGTCCTTAGCCAGCTCGGCTTTCTGCCGGGCGGTCTGGGCTTCTCCGCGCCAGTAGGTGTAATCGGCCTGGAGCTTTACGGCTTCCCTACGCTTGTGATCGAGAATCCTGAGTTCACGGAGATCCTGCTTGGCGTTCTCCAGCC
>NZ_JBFUKG010000059.1:0-709 GCF_056400945.1 Polaromonas sp. P4_H1 | reverse complement strand
CGAAAGACAATCCGTTTGTCGGCCGCGACGGCGCCAGGCCGGAGGTCTGGAGCTACGGTCATCGCAACCAGCAAGGTCTCGCCATCAATCCGGCGACCGGTGAGTTGTGGGAGACCGAGCACGGGCCGCGCGGCGGCGATGAAGTGAACATCATCGGCAAGGGCAAGAATTACGGCTGGCCTGTGATCGGCTACGGCATCGACTATTCCGGCGCGAAGATCCACGAAACCACGTCGAAGGCAGGCATGGAGCAGCCGGTGAAATACTGGGTGCCGTCGATCGCCCCGTCCGGCATGACGTTCTATACCGGCGATCTCTTCCCGCGCTGGCGGGGCAGCCTGTTCACCGGCGCGCTGGCAGGCCAGATGCTGGTGCGGCTACAGCTCAACGGAAACACGGTCACGTCCGAAGAGCGCGTCCTGCAAAATCTCAACGAACGCATCCGCGACGTCCGGCAAGGACCGGACGGCGCGCTGTGGCTGCTGACGGATAGTTCGGCAGGACGAATCTTGCGGATTACGCCAGCCGGGAAGTAAGCGGTCGCTGCTACGACCACTTGTGGAAAATGAAGAACGCCCCGAGCGCGATGAAGGCAAAGCCCAGCGCGTGATTCCAGCCGAGCGGCTCCTTCAGATACAGCACCGAAAATGCAGCAAACACGACCAGCGTGATGACTTCCTGCATCGTCTTCAACTGGGCGGCATTGTAG
>NZ_JBFUKG010000058.1:0-711 GCF_056400945.1 Polaromonas sp. P4_H1 | reverse complement strand
GGACATCTCTGCGGTTGGCGTGTCGGACGCGATGGCGGAACCACTGAAGGCAATGACAGGCGCGCATGCGCTGTCGATTCGGCGGCAGTATCTGTTCGCGTCAAACGAGCTGGCCGAAGTCTCGCTCAGTATTCATCCGGCGGACCGGTATCGATATTCGACAAGGCTGCTCCGCCGGCAAGACACAAATGGATGAGTGCACCGGTCAAGCCGGGAGACGACAGGTTGAGAGCGGTGAGACTACCTGATCATCTTCGGCCCGGGATCCGGCGCCGCCACGTCGAACACGCGCATCTGCACGCGCTCGGCACCCTGCCAGCGATCGACGGTCAGCGAGCCCGCCACATGGACCGGCTGACCGCGCAGCTCCTGCAACGCGTTGCCGAGTTTCTGCCCCACTGAACGAAACGCGATACCGTTGACCATGGCGCCGTCCGACGCCTTGAAGCGCAGCCGCAGATGCGCCTGCCCAACTTCATCGACATAAACGAGCTGATGCGCCGGCAGCGCAATCACCGGCTCGGGATTGGCCTGCCCGAACGGCCCGGCGCGATTGAGCGTATTCACGAGATCCGTCGTCACACCGCGCGCAGTGATAGCGCCATCGATGAAGAGTTCTTTCTCGTTGCGGGACTTGCCGACATCCGCAGCCAGCGCGCTTTCGATATAGGCGCGGAATTCGCCGAGCCGTTCCTTGCGTAGCGTGATGCC
>NZ_JBFUKG010000057.1:0-716 GCF_056400945.1 Polaromonas sp. P4_H1 | reverse complement strand
GAGCCTCGGTGTCCATGTGAGCCGCCTGCGCCTGCTGGTAATTCTTGGCGTCGCGCTCGGCGTTGGCGGCGCTGTTGCTGTCACCGGCACGATCGGCTTCATCGGCCTCATCGCGCCGCATCTGATGCGCCCGATCATCGGTCACGATCCCGCACGATTGCTGATTCCGAGCGCCCTGACMGGCTCGGCGCTGTTGCTGGCCGCGGATATCGCCGTGCGCATCATCCCGTCGACCACAGACATCAAGGTCGGCGTCCTGACATCGATCATCGGCGTGCCATTCTTCCTCTATCTCATCATGCGCGAGCGGCGCGCACTAGGCGGAGGCGTGGCATGAGCGATCAGGCGCTGCTGACCGCGAGCCATCTGAGCGTCACGCTCTCTGGCCGCCCCGTGCTGCACGACGTCTCGCTCTCACTGAGCGCCCGGCATCTCGTCGCTTTGGTCGGCCCGAACGGCGCCGGCAAGACAACGCTGCTGCGCGCATTGGCAGGCTTGCAGTCGTCCATTGGCGCGATCCATGTCGCCGGCGATACACTAGCGTCCTTGTCGCTCCGCGAGCGCGCAAAACGCTTCGGCTATCTGCCGCAAGGCCATGTCGTGCATTGGCCGCTCGACGTGAAGGACGTCGTCGCCCTCGGCCGCTATCCGCATGGCGCCACCGATCCGGCGCGGCTGACATCATCGGACAAGGCTGCGGTCGAGCGCGCAATGCG
>NZ_JBFUKG010000056.1:0-718 GCF_056400945.1 Polaromonas sp. P4_H1 | reverse complement strand
GTGGGCATGCAGAGCCGCCGCCAATTGCGCGCCGGTCAGGCAATCCGCAATGCCGACCTCGCCAAGCCTGACCTCGTCACCCGCGATCAGGCGGTGACGCTGATCTACGAAACCGCCGGGCTCTACCTCACGCTCCGCGGCAAGGCCATCGAAGGCGGCACCGAAGGCGACGTGGTCAATGTGATCAACCTGCAGTCCAAGCGCACCGTCTCCGGCGTCGTGGTCGGCCGCGGCCAGGTCGCCGTTTCCGCTCCGTCGCCGCGTCTCCCCGCGCAAGTCGAAGCTCCCGCGCCAACTCTTGCCCCAACCCGCGAGTCCCTCCCGTCCGAAAAAATCTCCCAGGCCAGACCTCCCCTGGCCAACTCTCCCGCTGCCACCTCTCCCGTCGCGCTCGCTGCCAACGACCACGTGCCTGTTTCTCGAAAAGCTGAGTAAAGTTGATGTTCCAGTTCCATCGTCCCTTCGCCACCGGCGCTGCGCTTCTGACGGTCGGCCTTGCTGCCAGCGGCTGTTCATCGATCGACCGTCTCGCGTCCATCGGCGAGAAACCCGCGCTCACGGCGATCGAGAACCCGACGACGCAGCCCGGCTACAAGCCGGTGCAGATGCCAATGCCGAAGCCGGAGGTCGCGTCCTACAACGCCAACTCCTTGTGGCGCAGTGGATCGCGCGCGTTCTTCAAGGATCAGCGCGCGCGCCAGATCGGCGACATTCTGAC
>NZ_JBFUKG010000055.1:0-724 GCF_056400945.1 Polaromonas sp. P4_H1 | reverse complement strand
GGGCGAAAGCATCGATGGGCAAGCGAGCTGCGCGCTAAGACAGATTTTTCTGGACCGTCGGATCGAACCGGCGGTCTTATTTCCTCAACAAACCTTCAGCAGACTTGCCGCGGTGAAGTGCGCGCCGAGCCGGACTGAACGACGAGGAAAACTGGTTTGTCTTTTCGAAATGACGACACATCGGGGGACGCGGAACGCCCATCAGGGATTCCTACGGTCAACCCCTGGGCCGCACGTCCCGCCGAGCCGTCTGCCCCACCGCAGCCCCCGCTGCCCGAGCCACCGCGCAGCAAATGGTTCAACTGGCCCTCGGTCGCATTCGCGGTCGTAATATTCGGCGGTATCGGCGCGCAGGCCTATCAGGAGCTCTCCAAACCGGAGGCCTGGGCCTATTGGAAAGACCTCTATATCTCGCCGAGCATGGCGTCTTCGGAGGTCGGAAGTCTCGATCCGGACAATTCGGGCCGCGGCCGCCCGGCGCTGGCGATCACGGGCGAGATCGGGCCGGCCACTGCGAGCTGGTTTCGCGAAAAGCTCGATGAAGCCAAACTCGCGCCCGGCGATACCGTGCTGCTGTCGTCTCCGGGCGGAAATGTCGGCCAAGCCATCATCATGGGCGAGATCATCCGTGCGCGCGGGCTGACTACGGCGGTGGGCACGGTGGATTCGGCGGGCCGCATCAAATCGTCCTACTGCGCCAGCGCCTGCGTGATGACCTATGCGG
>NZ_JBFUKG010000054.1:0-728 GCF_056400945.1 Polaromonas sp. P4_H1 | reverse complement strand
CATCTGGCCTATATCGGTTGGCTGGCGCGGACGCGCAATTTTCTGGCCGGTGACCGACTGACTTATGCGGATCTGGTCGCGGCAGCTCATCTGTCGGCGATCGACTATCTGGGCGATGTGCCATGGAGCGAGGACGACGCAGCGAAGGCGTGGTACGCGCGGGTGAAATCCCGTCCGTCGTTCCGACCGCTGCTGAGCGAATGGCTGGCAGGCGTGCCGGCATCGCGGACCTATGTGGATCTCGATTTCTGAGCCCATCCGCTGACGACGACCGCGCCACGCTTCCCGCCGATCTCAAGGATAGGCTGACGCGCGAGGCGAAGGCGCTTGGCTTCGATTCAATCGGGATCACCGATCCGGACGCCATCGCCGGCGTGCGCGAGCGGCTGCAGGAATTTCTCAATGCCGGCGCCCATGGCGACATGGAGTGGCTCGCCGACAATCCGGACCGCCGCGCCGATCCCAAAGTGATGTGGCAGGACGTGCGCTCCGTCATCATGCTCGGCGTCAATTACGGACCCGACGAGAATCCGCTCGAGATCCTCAGGCAACGCTCGCACGCTGCGATCTCGGTCTATGCCCGCGGCGACGATTATCATGACCTCATCAAGAAGCGCCTGAAGCTGCTGGCGCGCTGGCTGATCGCGCAAGCCGGCGGCGATGTGAAAGTGTTTGTCGATACGGCTGCCGTGATGGAAAAGCCGCTCGCCGGCGCCGCAGGATTGGGC
>NZ_JBFUKG010000053.1:0-732 GCF_056400945.1 Polaromonas sp. P4_H1 | reverse complement strand
TAGCCCAATTGCTCACCAAATGCGCCCGCGGCAACGCATGTCACGGCCGCCGACACGTTCAATATGCTTGCTTTTCGCCCCTGCGCTCATGGTAGAACGCGGCCTCAACTTCACCCGGTGCCGCCCGCCATCAACCTGGCGGTGCCCGATCGCCCTTTCCTCGCAGGGTCCCCTCCGAGCCATTCTCGCCGAGCCCTGCGCGAAACCGGCTGATCACGCCAAGAACGGGACCTAAGGATCACTATGCCCGAAGTTATTTTTACCGGTCCCGCAGGCCGTATTGAAGGCCGCTATCATCCGGCCAAGCAGAAGAACGCGCCGATCGCCATGGTGCTGCATCCGCATCCGCAATTCGCGGGCACGATGAACCACCAGATTGTCTACCAGTGCTATTACGCCTTCGTGCATCGCGGCTTCTCGGTGCTGCGCTTCAACTTCCGCGGTGTCGGTCGCAGCCAGGGCTCGTTCGACCACGGCACCGGCGAATTGTCGGACGCGGCAGCCGCGCTCGACTGGGCACAGACGATCAATCCCGAAGCGCGCGCCTGCTGGGTTGCCGGTTTCTCGTTTGGCGCCTGGATCGGCATGCAACTCCTGATGCGCCGCCCCGAGGTCGAAGGCTTCATCTCGATCGCGCCGCCGGCCAATCTCTATGATTTCTCGTTCCTCGCACCCTGCCCGTCGTCGGGCCTGATCGTGCACGGCGAGAAGGATGCGGTCGTGCCGCCGAAG
>NZ_JBFUKG010000052.1:0-732 GCF_056400945.1 Polaromonas sp. P4_H1 | reverse complement strand
CCCGGTATCAGCCTGCCAATTAACCGCGCGGCAACCTTAATCGTCTTTAATCGATTCCGTTGAGTAGACGCAGTGGCGTTTGGGTGGGGTAGGCGATGCGTTTGGCATTCTGGCGTGCAGGCAAGGGCAATGCGTCGGTCGAACGGGCCATCAAGGCGCCAACCATGCCAAACCCGGTTTCTCGCAAAAATCCGGAGAAGAAAGCAGAGCGCGTGATCGCTGCGCCGGCGCCCGATCTCGGCGACCTCGATCTGCGCGCGCTGTGGCAGGCGCTCGTCCGCCGCAAGACGTGGATTCTCGTCCCGACGCTGCTGGCGCTTGTCGGCTCGCTCGTCATCGTCAACATGATCACGCCGCGCTTCAAGTCGGAAGCGCGCATTTTGATCGACGGGCGTGAAAACGTTTTCCTGCGGCCAAGCGGCGAGCGCAACGAAGAGCGTACTTCTCTCGATGCGGAAGCCGTGACCAGCCAGGTGCAGCTGTTGCTGTCGCGCGATCTCGCCCGGGAGATCATCAAGAAGAACAAGCTTGCGGAGCGTCCGGAATTCGATCCGGTGTTGCAGGGTGCGCAGCCATGGCGGTCGCTGCTCGGCCTGATGGGCATTGGCCGCGATCCGTTCTCGATGACGCCCGAAGAGCGCGTGCTCGATGCCTATTACGAGCGGTTGACGGCTTATGCGGTCGACAAGTCGCGCGTCATGGTTGTCGAATTCCAGTCGCGCGATCCCGAAC
>NZ_JBFUKG010000051.1:0-733 GCF_056400945.1 Polaromonas sp. P4_H1 | reverse complement strand
ATCTATAGTTGTGCAATCCTTCAGCCATTGATTTTAGGCAGAAGGATTTGCAGATGCGCGTATTCTGGATTTTTCTTTTTGGTCTCACCGTCGCGGCTTCAGCTACCGACTCTGCGCGGGCACAAGCATCGATTTGTACGACCGATGTCATACCAGTTTGTGCTGTGAAGAAGGACGGATCACGGCAGACCTATTCGAACGCTTGCTGGGCGAAGCTCGACCATGCCCGCGTTCTGCATCCAGGCATGTGCCTTGGACCCATATGTATTTTCAACTTGAATCCCGTCTGTGCAATCGATCCCGTCAAAGGCTATCCGCGCACCTATCCATCCTTGTGCGCCGCCGAGACTGCGAATGCACGATGGGTGCGTGATGGCACGTGCCGATAGGTAAGACGGAGACGACGATGTCGAACGCCAAGCCACGACCCACGGAAGTCATCTTCGAAGGCCTCGGTACGACGCTCGACGAGGCATTGTCTGCGGCCCACGATCAAATTCCGGGAAGGACGGGATTTGATTTTGCGATATCCAAGGTCGTCGAATGGGGAATGCAAAGGGGCGGCATTACCGGCCAGCGATTGATTTGGGTGAAGGTGGTCCAAGACAAGTCCGCAGGATTCAAGACATGAGCGAGGCGCAGCAGGCTGCGCTGAGATCGCAGTGCAGTCTGCCGAGCCCTGCTCTGATGGCGCTACGATGCTGAATGATGCATGCTTTGCGAAGATATGGAT
>NZ_JBFUKG010000050.1:0-742 GCF_056400945.1 Polaromonas sp. P4_H1 | reverse complement strand
ACCGAGCGGACCGTCGATGACAGGCTTGTGGAATGCGCCGTGGCGCACCCGCGCGCCAATCGAGAGATAGTCGCCGTCGACAGCGAGGCGGTCGAGCCCTTCGACCTCATTGATATCGATCAAGTGTGCTGGCCGCGCCATGCGGAACGCCATGATCGGCACCAGGCTCTGGCCGCCCGCCAGAATGCGGCCATCGAGCGGCGCAAACTCGGCCAATGCACTCACAACTTCATCCACGGTGCGTGGGACGTGTCGCGTGAACGGCGCCGGCTTCATATGGAAAACCCCGGGCAGGAGGGCCAAAATTCACTTGTATGCTAACAATCGTCTTTTGGAAGTCAATCAGTGTCGCTGACGCAAAACGGGGCGTTCGCCGCCTGCGTTTTGATCACACGGGGATAGCTGAATTCGCCGAGTCGAGCGCGCTAAGTTTCAGGCGATATCGCGCTGCAGCGCGAAGTCATCCAGCAATGGCGAGCGTTTGCCCGCGATCATCCCGCCGATCAGTTGCGCTGCAAGATAACTGAAGGTGATGCCGTTCCCGCCATAACCATAGGCGGCATAGAGATGCGGATGGCCGGGCACGGGTCCGATCAGCGGCAGGCCATCGCGCGTGGTGTCGAAAGTGCCGGCCCAGCGATAGTCGATGGCAAGTTCGGCGCGTGGCCAGAGTGATGCGAGCTTCTCCTTCAGCGCACGTGCCTTGGCAGGTATCAGGGCATCGCGTGCATCGGGATCGATG
>NZ_JBFUKG010000049.1:0-761 GCF_056400945.1 Polaromonas sp. P4_H1 | reverse complement strand
TAGCGGTTCAGGTTGTTGCGCCTTTACGGTATCCCATAACGACGCGGCCTTCGCCCGTTTCGTTCGTTACCACGCTGATGCTCTCGTAGCTCTTGTTGCGCTCAAGAAGGGTTGTCACCTGCCGCTCCTGACCGGAGCCGACCTCGAACAGGAGGATGCCGCCCGGCCGCAGATATCGGACTGCGTCCTTCGTAACCCGCATATGGATGCTCAGCCCGTAAGGACCGGCTGCGAATGCCTCACGTGGTTCGAGTTCGAGCAAGGGGGCACGGTCGCCTCTGAGCCGCGTTTCCGAAATATAGGGTGGGTTGCAGACGATCAGGTCGATGGTCCCATCCAGCGACAGATCTGAAAAAGCGTCGAACAGATCGCCCTGAAGCACCGACATGCGTTGCGTGAGTCCGTGATAGGCGACATTGCGACGTGCGACGGTGACGCATCCATCGGTTAGGTCGCTCGCCCAGACGCGTGCGTCGGGGATCTTGAGAGCGATGGCGCATGCCAGATTGCCTGCGCCGCAGCACATGTCGATCACCCGCGGCTCCGCCACGTTTAACTGACGCAGAGCATCGACAGCGCTCGCGCAAAGCAATTCGGTTTCCGGCCGGGGGACGAGCGCACCGGGTGCAACCAGCAGCTCTATTCCCATAAATAGAGTGCGTCCCTCATCGTAAGCTTTGGCGACGTTGATCACTTCGCTCATTGCGGTCACCCTGCCTGGACGTTGCGCGATAACTGTTGCATGCGGCGTGATCATGCAC
>NZ_JBFUKG010000048.1:0-764 GCF_056400945.1 Polaromonas sp. P4_H1 | reverse complement strand
TCTATGGCACGCGCCCATGGAACGCCATGTTGCGCATCACGCCGGCCGCCGGCGCGGTGTCTGACGCGCGTGCGTGGCGCCAGCGGGTCCAGGACATGGTTCAGCTGTTGCGACATCAATACGAGTTGCGCGAATAGACCGGAGGTCTAGCCTTCCATGCGCACCAGCACGACCTGAAACGGCACGTCGGGGCGTTGCTTGACGACACCTCTGCAGGACGCCGTCGTGGTCTTGGATGTCCCGACCAGATCAATCTCGACCTCGTCGATGCCGAAGATCGTTGGCTGGCCGTCCGCATGCCGGCGGGTCGCAATCGTCGCCGTGAAAGCATCGCCGTTCTGGATATAGGAACCGCTATAGGCAATCACCGTATCGCCGCCCGACAATCGACCATCAGCGAGCGTGATAATCCCCATGCCTTCCTTCTCGGGAATACGAAACCACGCCGAATAACGGCCATCCGGGAGCATGACAAACCTGAACTGTAAGTTGCGGTATAGCCAATTACCACCAACCCATCAGAAAGACCTTAACCAGATCGGTCGCATTGAAACGATCGATCTCGCCTTCCCCAATGTAATGCCGCGCTACTTGCCGCCCCCGATATTGCCGCCCTTGATATGGCCGAGCGAGTTGCTGCCATAGGCAGAATTGCCGTGATTGCCGCTCATCGCCGCATTGCCACGAAAGATCGCGGGACCTCGCATCTGGCCATAGGCCCCGTAATATCCGTGGTGCGCCTTGTAGCCACGATGGACTTTCTT
>NZ_JBFUKG010000047.1:0-768 GCF_056400945.1 Polaromonas sp. P4_H1 | reverse complement strand
GCCCGGCATGGTGTTCGCCAATGATCATTTCAGGCTGATGGCGGATAACAGCTATCGCCTCAACCGGCGCATGCTCAACACGCGGATCGAGTTGGCGATCGCGATGTTCTGCAAGCCAGCCTGATCACGCATCCTATTTCTTAACCGATTGATCACCATAATCGGCCAAGCTGCGCCATTGCGCGGCATACCGCTGCGCGCGCTTGGACCGGATACGGCATGTTCCAGATGTTCCTGCGGGCTCGTGCCCAGAACTATCTTCGCAGCCTTGTCGGCGAGCGTGAGTTCAGGGCGCGTTCGGCTGAACGCGATGCCGAAACTGATCGCGAGCGGCTCGATTACGTCCTTTCGGCCCTCGATAGCGCACTCAGCAATGCCGAAGCCGAGCAGGCCGGCCTCACCCGCCGCGTCGACGATGTGCTGGCGCGCGCGGCTGTAACCTTCGGCAATGGGGACGATGAGTATCTGACGCGGGAGAAGCTCGACAGCGATCACCTGGACCTGTTCGAGACCGAAATTTCAAACGGCCAGCGCCGATTGCGCGACCTTGCTGTCAGCATCTCGCACTTCAAGTTCCTGAAGACCGCCATGCTGTCGCGGTTTCCGGATTACAAAGGCCCTGGGTCGCGGGCATCATCGTAACGGCAGACGCCTATTCGCTCCGGGCGGAATCCTTGGCATCGCTCCAGCGCCGCTTGAAGCCCGCCGCATCCGGCGAACTGCCATCGCGACTGCGCCGCCGCTCACCGCTGAATGTCCGCATGTGAT
>NZ_JBFUKG010000046.1:0-797 GCF_056400945.1 Polaromonas sp. P4_H1 | reverse complement strand
CGGCAAGGCCGCGGATACGATCGTAAAAAGCCTGTCCGGCGGCGAAAAGGCGCGGCTACTGCTGGGGCTCGCGACTTTCTACGGTCCGAACATGATCATTCTGGACGAACCGACCAACCATCTCGATATCGACTGCCGCGCAGCGCTGGCCGAGGCGATCAACGAATTCCCCGGCGCCGTGATCATGGTCTCCCATGATCGCTATCTGATCGAGGCCTGAGCAGACCAGCTCTGGGTCGTGGCTGACCGCACCGTCACCAATTTCGACGGCGATCTCGACGACTATCGCAAAGTCGTCATGCAAGCCCGCGGCATGCGCACGCCGACACGCGACCGCGCAAACACGGACCGCGAAAAACTGGCGAAGCCTAAAGAAAAGAAGGTCCCGCTCAAGCAGCAGGTCGCCGAAGCAGAATCCGAGATGGAGCGGATCACCGCCATCATCGCCAAGATCGATACTGCGCTCGCATTGCCTGACCTGTTCAAGAAAGATCCGAAGCAGGCCACGCAACTCACCAAAGCGCGCGCCGCTGCGGCGGACGCATTGCAACGCGCTGAAGAGCAATGGCTTAGCGCGAGTTCTCTGCATGAAGAAGCGAACGGCTGATCACGCAGCCGTCGCTTACTTCTAAATATTCACGAAAAGATCAGGTCGCGGCGCGCTTCTTCGCCTTCGGACGCGCGGTCTTCGGCTGCTCAACTTCCGGACCGCGTTCGACCACGGTCAAACGACCGGCGGTAAACGTATAGATGCCAGCGCGCGGACCGCGCAGATAGGTCAGCACGGCAACGCGATC
>NZ_JBFUKG010000045.1:0-899 GCF_056400945.1 Polaromonas sp. P4_H1 | reverse complement strand
ATAGCGATACACACCTATGCGAAGCAGGTCGCGGAAAAGTCTGCGCACCAACCGTGTCTTGCCTACGCCTGCGGGACCCGTCAGCAAAATCGGCGAAAGCCGCACCGGCTCACCTTCACGCAGGTCGCGCAGCAACAGGTCGATCGCGCCAATGGCATGAGGGTATTCCGCCATTAGTTTTGCGCGCACGGCGCCGATGTCTCTGGCAAACCGCAGCGGTAGCTTGGCGTCCACCAGGTCCTTGAATTCAGACTGGTAGTCGTTGAGTTTTGTTGCTTTGCCCTTCGGCATGACGACGATGCCCGGTTCCTTCGGCTCGCCTTCCTGACCATTTTCGTTCTGTACGCGCGTCGGCGGTAGACCCTCCAAAGGGTCGTCCTGGTTCAACATCTCGAGCCGGACAATCCGGAAGATACTGCTGCCATTGTCTGCAAAATCACCCTGAGCGACTCGACACCAGACGCCGAGACGCTGCAGAACTTGGTGCTTGGTAACCCTTGCCGTCGGCCATTCCCATAAATGTTCGATGGCAAAGGCAAGCTGTGGCAGCACGATCTCGAGGGTCTGTGGCTCAGTCGGATCTGCCGCCAGCATCAGTGCACTGAGTGCTTCCTTGCCGTGGCCTTCGGCGAGCAACAGGTCGGCGAGAGTTTTGCATGCCTCTTTGCAACGCTCCTTCTCCCCAGACCAGAAATCCGTAGCGACTTCGTCCCGTGGCACGTCGCCGATTTCTTTAATGCGCGACCAGAAAAGCTCCGCGGCGGGCGGCCAGCCGCGTTGCCACAGGAGCGCTACCGGTAGAGGTACCGATGATAGATTCTTTGATGAGCGGTCGCCGGCAGTCACCCCAGCCTCCCTCAGATTTCGATCACGTAGTTCGGATCGAATCGCATGTTGTC
>NZ_JBFUKG010000044.1:0-1207 GCF_056400945.1 Polaromonas sp. P4_H1 | reverse complement strand
GTTTTTGTATGCGCTGTTCTTTGGTGTGGGATTTCACTACCTCAGCCATGACGCCAACACCAGGCCCGGCATCGAATTTTGCTCGCGTACCGTGCTGCGCCTGGGCGTCGGCCTGCTCGGTGCGCGGATCACGGCGAGTCAAATTGCGGGCTTGGGCTGGAGCACTGCGGCCATCGTCATCGCCGCAGTCGTGACCACGCTGCTGTGTGGGGTGCTGCTGGGACGTCGTCTGGGCATGAACCGCGCGCAAGCGGTGTTGTCCGGCGGTGCGGTCGCCATCTGCGGCGCGTCGGCCGCCCTGGCGATCTCGGCGGTGTTGCCGCGCAACAAGGAAAGTGAACGCTTCACCCTGATGGTGGTGGTGACCGTGACCGTGCTGTCTACCCTGGCCATGGTGATTTATCCACTGATTGCCAAGCTGCTGCATCTGCCGCCCGAGCTTGCCGGCCTGTTTCTGGGTGGCACGATCCACGACGTTGCGCAGGTAGTAGGCGCCGGTTATATGCTGAACCCCGAAACCGGCGACTACGCCACCATCGTCAAGCTGTTTCGCGTGTCCATGCTGGCTGTGGTGGTGGTGGTGGTGTCCAGTCTGTTCAAGCGGCAGCGCGAGGCGAGCGAGAGCACGTCCGCCGACGCCAAGCAGCCCCTGGTGCCGTGGTTTCTGTGGGTGTTCGTGGCCCTGGTCATCATCAACTCCATGGGCGGCGTACCGGCGGCGGTGCAAACCGGCCTGAACGATGTCTCGCGTGCCTGTTTGGTCGTTGCCATTGCGGCGCTGGGCGTGAAGACTTCATTCAGGCAACTGGCCCGCGCCGGCTGGCGCCCCTTTGTGCTGCTGCTGGTCGAAACGCTGTGGATGGCCGCATTTGTTCTGGCCGCCATCCTGTTGCGCCACTGAAAACGATGGCCTGCCCCGGTTTTTTCACGCACACCCTCATCGACAAGCCGTATTAAGGCGAATGGCACTTACTTTGGCAGGTTGGCCTTCGGCGACGTGCGTAAGTGCTTGAAAGCAAAGGGAGATGGCTGACCAAAGGGTCGATAGGATGGTTGTTTACGAAGCACCCAAACCATCTTCCCAAAGGCCAGCCACCATGGATCGTAATGCCCAAAGCGTCTTGCATCAACGTTGCAGCAGCATTGGACGCCGGGCGAGATCGACCCAGGCGGTGGAATTCTTCAACGTTCTGACGAGTCCGGAGTT
>NZ_JBFUKG010000043.1:0-1290 GCF_056400945.1 Polaromonas sp. P4_H1 | reverse complement strand
TGTATGGACTGGGCACATACGCAACAGGTGTTCGGAGACATAGGAAACACTTCTTCAGCGCCATTGGCGCAAGGAGAAGGGCATGCCTTGGCAACCGAGAGACCTGATGGACATCAAACGCGAATTCGTGGCACTGGCCTTGCAAGAAGGCGCCAACCGGCGCGAGCTGTGTCGGCGCTTTGGCATTGGCGCGAAGGCCGCATATGCACTGCTGGCGCGTTACGCCCAGGAAGGCGATGGCGCTTTCAAAGCCCGCTCGCGTCGCCCACATGTCAGCCCGCTGCGCACTCCGGCCGCGATGGAGACCGCTTTGCTCGAGCTGCGGCACGCTCATCCGGCCTGGGGCGGGCGCAAGCTCGCGCGGCGCCTTGTCGAGTTGGGGCACCGGGACGTGCCGTCCGCGGCCACGGTCACAGCCATCTTGCACCGCCACGGCCTGATTACGCCGGCTGCCAGCGTGGCGGCCCAGCACTGGCAGCGCTTCGAGCACCCCGAGCCCAATGCCCTGTGGCAGATCGACTTCAAGGGTTACTTCGAGACGGCCGGCGGCAAGTGCCATCCGCTGACCGTGCTGGACGATCACTCGCGCTTCAACCTGGCGCTGCAGGCCTGCGCACGCCCGGATACGCCCAGCGTGCGGGAGCACCTGACAGCCGTGTTCGAGCGCTACGGGCTGCCGCTGCGCATCAATGCCGACAACGGTGGACCTTGGGGCACTCCGAGCCAGGCCGCGCACGGCCTGAGCGAGTTGAGCGTGTGGCTCATCCGCCAGGGCATCCAGGTCAGCCACAGCGCGCCCTACCACCCGCAGACCAATGGCAAGATTGAGCGCTTTCACCGCTCGCTCAAAGCCGAGGTACTGGCCGGGCGCAGCTTTGCCGACCTGGCCCAGGCCCAAAACGCTTTCGAGCACTGGCGCGGCGTTTACAACTGCGAGCGGCCGCATCACGCACTGGGCCTGCGCACGCCGATCGAGCGCTACCGCAGCAGTCCCAGGGCCTATGCCGGGCAGCTCGCTGCCATCGAATACGGCCCAGACGACATCGTGCGGGTCGTGGGCTGGAATGGTGCTGTCGCGTTTCAGGGTGTCAAGCTCAGGGTCTCCACTGCGCTGCACCGACTGCCCATCGCGTTCAGGGCAGATCCCCGGGCCGATGGTTGCTTCGATGCTTTCTTCTGCCATCATCACTTCATGCGCATCAACATGAACACCATCCTCGATTCCAACTAACCGGGCAAAGTGTTTCCTATGTCTCCGAACACCTGTTTCCCATGTCTCCTGTCCATACA
>NZ_JBFUKG010000042.1:0-1345 GCF_056400945.1 Polaromonas sp. P4_H1 | reverse complement strand
CCCACATAGGCAAAGGTATTGATGCCCCCTTGGAGTCCGATGGGATCAGACTGAATATACCGCCCCAATCGGGCGTTGTACTCCCGATTCCAATTCTGGAACAGCCCGGTCTCCGCGTCAAACACCTGCCCCGGGAACCTCTGGTTGAAGGTGAAGGCGCCCAGCCCACTGGGGTTCTGGTTCGGCGCCGTGCCGCCAAACGCTTCGGCCGTGTCCCAGCGCCAGACGATGGTCTGGTCCTGTCTGGTGATCACGCGCGGCGTCGCGATGTGGTCGGCATGCAGGTTGTACAGGCTCACCGCAATGTCATTCGTGGCCGCTGTGCCCGTCTGCTGCATCACCCCCACCGGCAGGGTGTTGAGGTAGATGGTTTCATAGAGCGGCGCGCCGTTGGCGTCGTACTCGCCCAGCAGCTGGCCGGCCTCGTCGTACAGGTAGTAGGCCGCGCCGGTGGGCACCAGAGGGCTCGGGCCGCTTTTCTTGACCCGCTGGTTCAGCCCGTTGTACAGGTAATTGACCGTGCCGCCGCCGGTGATGGCGCTGCTCATGCGGCCGCGGTCGGTGTAGGTGTAGCTGTTGGCGCCGTCGCTGGTGATGTGGCCGGCCGCGTCATGGGTGATCGTGGCCGTGCCGCCCACGTCCTGGGTCTGCGCCAGCCGGTTGCTGGTGGCGGCAATGGTGTTGGGGTAGCTACTGGCGCCCACGGTCTTGCTGGTGCGGTTGCCGGTCTCGTCGTAGCTGTACAGGGTGCTGGTGCCGGCCAGGCTGGCGCTCAGCAGGCGGTTCAGGTTGTCGTAGCCGAAGCCCTGGTCCAGCTGGCTTTGGGGGCTGCCGTTGTTGACGTGGCCGTAGCCGGTGATGCGCCCGGCGGCGTCGCGGTTGAGGCTGCGCAGGGCGCCTGCGGCGTTGCCGGTGCCCAGCGGGTCGCCCAGGCTGTAGCTGGAGACGAGGCCGGTGCTGTCGTAGCCCAGCGTGCGGGCCTTGCCGTCGGACCACAGCCAGCCGCTGACCTGGTTGTCGGCGTTGTAGCCGAGGGCGCTGAGCAGGCTGGTGGTGCCGGCCCCGACGCCCACGCCGTTGGGGTTGACGGGGTTGACGCTGAGGGCGCTGACGGCGCCCTGGGCGTCGTAGCTGTAGTTCACGCGTGAGCCGCCCGGGTAGGTGATGGCCGTCAGCTTGTCCAGTGCGCTGCCGCTGTCGCCCCAGGCGTAGCCGATGGTGAAGCTCTTGCCGCTGATGACGACCGTCTTGGCTGTCAGGCGGCCCAGGGCGTCGTGGCTGTAGCTGGTCTGGCCGCTCTCATCGGTGATCTTGGTGAGCTCACCTTTTTCTTGCGGGGTGGGGC
>NZ_JBFUKG010000041.1:0-1420 GCF_056400945.1 Polaromonas sp. P4_H1 | reverse complement strand
GACAGGACCAGACCATCGTCTGGCGCTGGGACACGGCCGAAGCGTTTGGCGGCACGGCGCCGAACCAGAACCCCAGTGGGCTGGGCGCCTTCACCTTCAACCAGAGGTTCCCGGGGCAGGTGTTTGACGCGGAGACCGGGCTGTTCCAGAATTGGAATCGGGAGTACAACGCCCGATTGGGGCGGTATATTCAGTCTGATCCCATCGGACTCCAAGGGGGCATCAATACCTTTGCCTATGTGGGGGGTGATCCGCTAAGGCTCACGGACCCTCGAGGGCTTGCTGTTCCTGTTGCTGTTGCCGCATGCATGGCCAGTCCTCCGTGCGTAGCCGCTGCAGTCGCCGCTGCGGCTGCTACTGCTAAAGCGTGCGTGGATACATACGACGCTGTGAAGAATTGGATGGATAGTCGAGCAAAAAATCCACCCGATATCGGACCTCCCAATGATTGGATTCAAGGTCCTCGCCGAGGTAGGCAATATGGACCGGATGGAAGACCTCAATACGATATCGATAAACCTCATCAAGGCAACGAAATAGACCACGTGCATGAATGGCCTGGCGGTGAAAGAGAAGAGCCTGGTAGGCCTGTGTCGCCGATTCCGAAGGCAAAAAATTAATTTAATTGAAGGCTTGGATGATGAAATTATCTGATTGTGTTGAAGCGCATGTCACCGGTATTTGCGTTGATGAGAAGTCAAAGACGATAGATATATCGTTACGCCTCCAAAGCGGCGACCGTACTGCTCTTAGGGCGGAAGGGGTTACCCAGTTTGTAGCCAACGAATTTCGGGAAAAAAATATCGTTGATAGGATCAATATATGGAATAGCCAAAATCAACCAGAGGAATTTCGTCCCCTTTTGGTTGAGTTAATAACGGGAGAATTTGAGGGAATAATCTCGGAAGCGTTTTTACCCGCAATTGACCTTGAGCTCTCCGCAATAGCTAGGGGGGAAAAGATTTTGGTTGAAATAGAGCCTGTCTACGGTGTTAGAGCTATTTTTCTCGCACGGAGTTTTCAGCAGTGTTGAATTGCGCTGAAGCCTGACCGAATACTTCCATCAATCCTTGAGGGCGAGCATGGCCTCAATCACATCCATCACGGCGCAATAGCTGGCGTTGCCTGGGCAGCGCGCTGATGCGCTCTACGTGCTGCGGGCGCCGGCCCCACCCCGCAAGAAAAAGGTGAGCTCACCAAGATCACCGATGAGAGCGGCCAGACCAGCTACAGCCACGACGCCCTGGGCCGCCTGACAGCCAAGACGGTCGTCATCAGCGGCAAGAGCTTCACCATCGGCTACGCCTGGGGCGACAGCGGCAGCGCACTGGACAAGCTGACGGCCATCACCTACCCGGGCGGCTCACGCGTGAACTACAGCTACGACGCCCAGGGCGCCGTCAGCGCCCTCAGCGCAGCG
>NZ_JBFUKG010000040.1:0-1525 GCF_056400945.1 Polaromonas sp. P4_H1 | reverse complement strand
GAGCGAGACCCCGCCTGGACCGAGATTGGTATGGACGCCTTCCTCTTTGATTTCGGCGCCGCAATCGAACCGGGGGTGGGACCTCGCATCGAACGGCATCGAGTGCCAAAGTGGAGTTCTTACCAACCACTTCAGACGGAGGTCCCGCCATGAATGCTACAACTTACGGTGTCGACATCGCAAAGAATGTGTTCCAGGTGCACTGGATCGAGCCGGAGACCGGAGAGATCAGGCGCAGGAAACTCACGCGCGCCAAGTTCACCGACTTCTTTGCCCAGCGCCAGCCCGGGCGCATCGCCATGGAGGCCTGCAGCGGCTCGCATCACTGGGCTCGCACGCTCGCCGCCCTGGGCCACCAGGTCGAGCTGCTGCCGGCGCGCCTGGTCCAGGCCTTCGTGGTCGGCAACAAGGACGATGCGGCCGATGCCCGGGCGATCTATGTCGCCGCCCAGCAAAGCCACATCCGCCGGGTGCCCGTCAAGACCGTCCAGCAGCAGGCGCTGCAGGCTGCGCACCGCGTGCGCTCGCAGTGGGTGAGCACGCGCACAGCCCTCATCAACAACCTGCGCGGGCTGCTCAACGAGTTCGGCGTGGCCCTGCCCCAGGGCAAGCAGGCCGGGCTGAAGGCGCTTGCCGCGCAACGCGCCCACGTGGACACCCAGCTCCCGCCTTTGATGGCTCAGTTGGCGGACATCCAGCTGAGCATGCTGCGCCAGATCAGCGAAGCCATCCAGGCTGTGGAACACGAACTGCAAGCGGTGCAAAAAGCCTCGCCTGTAGCGAGGCAACTGCGCGAGATGCCCGGCATCGGATTGCTGGGCGCCACGGCGCTGACGGCCACCCTGGGCGATGGCACGGGCTGGCGCAACGCGCGCGAGTTCGCCTGCTGCATGGGCCTGACGCCAGCCCACGCAGGCACGGGCGGCAAGGTGCGCGTGGGCTCGATCAGCAAGAAGGGCGATCCCTACATCCGCACGCTGCTGGTCAGCGGCGCCAACTCCTTGCTCAACAGCGGCAAGAAGGATCCATGGATCGACAAATTGCTCATGAGGCGACCCCGCAATGTGGTGGTCGTGGCGATTGCGAACAAGCTGGCGCGAACGGCCTGGGCACTGGTGGCCAACGGCCGGCGCTACGACCCCGCGTGGCGCTCGGTGGCGCCTCAAAGGCCCGAGCCAAGGACTGAGTGCAACGGCCAAGGGCTTGCCTTGGTCAACGGCTAAACGGATAACGGCCTGCATGGCCGCAACGAGTGTGTGCGAGTGAGGTGAAGAAGTGATGGCAAAGCGGTCGGACCGTGGGTCGGTAAAGCTGGTGCGGTGCTTGGACACGCCTGGGGCGAAGTCCTTTACCGAGATAAGCCCCGACTTCGCGAATCACCATAGGGGCCAGCAAGGCGAGGGTTCTGAAAGCCGCTTTGCAACGAAAAGGCCGGATATAAGCAAGCAGTCAATCCGCCCGGCCAGAACTTCCAATCAGCACTTGCCTCACGGAAGGCGTCCATATAAGCACCGCAGGCTGCCCG
>NZ_JBFUKG010000039.1:0-1526 GCF_056400945.1 Polaromonas sp. P4_H1 | reverse complement strand
GAATGGCACTTACTTTGGCAGGTTGGCCTTCGGCGACGTGCGTAAGTGCTTGAAAGCAAAGGGAGATGGCTGACCAAAGGGTCGATAGGATGGTTGTTTACGAAGCACCCAAACCATCTTCCCAAAGGCCAGCCACCATGGATCGTAATGCCCAAAGCGTCTTGCATCAACGTTGCAGCAGCATTGGACGCCGGGCGAGATCGACCCAGGCGGTGGAATTCTTCAACGTTCTGACGAGTCCGGAGTTGCTTGAGACGACCGAAGCGCTGCTGCCCGAGCACCGCGAGCGGCTGTATCCGCCAACGGTTGCGCTGTCGATGTTCATGCGCCAGGTGCTGGAGGCCGATGGCTCGTGCCAGAAGGCGGTCAACGGCTGGGCGGCGCAGCGCGCAGCCGATGGCCTGAGCCCGTGCAGCGTTCGCACCGGCGGGTATTGCCGGGCTCGCCAGCGGCTGCCGCTGGAGATGGTCAGTGCGCTCACGCGCCAGACAGGCCGCTTGCTCAGCCAGAAGGCTCTGGCGCCATGGCTGTGGCGCGGGCGAGCGGTCAAGCTGGTGGATGGCACCGGACTGTCGATGCCCGATACCCAGGAGAACCAGGTGTGCTATCCCCAGCCCAGCACCCAGGCAAGCGGCGTCGGCTTTCCGCTGGCGCGACTGGTCATGGTGATTTGCCTGGCCACCGGCGCGGCGCTGGATGCGGCGATAGGGCCGCACAGCGGCAAAGGCAGTGGCGAGCTCGGACTGGTACGCCGTCTGCTCGCAGGCTTTCGCCCCGGCGATGTGATGCTCGCCGATGCCTTGTACTGCAACTATTTCCTGATCGCCACACTGATGGCCGCGGGCGTGGATGTGCTGTTCGAGCAGAACGGAGCGCGAATCACCGACTTTCGGCGCGGCCAGTCGCTGGGCACACGCGACCACATCGTGCGCTGGCCCAAGCCAGCAGCCCGTCCAGAGTGGATGACGCCCGAGCAGCACGCGCAATTCCCCGATGAGTTGACGCTGCGCGAAGCCAAGGTCGATCATCAGGTGCTGGTCACCACGCTGCTCAACCATCGCCAGGTCACCAAGCGCGACCTCTCGGCGCTGTACGCGCGTCGCTGGAACGTCGAACTCGACCTGCGCAACCTCAAGACCACCACGGGCATGGATGTACTGAGCTGTCAGACGCCGCAGATGAACGAAAAACAGCTGTGGGTCCATCTGCTCGCTTACAACGTGATCCGACTGCTCATGGCGCAGGCCGCCTGCAATGCCGGGATAGACCCGCGCGGCCTGAGCTTCAAGCACACGGTGCAACTGTGGACAGAGTGGGTCTCGCGAGGCCTCTCGGCCACGAAGGATTGCGGGCGGCTATTCACGTTGATCGCACAATGCAGGGTCGGCCATCGACCCGGACGCATCGAGCCGCGAATGCGAAAACGAAGGCCCAAACCCTACCCCTGGTTGAAGGTGCCCCGCGACCAGGCTCGCCGACACGTCCAGAGGCATGGTCATGCCTATGAGCCAAAGTAAGTGCCATTC
>NZ_JBFUKG010000038.1:0-1995 GCF_056400945.1 Polaromonas sp. P4_H1 | reverse complement strand
TGTATAGACCGGGGACATAGGTGACAGGTGTGCGGGGACATGGTGGACACTTTCCGGCGAATTTGCCGGAGGATCACCATGCCTTGGAAAGCACAAGACACCATGAGTCTGAAACAGGAATTTGTCGCACTGGCTACGAAAGATGGAGCGAATCGCCGTGAGCTGTGCCGGCGCTTCGGGATCAGCCCGCAGACGGGCTACAAATGGCTGCAGCGCTATGCCACCGAAGGCGGAGCCGGGCTTGCAGAGCGCTCGCGCAGGCCGCTGAGCAGTCCGGGCGCGTCGCCCGCCTTGATCGAGGGGTCCGTGCTGGCCCTGCGCCGCGAGCACCCGGCTTGGGGCGGGCGCAAGATCAGCCGGCGGTTGCGCGATCTGGACTTGGCCCAAGTGGCGCCCAGCACCGTGACGTCCATCCTGCACCGTCACGGACTCATCACCCCCGAAGCCAGCCAGGCGGCAGCACATTGGCAACGCTTTGAACGCGAAGAGCCCAATGCGCTGTGGCAAGCAGATTTCAAGGGCCATTTCGACATCCCGCAGGGACGCTGCTCGCCGCTGACGATGCTGGACGACCACTCGCGCTTTAACGTAGCGCTGCACGCCTGCGGGCAGACCGATACGCACACGGTGCAGGTGCAGATGAGGCGCGCCTTCGAGCTGTACGGGCTACCAGGGCAGATCAACTTTGACAATGGCGCACCGTGGGGCGCGCCGCGCTCGCCCGGGCAGTTGACGGACCTGGGCGTGTGGCTGGTCAGACTCGGTATCCGGGTGAGCCACAGCCGTCCGTACCACCCGCAGACCAACGGCAAGGACGAACGGTTTCACCGCTCCCTCAAGGCGGAAGTGCTCAACGGCCGCACCTTCGAGAGCTTTGAGCGGGTACAGGCAGCGCTGGACCACTGGCGCGGGGTCTATAACCACGAGCGCCCCCATGAAGCGTTGCAGATGGCTGTGCCGGCCAGCCGCTACAGGCACAGCCCGAGACGCTTTCCTGCAGTGGTGCCACACCCGCAATACGCGCCGGACGACCAGGTCAGACAGGTGGGCTGGTTCGGGGAGTTGAGGTTTCGCGGCAATACCTACAAGCTGTCCAGTGCGTTGCACAGGCAGGCCGTCGCAGTGCGTGTGCGGGAGGGGGAGGACGGCGTGTTCGATGTCTATTTCGCACACCACCACTGCCTGGAAATTGACTTGCGACAGCCGGTTGTGGATTAATTCAAACCGTCAACCATGTCTCCGCACACCTGTCCACCATGTGTCCGGTCCATACAGCTTCGCCAAAATAAAAGTAAGCAAAAGAAAAGGCGACCCTGCTGTCTGCGTCCCTTCGCTGCGCTACGGGCAACCTGCGGTGCTCGGTCCAGGCGGGGTCTCGCTCAACTCGCCTGCGGCTCAGACAATCGCGATCCCTGATCCGCCTGGCCCTGTGCTCCTCGGCGCAGACAGAAGGGGTTGAAGAAAAACAGCCAAAAACCACAAACCGGACACCGAAGACAAGCAAGGACACGCCATGGCGTGTCCTTGTGGTCTTGGTATTTGTGTATTTTGTATTGCTATCCGCTCCCCACCCGTGTGGCTGGGCCGAGCAGCGCAGATGGAGGCGGGATCAGGGCCGCAGTTGTTTGAGCCGCAGGCGAGTTCTGCGGACCCCCGCCGTAATCGAGCAGCGCAGGTTGCCTGGAGCGAAGCGCAAGGACCCAGACTGCGGGTCGCCTTTCTTTTCCTTAGGTTTCTTTGGCGAAGTGTATGGACTGGGCACATACGCAACAGGTGTTCGGAGACATAGGAAACACTTCTTCAGCGCCATTGGCGCAAGGAGAAGGGCATGCCTTGGCAACCGAGAGACCTGATGGACATCAAACGCGAATTCGTGGCACTGGCCTTGCAAGAAGGCGCCAACCGGCGCGAGCTGTGTCGGCGCTTTGGCATTGGCGCGAAGGCCGCATATGCACTGCTGGCGCGTTACGCCCAGGAAGGCGATGGCGCTTTCAA
>NZ_JBFUKG010000037.1:0-2501 GCF_056400945.1 Polaromonas sp. P4_H1 | reverse complement strand
CATCTGCTTGAGCCGCTGGCCGAGTTCGTCCAGGTTGCGCGCCGCAACCTCCAGCTGCCTGGCGCTCGCCACGTTCTGCGTGCTCGCCTGCTTGATGCTCTCCATCGCGCCCGCCACCTGGTCAACGCCCACCAGCTGCTGCTGGCTCGACGCCGCAATCTGCGTGGCCGCCTGCGCCGCCTCCGTCACGTTGCCCGCCAGCGCCTGGATCGATTCGCCCGCCATTTCACTCTGCCGGCTCCCCGCCTCCACCGCCTTGCTGCCCTGCTCCGTCGCCAGCACCGCCGCGATCGTCGCTTTCTGGATGTCGCCCAGGATGGTGCGCACCTGGTTGGTCGCCTGGCGCGACTGCTCCGCCAGGCTCTTGACTTCCTGCGCCACCACGCCAAAGCCCTTGCCGTGCTCGCCCGCCCTGGCCGCCTCGATGGCTGCGTTGACGGCCAGCAGGTTGGACTGGGCGGCCAGGTCTTCCACGCTCGCCATGATCCGGCCGATGGCCTGACTCTGCTCGGACAGCCGCGTCATGCTGGCGGCAATTGCTTCCATCTGCTGGCGGATCCGGGTCATGCCGGCCCCCACATCCTCGGTGGACTTGCGCCCGTTCTGGGAGCTCTGTGCCGCCTTCTGCGCACTGTCGGACACCAGCTTGGCCTTCTGGGTGGCCACCTGCGCCGTTTGCCGAACCTCCTCCACCGTGGTGGTGGTCTCGCTCACCGCCGCGGCCGACTGGCTGGCGCTGGCGGCGAGCTGGGTGGTCGAGGCAACAATTTCGCTGGAGAAAGAGGAAAGCACATTCACTACTTCCTGTGTTTCCTGCATCAGCAGGCGAAGGTTCTCTTCCACCCGCTTGCGCTCGGTGACCTCGGCCTGCAAGACTGCGTTGCCCTGCCCCAGTTCGTCACGCGATACAGTTGTTGCCTTCAGCTTTTCCGTCATCTCGTCGAATGCGCGCGACAGACTCCCGATCTCGTCCTTCGCAGTGATGGCGAGCCGGTGATCCAGGTTGCCTGCACCGACGATTGCTATGCCTTCGCGCAGCTTCTCAAGCGGCCGGGTTATGCTTCCAAGCGCTAGAAACAGCGTGGCCGCGATGACAAACACCACGATGCCGCCGAACGTCACTACCGCGACGCTTGTCCGGTGCTGCGCATCCAGGACCCCCATCCGGCTTCGGTCGGAGAGACTGAGCGCGCCGGAAATCATGGCCTGCGCCTTGTTCATGATCTGGCCGGTCAACCGGCTCTCCAGATCCTTGAGTATCGTGCCTTTCCCCTTTTCGGGCTCCTTGTTTTGCTGGTTCGTGACGAGCTCGGTGAACAGGGCGTGAACGCCTTGATGTGTGTGACGGAGGTCGTCAATGATGGCGGCTTCCTCCTTGCCGGTGAATTCCACTGAGCTCGTGAGCAGCTTCGACAGCGATGCCTGCCTCAGTTCCCATTGGGCACGCACGCGATCCTCATGACCCGCCACATACTCCAGCGTGAGGTATCTGACGGAGGTGGCCGCATTGAGAATTTCGCCGGCCGTCTCGTTCTTGGTGAGCTCTTGCCTCATCTGCTGCGTTGCCGACAGCAGCACGGCGCCGATGACCGCAACGACTCCAATGGAGAATATTCCGGCAAGACTGAGTCTGGTTGAAATCTTCATTCTGGCGTCCTCAATGAATGATCGTCACTGCCGCCGACGACACTGCCTTCAATGCGTCGAGGGCAACGTGATTCAAGTAATTGGGCATGTCGGCCCCGTCTATCAGCTTGTTCCTGATCGCCCAGCGCGACTCGTCCTCCAACGCCAGCAGCAGGCTTTGATCGAGCGTGAGATTGAACCGGTATTGCGGCCATAGCGCCTTCAAATCCGCCACATTCATCTTCAAGGCCTCGGCAGCCAATTGACTCGCGGCATCCGGGCTGTCATTGCAGAACCGCCCGGCGTGGACTGCCAACACAAGCACGCTTGCCATCGCGTAATGCAAGGGCTTCTTGCTGAAAGATGTTCCTGGGCCCTCAGTCATTGCATAGCTCCCTGTTATGTCATTCATGTCATTTATGTCATTTGGAAATCAAGCCGTCTCCTACGTGCCGCATCTCTCTCCAGTCTTTACCGCTACGCTAGCCGCTGGAGCTTTTGACCCAACTGGTGCAGTTTGTACGCAGCGCTCTCGGCGCATTTCGTCCCGACAGTGCATTTCTATAACCAACAGCGTCCTTTTGCATGGGATTCCTCTTGCGCGCTCACACCTTGTAGCGCTTGGTCATCTGCTTGAGCCGCTGGCCGAGTTCGTCCAGGTTGCGCGCCGCAACCTCCAGCTGCCTGGCGCTCGCCACGTTCTGCGTGCTCGCCTGCTTGATGCTCTCCATCGCGCCCGCCACCTGGTCAACGCCCACCAGCTGCTGCTGGCTCGACGCCGCAATCTGCGTGGCCGCCTGCGCCGCCTCCGTCACGTTGCCCGCCAGCGCCTGGATCGATTCGCCCGCCATTTCACTCTGCCGGCTCCCCGCCTC
>NZ_JBFUKG010000036.1:0-4361 GCF_056400945.1 Polaromonas sp. P4_H1 | reverse complement strand
GCCGGCGGCACCACGTTCGGGCTGCCGTCGTAGCTGTAGCTGCCGTTGGCCTGCAGTGTCAGCGTGCCGAAGCTGCCGGCAATGACCGTGTTCACGCCCGTCTGCACCGCCGTCGTGGTGTCGCCTCCGGCCACCCGCACGCCCACCACGCCGCCACCGGCTGCCGCGCCGTCGGCGCCGAACACGTCGTCCGTGCCGTCCGTCAGCACGTTGCCGCCCACCACAGCGCCTTCGGCCACGCTGTTGCTGTTCGCGAAGGCCGTCGGCACATCGTCAATGATCTCGATGGTGATCGCTGCCGGTGCGGAAGTTCCCGTGCCGTCCGAGGTGGTCAGCGTGAAGACGTCGCTCTCCGTGCCGGCGGCATCCGTGGTCGGGCTGGTCAGCTCATAGGTGTAGCTGGCGACGCCTGCACTGTAGGCGGTGACCGTCAGCGTGCCGTTGGTACCGGCAAAGCTCTGGCCCACCAGGCTGCCGATCGCGACGGTGACGCCGTTGATGGTGACGCTCTGGATGTCGTCCAGGCCGTCCGCATCCGATACCGTGAAGGTGCCGGAGGCAAATTCGCTGCCGGCCGCGGCATTGGAACCGATTGCCAGACCAGCCTCGTACACCACGTCGTTGCCGCCTTCATTGCCGGGATCGACGCTGATCGTCGGCACGTCGTTGGTGCCGGTGATGGTGATGGTCACATCGGCCAGATTGCTCAGATTGGCGCCATCGGTCACCCGGTAGACATCGGGGAAGACCATGTTGATGGATTCGCCGTCGTCCAGTGCCTGCGCGGCGGCCTGGGTGGCTTCGTTCACCGTGAAGGTGTAGGCGCCTGTCGCGCTGTCGATGACCAGCGTGCCGAAAGCGTTGGTCACCGTGATCGAGGGGCCGACCACGGACAGGGTCTGGCCGTCTGCATCGGTATCGTTGGGCAGCACGTTGCCCGAGACGGAGATCTGGTCTTCGGTCAGGCTGTTGCTGTCGTCGACCGCTACCGGTGCGTGGTCATCGTCAATGATGGTCACGGTGGCCGTGTCGTTGATCAGGGTGGCGCCGATCGGGTTGCTCAGGACAATGGTGAAGGTCTCGTTGCCTTCGACCAGGATGTCGCCCACAATGTTCTCGGTGACGAAGAAGCCGATGTAGCCGGCCGGAATGGTGACCGTGCCGGTGGCCGCGCCGTCGAAAAAGTCCGCCGGATTGCTCGCGGTGCCTGGCACGATGGTGTAGGTGACCGTCACATCGGTCGTGGAGACCTTGTCCAGGGTAATCAGGAAGGTGACGGCCTTGCTGCCGCCGCTGGAGCCCTCGATCACATCGGCCGTCGAGACCGTTCCATGGATGACGTCGCCGGTGATGAGGCCGGGGCCGCCCTCGCCGATACCGACCTGCGTGCCCACGGTGACGCCGACGCTGACCGCGGGTTCCACGGCCGGCTCGGGAATCACCTGCACATCCGGCAGCAGCTCAGGCGGGACAAAGTTGTAGTTGTAGTCTTGCGGGGTCACGCCCTCGGCGATGCGCAGCAGCTGCACAAAGGTGCTGCCGCCGTCCACGCCGCCGCCGGGGGCCAGACCCGCCGCGGTGGCTTCGAGTGACTGGTTCAGGTCGGTCCCGCGTTCGAGCGCCTGGATGACGGTGTCTGCCGTGGCCGGCGTGGTGACCGCGCTGTCCTGGGCCGTGGGGCGCTGATCGGACTCGGCCACGTTGTCGTCGAGTCGCACGCTTTGCGCGGGCGCAATCGCCAGATGGTGGCCGTCTTCCATGATGAGCTCGATGCGGACGTCGCCCACGGTGCGTACCGTTTCGCCCTTTTGCAGGGCGTCACCGACCTTCAGCGCGCGGGTCTTGCCCTGCACGTCAACAGCCAGAACGGTGCCATTTCCTGTAATGGCGGCGACGGTAGCGAATTGGGCCATGATGCTCTCCGGTGAAAAAAAGAAGCCCGGGCCCGCAAGCCCAGGTACCGATCCTGATGATCTGAAGATTAAGGCTGCGCCATCGGCCCGTCTATTGGACTTTGGTCCATATTTGATGCTACTTTTTGGCTGTTTTTTGGCTGTTTTGGAGCGGTAGCCCAACCCCGTGCTAGCCCCCTCAATACCGGACACTGTCGTCGCCGCCGCCGTTGTCAGGCAGCCAGCCGGTTGGCTGGCTTGGTCTGCAGCTCGGCATGGCGTCAAGCGCCTCCCCGTCGATCGACCGTCTTCTGCAGGCCCTGCCGACCCGCAAGCGCTGGTGGCACCCGACACCGCTGGGCTATGGCGCAGCAGCCACGACTTTGACGAGAGCATCACCGACGCCTCGCCGTGGCTGCGCCCCAAAGTCCCCTAAGTCGGTCAACCCGGTCAGCCAAATCTCAGCCGCATAAAAAAAGGACAGGCCACTTGCGCGGTCTGCCCTGCAAAAACCAGCCCGGCCAGCGGGCGGCCGACGATCAGACGTCGGTTTTCAAATTGCCGTCAGCCAGCAACTTGGTGATGATGGCCGAGTCGGATGTCCCTCCCGCCGCAGCCTGCAAAGCCACATATTGCACATTTTCCAGCGTGATGGTCTGCGTGACCGCACTGCCGGCGCCGCTGGCGTGAACAGAGATCAGTGTCTGGCCGCTGCCATTGGCAGAGAAGTCCAGGTACGCATCCAGGCTGCCCGCATTGGCATGCTCGCCGCTCAACAAATCCTTCAAGTCCAGTGCGTCACCACCGGATGCCACCGGCGCAAGGTTGAAGTCCCTGATGACATCAGCGGCCGGCGTTCCGACGGTACCTTGATCACCCAGGCTCCACTTGAACGTATCGGAACCCAGGCCGCCCGCCATCATGTCGTCCCCTGCCCCGCCAGTGATCGATTCACCGGCCGAGGTACCCAACATCGCATCGCCGGCACTGGTTCCCGAGATCGGGTCGCCAGCGCTCCCACCCAGCAATTGGATATTCAGCGTCTGTGACGCCGTCAAATCGCCGTCTCCATCCGTCCCAGAAACACTGAACTGCAATACCTGCTCGGCCGGGAGAAGATTTTGACTGTACGCAAAAGAATCCACCTTTGCGTTCCCGCCGGTCACATTGAATGTGATCGTAGAAAAGTCGCCAGTAGGATCGATCGTGAATGTCCCATCTACGCCAGTATTGACAAAACCCGTTTCTCCCGTATTGGTGGTCCAGGTCATAACGAAGGCGTCGCTTGCCTGCTGTTTAATCGTGAACGACACACTGTCCACCTGGTTACCGGCAAACGTGACGCTGAAGTCATCGCCCGGATTCAGGTTCCCGTCGTTCACGCCAAAACCAGCGCTCGTCGGCTTGATCTGGTCCCCGCCCAAACCGGTGAAGGTGATGGCATCTGCGCCAGTCCCCAGCGTCAGCGAAGGCACTGCCGCACCGCCCTGGACACTGCCAAAATCAGCCACCTTCGTCACCGACGGACGCGGGTCGATCAAATCGAATTCGTACGTCCCATCGGGGTTGATGGTCAGGGCAAAGAAGTTGGTCGTGCTGGCGCCAGTTCCGGCTGTGATGGTCGTTGATCCGTCGAGGTTGTGCTGTACGGCGGAATAGTTGACACCACTCAGGCTTGTCAACGCGGACAAATTGATGACCCCTTCCCCATCTGCGCCGAAGGTCATATCGTGGGTGCCGACAAGCACCCCGGCCTGGTTCGTAATAATGCCGTGGTCAATTTGTGTGAATGTCGGCACATCGTCCACGATGTCCACCGTGATGGTGCTGGTCACCGTGTTGCCGTTGGCATCCGTCGCCTGGTAGGTGAAGGTGTCGCGGTTGTTCTCGGTGTTGGTGCCGTTGTTGGCGTCCGGGCTGGTATCAAAGCGCTGCGTCAGCGTGTAGCTGTAGCTGCCGTCCGCGTTGAGCGTCAGCGTGCCGAAGCTGCCTGCGGCCGGACTCGTCAGCGCGTAGCTGTAGCCGCCGGCACCACCGCTGACGTTGCCTACCAGCGTGCCGGCCGCCGTCTCCGCCGGGCTGGCCGGGTTGCTGCCCGTGGCCAGCGCCGCTTCGTTGACCGTGATGTCGTCGTTGCTTGCCGCCAGGCCGCTGTCGGTCAGCGTGATCGTCAGTGTCGTCGTGCTCAGGTCGCCGTCGCCGTCCTTGATGGTGTACACAAAGGTGTCGGTCGCGCCAGCCGGCGGCACCACGTTCGGGCTGCCGTCGTAGCTGTAGCTGCCGTTGGCCTGCAGTGTCAGCGTGCCGAAGCTGCCGGCAATGACCGTGTTCACGCCCGTCTGCACCGCCGTCGTGGTGTCGCCTCCGGCCACCCGCACGCCCACCACGCCGCCACCGGCTGCCGCGCCGTCGGCGCCGAACACGTCGTCCGTGCCGTCCGTCAGCACGTTGCCGCCCACCACAGCGCCT
>NZ_JBFUKG010000035.1:0-6678 GCF_056400945.1 Polaromonas sp. P4_H1 | reverse complement strand
AGAGCGGCGTGGGTGGGGGCAACGAGGATCATGACTTTCATTAGGAGAACGAGGATGATATCTACATTAATCGTGCGGTTTGCCGCAGTCGTCGCACTTGGTGCGGCTGCTGTCGCGACTCCCGCATTCGCGGAGAAAGTACTTCGTGTCGGTATGACGGCGAGCGACGTGCCGCTTACTACCGGTCAACCGAGCCAAGGCACTGAGGGTCTCCGCTTCATGGGCGTCACCGTTTACGACGGGCTTGTGGGCCGGAGTACGCCGTTGACAGACTTGCACCCATACACAGTGAGGATGCAGCCGATAAGAGGAGTGTCTTGATGAATTCAGCAAAGCGCCATGTGGCCGTTATCGGCGCGGCGGGCGGGCTCGGGCAGGCCCTCGCGCAGCGGTTTGCAGCGGGCGGCTGTGCAGTGTATCTGCTCGGCCGCGACCTGACTCGACTGACGGAAATTGGTCGGGATATCACGGCCAAGACCGGCGCGCCGACCTTCCCGGTCGAGTGTCATCTCGACAATGGGGACTCTTTGGCGCGCGCGCTGACCGCGCCACCTCGCATCGACGTGCTGATCAACGCGGCTGGCAGCATACCGCGCCGCGCGTTGCTCGAATCACAACCGCAGGAGTGGCGCGGCGTGTGGTCAGACAAGGTGCTGGGCTCGATCGAGGCATGTCGCCTGGCCTGCGAACGCATGCGCCAAGCGGGCGGCGGTGTTATCGTCAATATCATCGGCACTGCCGGCGTGCGGCCAAACCCCAAAACCATCATGACCGTGACCGCAAACGCGGCATTGATCGCGTTGACGCAGGCGCTAGGCGCTCAGTCGGTGGACTGGAGCGTACGCGTTGTGGGCATCAACCCCGGGCTCACTGCCACGCCGCGCACGGCGGATTTGGCGGCTGGGAAAGGCAGGGAGGCCTACCAAGCGCTGCTGCAGGACTTACCATTCAAGCGCATGGCGCGCGCCGACGAGATTGCCGAGTGCGCGTGGTTCTTGGCCTCTGACTCCGCTGCCTACATCTCGGGAACGGTGATCGACGTGGATGCCGGCGCACGCTGGCGAGTATGACGTGGCAGACATGCCGACCACTGCGCCGCAACGCGGCACCTTCAACGACGAGATGTGGAGCAAGGGCGGCATGATCAGCGAGGAAGCTTAGGCCACCAGCAGTGTCGTGCGCGAGGCCAGCATGCTCAAGAGCGACGTCAAGTACGAAGAGCTCGTCGACTGCGCGCAAGCTTGTGACGGCACAGTCGGATATATTTCAATAAGCAGAAACCCGGAGAGAACAAACCATGCTAGAACCAATCTGGAACAAATTCCTCACCGAGCAAGACAAGGCGGTATTCGCGGCATCCGGCTTCGGCGCGTGCGGCGGCTTCGGCAAACGGCCGGCGCTGCTCGTCATCGACGTGAGCTACGCCTTCTGCGACGAGCGTGCTACGCCGATTCTCGAATCGATCAAGCGCTGGCACACTTCATGTGGTGAGGACGCATGGGTGGCGATCCCTTATATTAAGTCGCTTATCGACAAGTGCCATGGCAAGGGTGTGCCGGTGATTCATACGACCGGCGTGAGGCGTGACGACAATTGGGACGGCGGCAGCTGGAACTGGAAGGACGGCCGATTCAGCGAGGACACTGCCAGCAAGTCTGGCACCAGCCTTGACGGCAACGAGATCGTTGCCGACATCGCTCCGGCGCCGCAGGACATAGTCGTACTGAAGCAGAAGCCGTCGGGCTTCTTTGGTACCAACCTGGCGAGCTATCTGACCCTGCTCGGTTGCGACAGCGTGATCGTGACCGGCACCACCACCTCGGGCTGCGTGCGCGCGACCGTGCTTGACGCATTCAGCCTCAATTATCGCGTCGCCGTCGCCGAGGAAGGCTGTTTCGACCGCGCGCAGGCGAGCCATGCCATTAACCTTTGCGACATGCACGCCAAATATGCCGACGTGGTGAAGACCTCGGAGGTGCTCGCCTTCCTGGACAGCCTTCCGAGCGGAATGTTCGACCTGCCAAAGGGCGCGGCACCCGCCCAGAAGACCAAGCTCGCGCCGAACTTTTAGGGAGACCCGCAAAACCTCGCGCAGCCTCTTCCGCGAGAACGAGCACGAGCTTGCACCATCGATCACATGAAGCTATACAGGCTCGACCTCGAATTGAACTCCAGGCGCGCGCGCAAGCGCGAGTTCCTTGGTCCGCTGGAACGGGTCGTGCCGCGGGTCACGCTGGGAGCCTGAAAAGGGGCTGCGCTTATCTCAATCCCGTAGCGCGTTCAGACGATCGGAGCCACTTCAGCAACCGCATCAAGTATCGTCGGATTGGACGCCAATGTCTTTACTGAGACACTTATTGTCTGAATCATTCACCCCAAGCTGTACTCCCGACCAATCCTCAAACATTTTCACGATGGTTGTGAAATCCTCATCACCGTGATCACGCATCCAAGTACGCCAGAGCTGGAACACATGGCTGGCGATGGGGGTCGGAACCTTCAGATTGTCCGCGAGGGCTAAGACAAGCGAGAGATCCTTGTAAACGATCTGGTGCGACGCGCCGTAGTTGAAACTCCGTGGCAGGACGGCCGTAGGAAACTTCGACTCCGTCGCAGAATTCCGCCCCGACCCGGCATTAATCACCTGAATAAGCAAGCCTGGTTCGATTCCCGCTTTCGCACCTAGAACGACTGCCTCTGAAGTCGCGGCCAACGCCGTATAGTTCAGCATATTGTTGATCAGCTTGACTTTTTGGGCCTGGCCGGGCGTTGGACCGACGATGAACAAACGCGAGCCGATGGCATTCAGGGCGGAGCGGGCTTGCTCAATGGCCGCTGGTGCTCCCGAAGCAATGACTGTAAGGGAACCCTCTTTGGCTAGAGCTAATCCGCCGGTGACTGGCGCATCAACGAAAGCAACGCCTGCGGCAGAAAGCGAGGAGGCAATGCGCTCGGCCGCTTCGGGCCCGCTTGTGGAAAGGTCGACAACACAACGCGGCTTTCGCATGGCCAGGATGCCTGCTGGTCCGAAGTAAACCTCCTCGATGGCGGCTTGGCTCGGCAGGCAAGTGAAGACTATATCGGCAGCTGCGGCCGCTTGGGCCGCGCTGTCGGCCCAAAGTGCGCCGTTGGCAAGCAAAGATTCGGCGGCCTCTCGGCGCTTGTCCGTCACAGTCAAGGTAAAGCCGGCCTGAAGCAGACACGCTGCCATTGGCGAGCCGAAAGTGCCTGTACCAACGAACGCTAAAGAAGTACCACTCATAAGTCCCCCGAGGTTTGTCATGTTTCTCGGTATAGCAAGAGCAAGATCCGGGCCGACATCAGCATCCTGGATGTCTGTGGCATTAGAATTGCGTCGGTCAGCGCAGCCTTTTGCGCGGCATGGCGATGTAGTGATGAGATTGCCGCGAATGCATTTGCCATGGATACAGCCGTGAATCATTACAACATAACGCAACGTCTTGCCCAATTCATCTCGCACACCCGTTGGGAAGATGTCCCGAAGGAAGTGAGACACGAAGGCAAGCGAGCCATTCTCAATTTTTTCGGAACCGCTATTGGAGGCTGCCGCGAGCCGGCCATAGATTTAGCCATCGCGTCCCTTTCCGAGTTCAGCGGCGGATCCCAAGCAACTATCATTGGTCGTTCAGAGCGGATCGATACGCTAAGCGCAAGTTTTCTAAATGCGGCGAGTGCGAACATTGCGGACTTTGATGACACTCACATCCGTACCGTGATTCACCCCACCGCGCCCGTTGCCCCAACTCTGCTCGCGCTGGGGGAGCGGAAAAAGATGACCGGCGAAGAATTACTGACGGCTTTCGCTGTCGGCGTGGAGGTGGAATGCCGAATCGGCAACGCAATCTCACCTATGCACTACCGCAAAGGCTGGCACATCACCGCGACCTGCGGCATTCTGGGCTCAGCTGGCGCGGCCAGCAAGGCGCTAGGACTAGACGAAGTAAGGACCGTGTACGCGCTCGGCAATGCCGCAACACAATCTGCAGGCCTCGTAGAATGCCTCGGGACCATGGCGAAGAGCATCAGCATCGGCAACGCCAGCCGAAACGGGTTGTGGAGCGCGCTGCTGGCACAGAGTGGCTTCACCGCACCGCCGCATTCGATCGAGGGTCCCCAGGGACTTCTAGCGGTCATGGCGGATATTGCCGACATGGAAGCGATTGTGACCGGGCTCGGCGAGAGCTGGGAGCTTACAAAGAATGCATACAAGCCCTATCCCTGCGGCGTTGTGATCAATCCGATCATAGACGGTTGCTTGGCCTTGCGTGAAGCCACGGAGACGGATCTCGATCACATCGAGCAGGTCCTCATCACCGGGAGCCCGTTACTTGCGCAGCGTGCGGATCGACCAGAAATATCTTCAGGTCGGGAGGCGCAGGTGAGCGCGCAACATGCGGCCGCCGTGACCTTGCTTTTTGGCGAGCCGGATTCGACCTCCTTCACCGATGCGCGTGTGCAGGACCCGCGGGTAGGCGTCCTCCGCCGAAAGATCGTCCTTAGGGTCGACCCGACACTTGGCGTCGAAGCGGCCCGGATTACGCTCAGGACCACCGACGCACGCGAGCACACAATCGACGTGAAGCACGCCCGCGGTGGACTTGAGCGACCGCTCACCGACGCAGAGCTCGAAAGCAAGTTCGAATCTTTGGCAGCGTCGCGGATCTCGCGCGGTGCTCGGACAGCGCTCGTCGATAAGATATGGACGATCGAGAGCTCGGCGAACATCGCGGAAATCCTGTCCCTCACGATTCCCTTCAGCTGACGAACGCATCCGGCGGTTTGGACTTGACCCGTCTCCACGGACAGTTTGAGCTCCTTCAATGAAGCTCAGAAATTGTCTGGGTTTCGGTGCTGATGATTTTCCCCTGATGTTTCCTTTCGAAGTTATTGGTGACAGATAGTTCAAGCCGGAGTGCCTCCGGTGCGGTTTGTACCAACTCTCAATCCAGGTGAATATGGCCAGGCGTGCCTCGGTCTTGGGTTTCCAGCTGCGTCGGGCAATAAGTTCACAGTCCAGCCTGGCAAAAAAAGCTGTCGGCCATGGCGTTGTTATAGGCATCGCCGACGCTGCTCATCGAAGGTCGAACACCCATTTCCTTGTACCGGTTGCCAAAGGCGATGCTGTGTACTGGCTGCCCTGTCGGAATGGTGAATGACCGGTTCAGGTCTGCGGGGTGTGCAAAGCCATGTTGAGCGCTGCGATGACAAGGTCTGCCGTCATCTGAACCCCAAAGGCTAGCCCACCACCTAACGGCTGTGGATATCGGTGGCCACCGCCAGCTACAAAACGTCTTCCCACATGGGCACATACGTCATGTCGGTCACCCAAAGTTCATTGATGTCCTTGGCCGCAAACACCCGGTTCATCAGATCGGACGCCGGGCGCTGGCGCTTGTTGCGCTCGGTGGTCGCGCACCAGGCTTGTCTGCTGCTCACGCCTTGGATGTGCATTGCCCGCACCAAGCGGGTAATGCGTTTGTGACTGGCGACAATGCCCGTGTCAGTCAACTCGGCACGAATACGGACTATGCCGTAAGTCTCGTCGCTGGCGCGGTGGGCCGTGCGAATGTGCTCGTTTAAACTCGTATTGGCCTAGGCACGTTTGCTGATGAGGCGAGCGCGCCAGTCCTAGTCCCCGCTGGTGGAGACCTTCAGGGTTTCACACTGGGCGCGCAGGGGTAGAACGGCCTCATTTGCTTTCACGAGTTCGTAGACGTCGTGGACGCCTTCTCGCTTTTACTGGCAAACCAAGCCGTAGCCTTTGCCATATGTCTCGCTCCATCTGTACCTGACGCAATTTGCGGCGCAGTTCGACAAGCTCCTGACGTTCAATCGCATTCAGCGGCCCTTGCGGGACATTACTTCTGGGCGGAGGCACCGCCGCTGACGTGCCCATTGAGCTCAGTCGCACCCACTTGGCTACTGTGGTCGCGTGCAGGCCGAACTCCTTGGGCACACCGTTGGCACTGCGCCCTGCATGCACCAAATCCACGAGTAGCTGGCGAAACTCCGACCTGTACGCCGTTCGGTATTTGGACGTCTAGGACTCCTTCTTTGAGAACCATAAGGTGTCTGTGAAATGGGGTCAACTTCGGTTCGTGGCTTGGGTCTCAGGTCGGTGTCTCGCCAAAGTCCGCATTCTTTGCAAGGATGTGCCTCCGGAATACATTCAGGTCCAGGAGTGTCTTTTAAGAATACATACACTAAGTTGACTCCGTGTCCGGGCATACGGTGGAATGAGTGCGTCGCATGAAGCTTGCAGTGAAATGGTCAAAGACGTTGAGGGGCACACAGCACACGCAGGCACATGAATTGCCTGGCACAGAACATGCGGTTAAGTTGTCAACCCCGCGCTTCGAGCTCGACAACGAGAAGGATATAACTGATGAGGTGTGCGTCGTGGCCGCTACCGAGCAGACGAGCCGGCTCATGTCTACGATCCTCGCAAATTCATGCCGCGCGAGGTTTGAACTGTGGGCGGCGAGGCGGTCGAACGGTATAGGCTAAGGACAATGTGAAAGAGCGGCGTGGGTGGGGGCAACGAGGATCATGACTTTCATTAGGAGAACGAGGATGATATCTACATTAATCGTGCGGTTTGCCGCAGTCGTCGCACTTGGTGCGGCTGCTGTCGCGACTCCCGCATTCGCGGAGAAA
>NZ_JBFUKG010000034.1:0-7837 GCF_056400945.1 Polaromonas sp. P4_H1 | reverse complement strand
GCGCTGTGGTGGGCGGCAACGTGCTGACGGACGGCACGGACGACGTGTTCGGCGCCGACGGCGCGGCAGCCGGTGGCGGCGTGGTGGGCGTGCGGGTGGCCGGAGGCGACACCACGACGGCGGTGCAGACGGGCGTGAACACGGTCATTGCCGGCAGCTTCGGCACGCTGACMCTGCAGGCCAACGGCAGCTACAGCTACGACGGCAGCCCGAACGTGGTGCCGCCGGCCGGTGCGACCGACACCTTTGTGTACACCATCAAGGACGGCGACGGCGACCTGAGCACGACGACGCTGACGATCACGCTGACCGACGCCGGCCTGGTGGCAAGCAACGACGACATCACGGTCAACGAAGCGGCGCTGGCCACGGGCAGCAACCCGTCGAGCACGGCCGAGACGGCGGCCGGCACGCTGGTGGGCAACGTCAGCGGCGGTGCAGGCGGCTACAGCTACGCGCTGACGAGCCCGGCCGCAGGCAGCTTCGGCACGCTGACGCTCAATGCGGACGGCAGCTACAGCTACACGCTGACGCAGCGCTTTGACACCAGCCCGGATGCCAACAACGGCACCAACACCGAGAACAACCGCGACACCTTCACCTACCAGGCGACGGATGCCAACGGCAACACGGTGACCAGCACCATCACCGTGGACATCGTGGACGATGTGCCGACGGCCAGCAATGAAGGCACGGTCACAGTGAACGAAGGCTCCAGCGTCGGCGGCACGTTTGACTTCGTGGCGGGCGCGGACGGCGCCTCGATCACCTCTGTCAACGGTGTTGCGCCGGTGGGCGGCACGATCACGGTGACGACCGGCACGGGCCAGTTGGTGGTGAACGCTGCCACGGGTGCGTATACCTACACGGCCAACAGCAACACCAGCAGCCAGCCGCTGGACAACTTCACCTTCACCGTCACCGATGGCGACGGCGACACAACCACGGGCACCGTCAGCTTTGACAGCCTGGACGCCAACACCCCGACGGGCGGCACCACGGCGGCCTTTGTGGACGACGACGGCTTGAGCGGCGGCAACCCTGCCAGCACCACGGGCGACATCAACGCCAACCAGGGTGGCGACAGCAACGCAAGCGAGGCGATCTATACCGGCACGCTGGCCTTGAGTTTCGGCGGTGACGGCGCGGGCACGGTCAACTTTGCCTCGCTGAACGGCACCAGTGGCACGGTGGGCACCGAAACGGTGAACTACACGTGGAGCGGCAGCACGCTGACGGCGATCGGCCCGCGTGGCGAGTTGTTCCATGTGGTGGTGAACCAGACCACGGGCGCCTACACGCTGACGCTGGTGGACAACGTGCTGCAAGCGGCTGGCAACAATGAAACGAGCGCGCCGGTCGTAGGCCTCACCTACACGGTGACCGACAGCGACGGCAGCTCCACCACCGGCACGCTGAACGTGACCTTCAACGACGATGCGCCGACGGCCAGCAATGAAGGCACGGTCACGGTGAACGAAGGCTCCAGCGTCGGCGGCACGTTTGACTTCGTGGCGGGCGCGGACGGCGCCTCGATCACCTCCATCAACGGTGTTGCGCCGGTGGGCGGCACGATCACGGTGACGACCGGCACCGGCCAGCTGGTGGTGAACGCTGCCACGGGGGCGTACACCTACACGGCCAACAGCAACACCAGCAGCCAGCCGCTGGACAACTTCACCTTCACCGTCACCGATGGCGACGGCGACACGACCACGGGCACCGTCAGCTTTGACAGCCTGGACGCCAACACCCCGACGGGTGGCACCACGGCGGCCTTTGTGGATGACGACGGCCTGAGCGGCGGCAACCCTGCCAGCACCACGGGCGACATCAACGCCAACCAGGGCGGCGACAGCAACGCCAGCGAGGCGATCTATGCCGGCACGCTGGCCTTGAGTTTCGGCGGCGACGGCGCGGGCACGGTCAACTTTGCCTCGCTGAACGGCACCAGCGGCACGGTGGGCACTGAAACGGTGAACTACACGTGGAGCGGCAGCACACTGACGGCGACCGGCCCGCGTGGCGAGTTGTTCCATGTGGTGGTGAACCAGACCACAGGCGCCTACACGCTGACGCTGGTGGACAACGTGCTGCAAGCGGCTGGCAACAATGAAACGAGCGCGCCGGTCGTAGGCCTCACCTACACGGTGACCGACAGCGACGGCAGCTCCACCACCGGCACGCTGAACGTGACCTTCAACGACGACGCGCCGACGTTCACACAAATTGATTACGGCATTATTGCGAACCAGGCAGGGGTGCTTTCTGGCACCCACGATATGACCTTCGGCGCAGATGGGGAAGGGGTCATCAATTTGTCCGCGTTGACAAGCCTGAGTGGTGTCAATTATTCCGCCGTACAGCACAACCTCGACGGATCAACGACCATCACAGCCGGAACCGGCGCCAGCACGACCAACTTCTTTGCCCTGACCATCAACCCCGATGGGACGTACGAATTCGATTTGATCGACCCGCGTCCGTCGGTGACGAAGGTGGCTGATTTTGGCAGTGTCCAGGGCGGTGCGGCAGTGCCTTCGCTGACGCTGGGGACTGGCGCAGATGCCATCACCTTCACCGGTTTGGGCGGGGACCAGATCAAGCCGACGAGCGCTGGTTTTGGCGTGAACGACGGGAACCTGAACCCGGGCGATGACTTCAGCGTCACGTTTGCCGGCAACCAGGTGGACAGTGTGTCGTTTGCGGTCAAGCAGCAGTCCAGCTCTGACTTTGTCATGTCGTGGTCCACTGATGCAGGGGACGCCGGCCTGGTTACCTTCGGAGTTGATGGGTCATTCACCATTAATCCTTTGAATGATTTTTCGACGATCACATTTAATGTGACGGGCGGGAACGCAAAGGTGGATTCTTTTTCGTACAGTCAGAATCTTCTCCCGGCCGAGCAGGTATTGCAGTTCAGTGTTTCTGGGACGGATGGAGACGGCGATTTGACGGCGTCACAGACGCTGAATATCCAATTGCTGGGCGGAAGTGCTGGCGACCCGATCTCGGGAACCAGTGCCGGTGATGCGATATTGGGTACCTCGACAGGTGAATCGATCACTGGCGGGGCAGGGGACGACATGATGGCGGGCGGTCTGGGTTCCGATACGTTCAAGTGGAGCCTGGGTGATCAAGGCACCGTCGGAACGCCGGCCGCCGATGTGATCAAGGATTTCACACTCGGCATCGGTGGTGATGCATTGGACCTGAAGGACCTGTTGAGCTCCGAGCACGCCAACGCAGGCAGCCTGGATGCGTACCTGGACTTCTCTGCCAATGGCAGCGGCCAGACACTGATCTCGGTTCATGCGGCTGGTGCTGGCAGTGCGGTCACGCAGACCATCACGCTGGAAAATGTGCAATATGCGGCTTTGCAGGCTGCGGCGGGAGGGACATCCGACTCGGCCATCATCACCAAGTTGCTGGCTGACGGCAATTTGAAAACCGACGTCTGATCGTCGGCCGCCCGCTGGCCGGGCTGGTTTTTGCAGGGCAGACCGCGCAAGTGGCCTGTCCTTTTTTTATGCGGCTGAGATTTGGCTGACCGGATTGACCGACTTAGGGGACTTTGGGGCGCAGCCACGGCGAGGCGTCGGTGATGCTCTCGTCAAAGTCGTGGCTGCTGCGCCCGTACAGGCCCATCACGCGGCGCACGTAGGCACGGGTCTCGGGGAAGGGCGGTATGCCCTTGTAGCGGTCCACCCGGCCCTCTCCGGCGTTGTAGGCGGCCAGCGCATAAGCGATGTTGCCGCGGTAGTACGCCAGCAGCCAGCGCAGGTAGGCCATGCCGCCGCGCATGTTCTGCGTGGCGTTGTAGGCGTTGCGCACATTGAAGCGCTCGGCGGTGTCGGGAATCAGTTGCATGAGCCCCATGGCCGCCTTGGGCGACTGGGCGCCGGACTCGAAGTTGGACTCCACGGCGATGACGGAGAGGACCAGCCTGGGGTCGAGCGAATACCACGCACTCAGCGTCGTCGCCAGCGGGATCACCCAGCGCTTGCGGGCCGGCAGGGCCTGCAGAAACTGATCGATGGAGGGCGTGTTGCCGGACGCTAAATCGAGCTGCAGATCCCGGAAAACGCGTGTTGGCGCCTTCTCGGGCAACTGGGCCTGCGTCACGCAGGCGGGCAGTTCGGCTGAACTGAGCTGAACGCTGTCGAGCATCTTGCCTGCCTGCGCATGACCCTGCGAGGCGGCTTGGGAAAACAGGGCGGCAGCGAGCGGCCGGCTCTCGGGGACGCCTTTGCCAAAGGCATAGAGCACGCCCAGGCGATACTGCCCCTCAATGCTGCCTGAGCGGGATGCTTCGCAATAGAGTACGGCGGCGCGCCAGGCGTTGTCATCCGTGTCGACCGCCGACTCCAGCTCGTTGGCCTGCTGCATCAGACGACGCAGCGCGGGCGGTTCGTCCGCCAGCACGGCGGTGGGTGTCTGCAGTGCGCGGAGGTCTTGCGCGTGCACCGGGCCCGCGGGGATGCATGCAGCCCAGACCAGGCCAATGGCCCCAATGAGCCCAAGGGGCCATCTGGCAGGCACGGACTTCATGCAGTTCACGGCAATTCCAATCAATGCGGCGTGGCATGAGGAATCGGAATTGGAACCGGCCACGGCCTTTTAACAGTTGGTTACTTTACACCCGGTCCTGTTACGCCGTCAAATCCGAGCGAGGCCAGCAGCGGCAGGTCGCTGTCGGACTCGACGCCGAGCGCTATCACCACGATGCCGAAATTGCGTGCCACGTTGCACAGGCCCTTGAGGAATTCCTGGTTACCCGGGTTGTGGGCGATGTCTCGCACATAGCTGGGGTGGACCTTGATGTAGTCCAGGCCGAGGTCGGCGAGTTTGTCGCCTTCGGCAAAGCGCTGGCCGAAGTATTCGATGCCGACGCGGCAGCCCAGTGGTTTGAGGGTAAGAACCAGGTCGCGAAAGGCATCGAACTGTTTGAACACACCTTGCTCGGGCACCTCGAACAGCAGTCGCTTGCACATCTCGGGGTGGAATTCCAGCAGCATCCTGAGCTCATAGCGGAAGCTGAAGTCGGCGATGGTTTCGGCCGACAGGTTGACGGCAATGTCGCCGGCCGTGGTGCGCAGGTGGGCTATGGCGAGCCTGACCACCTCGAGGTCTATTGGCGCGCTGAGGTTGAGGTGCGCGGCCATCGGCATGAAGTCGCGGGCGGGCAGCAGTGTGCCGGCGTCGTCGATTTGCAGGCGAATCACGCCTTCCTGGTGGATGGCCGCAAGGTTGCCGCTGCCGACTACGCGGTGGAAGGCGAGCCGCAGTTTGCCGCTGGCGACGGCTTCGGTCAGCAGGCTGCGCCACTGCTCGGCGGGGCGTGCGGCGCGGCCGCTGTCGATATCGCTGGCATGCCAGCTGTTCGGGCCCTGGGCCTCGGCGAGTGCCAGGGCTTCGTCGGCGCGGCTGAGCAGATCGCCGATGGCCTGTCCGCGCTGGTAGGATACGGCCGCCAGGTGAAACAGGTCGGGCATTTCGGCCGCCCAGTTCGGCAGCCAGACCTGGTTCAGGCGCTGGTCCAACTCGTTGGCGGCTTGCACCGGCGAGGTGACGCCCGGACAGGCCAGGGCAAATTCACCGCCTTTCAGGCGCCCGGCCTGCTGGCCGAGATGCTCTTGTGCGCTGTCCTTGAGCACGCCGCCGAGCTGCTGGAGCAGCACATCCGCACGCTGGTGGCCGAGCCGGGCGTTCAGCATGTTCAGGTCTTTCACGCGCAGCATGATCAGCACGCCTTCGGCGCCGGAGTCCTCGCCCACCAGCAACTCGCGCAGTTGCGACAGGAAATGCTCGCGCCCGGACAGTCCGGTCAGCGCGTCCAGGTTGACCTTCTGGCGCAGCGCTTCCAGGCGCGCGGCCTCCTCGCTGAAAAGGGCTTTCAGGCGCTCCACCATGCTGTTCATGGCGCGCACCACGCTGCGCAGTTCGGGGGTGCGCGGTTCTGCGATGCGCAGGAAGCGGCGCTCTGCAATGGCCTCAGCCTGGCCCACCACGTCGCCCAGCGGCCGTGTGATGAAGCGTATGGCCAGCGTGCCGGCGATGCCGGTGATCACGCTGCCGAGCACAAACCACAGCAGCAGCTCCAGCGTGCCGTCCCACAGGCTCTTGTACACATATTGCTCGTGGCTGGCCAGGGTGAGCGTTCCATACTGTTTCCAGCCATCCTGGATCAGGGCCTGGCCGGGCGCTGCGCGGATCGGGATCAGCGCGGCGAACCAGGCCGGTGCGCCTTGCAATTGACCGGTGAAGATGCGCTCCACCAGTGTCTGGCCGGTGGGCGAAACGATGCGAATGAAGCGGTAGTGCCCGGCGTCAAACTGGGTCGCCACCTGCAGCTCGACCGTGACCTGGTCCTTGGGCAGCTGCGACAGCGACAGGGCCAGCGCCGTGGCGTTGTCGATGTTCTTCACTTGCAGCTGCTGCTCCAGATAGTGGCGCGCAGACAACACGCTGACGACCATGCTGCCGCCGAAGGCAATGGTCATGACCACGATGATGGCGATCCAGAGCTGTTTGATAAGGGACATGGTGGTAACTCGCTGAGTAAGGGAATGTATCAGGACGTGAGTGAGTCAGGACGTGAAGGGATCGGGGTTGAAGGGGTCACGGCGACAGGCCTTCCTGGCGCATACGGTCAAGCACATCGCGCCAGCGCGACAGGCGTGTCGTGGGGTCGGCCAGGGAGGAGGTGCCCCCTCCCACCCACAAGCCGGCGCTGTTGAAACTGAAGACCGGTGCGAGATCGCTGCGCATCGAGGCGGGGCGCACGCTGCTGATCAGGTTGTCGAGAATCAGTGGTTCATCGGTCGGCTGGGGATAAAACCCCAGCACCATGTGGGCCACGGTCGTGGTCGAACCGATGCGGGCGCGGACGTAAATCAGGCGTAAGCGATCGTTGCCGATGCCGAGCATCAGCAGCGTGACGTACTTGGCTATCGAGAAGTCTTCGCAATCACCGGCGCCACGGCCGATGAACTCGAGCGGAGTGGCCCAGTAATCTTCCTGCTGCCAGATGACGGCATCGCTTTCAAACAGGATGCGCCGGTTGAAGAAAGTGTTGACCTTGTCGAGCTTGTCCGCATCGGGCAGCGCGCGCGACTCTTCAATCAGCCGGCGCCAGGCCACCACCGTCTCGGCAGCCCGCGAGCCATAGCGCTGCATGGCCAAGGCCTGGGTCTTGTCGAGATCTGGCGCCGCGACCGACGCGCCCAGCGCCACCAGCAGGGCGAGCAAGCACCCCCTGCCCCAAGGCACGAGACAGGCGCGAAGGCCTTGACGTGTCATGGCAGCGTTCCACATGGCGGCAAGCCTAACCGAAAGCCGGCGGGGCAGCAAACCTGGTGCGTAGGTGATTGGCATCCCTTGAATAGGGGATATTCAAAGCAACATTTTGAAGCTATAAACGCTAACTCGAAACACTAATTAACAAGGTGGTTGCATGAAAGCGAACTTTTCAATAATCGCTGCGGCCGTGTTGACCAGCATGGCAGCACAGGCGCAAACATTGCCTGAGCCCATGGTGGACGCAGCGCGCAAGGCGGTGGTCAGCAACCCCGAGGTGCAGGCCCGCTGGCACGGCTTCCAGGCCGCCGGCAACGAACGAGACGTGGCCCGCGGCGGCTATTTCCCCCAGATCGACTTGCGCGCCGGCACCGGCCGCGAGAGCCGCGAGACGCCCTTGACCGACTTTGGCCGTTACAACTTCCGTGGCACGACGCTCACGCTCAACCAGATGCTGTTTGACGGGCTGTTCACGCCCAACGAGGTCAAGCGGCTCGGCTACGCCAAGCTCACGCGCTACTACGAGCTGCAGGAAGTC
>NZ_JBFUKG010000033.1:0-17419 GCF_056400945.1 Polaromonas sp. P4_H1 | reverse complement strand
GAGCTTCAAGCACACGGTGCAACTGTGGACAGAGTGGGTCTCGCGAGGCCTCTCGGCCACGAAGGATTGCGGGCGGCTATTCACGTTGATCGCACAATGCAGGGTCGGCCATCGACCCGGACGCATCGAGCCGCGAATGCGAAAACGAAGGCCCAAACCCTACCCCTGGTTGAAGGTGCCCCGCGACCAGGCTCGCCGACACGTCCAGAGGCATGGTCATGCCTATGAGCCAAAGTAAGTGCCATTCCCCTTAGCGTGATGTTTCGATCGCCCGGTCTACGTCTTCGATCAGGTCCTCGATGTCTTCGAGACCGACCGACAGGCGCACCAGCGCGTCGGGCAAGCCCGCCTGCTGGCGCTGCGCGGGCGGGATGGCGGCGTGCGTCATCACCGTGGGCAGGCCGACCAGGGACTCGACACCGCCCAGGCTCTCGGCCAGCGCGAATAGCTTCGTCTGGGTCGTGAAACGGATGTTGCGCTCCACCCCGCCTTGCAGCTCCAGCGAGATCATGCCGCCGTAGGCGCGCATCTGCCGGCTTGCGAGCGCGTGATAGGGGCTGGACTCCAGGCCCGGATAGGCGAGCTGTTTGACCTCGGGGTGGGCTGCCAGATGCCGCGCCAGTTGCAACGCGTTGTCGCAATGCTGGCGCATGCGCACCGCCAGGGTTTTGATGCCGCGCAGCACGAGGAAGCAGTCCAGCGGACCCGGCACCGCGCCTACCGCGTTTTGCAGGAACTTGAGTTCCTGGTATAGCGCTTCGTCATTGAGCACCAGGGCGCCGCCTATCACGTCCGAGTGGCCGCCCAGGTACTTGGTGGTGCTGTGGATGACCATGTCCGCGCCCAGCCGCAGCGGTTGCTGCAGGTAGGGCGAGGCGAAGGTGTTGTCGACCGCGAGCCTGGCCTGGTGTTCGTGCGTGAGCTGGGCGATGGCGGCGATGTCGCACACGGTCAGCAGCGGATTGCTCGGGGTCTCCAGCCAGACCAGCCGGGTTTGCGGGCGCAGCGCGGCGCGGATCGCGTCGAGCGAAGTCGCGTCGACGAAGCTGGCCTGGATGCCGAAGCGCGCAAAGACCTTGGTCATCAGCCGGTAGGTCCCGCCATACAGGTCCTGCCCGCAGACCACATGGTCGCCGCTGCTGAGCGATTGCAGCACGGTGGACTCCGCCGCCAGGCCGCTGGCGAAGGCCAGGCCGTAAGTCCCGTCCTCCAGCGCCGCGATGTTCGCCTCCAGCGCGCTGCGCGTGGGATTGGCAGTGCGCCCGTAGTCGTAGCCCTTGTGCTGGCCGGGCGCTTGCTGCACGAAAGTTGAGCTCAGGTACACCGGCGTCATGATCGCGCCGGTGCTGGGGTCCGCCGGCTGGCCGGCGTGAATGGCTTGGGTGGAAAAGCGCATGGCGTGCCTCACTGAATCTGAAATCAGGATCGCGGTGCTGAATCGGGCTTGGCGTCGAGGTAGCCATGCTCCCGCATCCAGTCGTCGTTGTAGAGCTTGCCCAGGTACTGGCGGCCGCCGTCGGGCAGCAGCACCACCATGAGGTCGTTCGGGCCCAGTTTTTCAGCCGCCTGCAGCGCGGCCAGCATCGCGGCGCCCGAGGAGCCGCCGGCGAAGATGCCCTCGTCGCGGGCGAGCCGGCGCGCCATCAGGAAGCTGTCCCGGTCGCTGACCTGGATCACGTTGTCGATGACGTGCCAGTCCAGCGCCTTGGGGATGAAGTCTTCGCCTATGCCTTCGAGCCGGTAGACGTGGGGCTGTACCGTCACCCCGCGGTGGAACAGCTCATGGAAGATCGAGCCTTGCGGATCGACGCCGATTACCCGGATCATGGCGTTTTGTTCCTTGAGGTAGCGGCCGGCGCCGCTGATGGTGCCGCAAGTGCCCATGCCGCAGACGAAATGGGTAACCATGCCCCCGGTGTCGTTCCAGATTTCGGGGCCGGTGCTCGCGTAGTGCGCCAGTGTGTTGTCCGGGTTGTCGTACTGGTTGCAGAGGAAGGCGCCGGGAATGTCACGCGCCAGCTGCTGCGCCACCTGGATGTAGCCGCGCGGATCGTCGGGAGACACGTCGGTGGGGCAGACGATGACCTCGGCGCCCATGGCCCGCAGCATGTCGACTTTTTCCTTCGACTGCTTGTCGGCGATGGTGAACACCGTCTTGTAGCCGCGTCCGGCGGCGAACAGCGCCAGGCCCATGCCGGTGTTGCCCGAGGTGCATTCCACGATGGTCGCGCCGGGGACTATCTCGCCGCGCCGCTCGGCCTGCTGGATCATGTACATGCCGATGCGGTCCTTGACCGAACCGCCCGGGCTCAGGAACTCCAGCTTGGCGTAGACCGCGCAGGACAGGTGCCGGGTCAGCTGGTTCAAGCGCACCAGCGGCGTATGGCCGATCGCGTCCAGGATGCTTTCATATCTCATGGCAGCCCCCATTGGCGTGTTGCGACATGTGAGCCCGGCTGTGGGAGCGGCACGGGCTGCTCATCCACTGTAGTCGCTTCACGCCGGTTCGTGAAGCCGCCCGGTCATTCGTCCTACCTTCTGCCCGCGAACCGGGTCGCCCGGGTAAACGGGAGGGCGTTCAGGGATGTGGCCGTAATGCGCTATCAAAACTATAGTAATGCGGGCGCGTAGCCGCTTTACCGTCCATCCTGCCAACCGCCGCCCAGCGACTGGATCAAGGCCACGGCGGTGGTTTGGCGGTCGGCCATGGCCTGCACCAGCGCGCGGCGTGCGCTCAGCGCGGTGGCCTGCGCGGTGATGACCTCGGTGTAACTGACCTGGCCGCCGCGGTAGCGGTTGAACACCTGTTGCTCGACCTGGTCTGCGGCATCAGAGGCCTGGCGCCGCAAGTCCTGCTGCACCAGCAGCACGCGGGTGGCGGAAAGCTGGTCCTCCACATCCTGGAACGCCGCCAGCACGGCCTGCCGGTAACGCGCCACCGCCTGCTCGTGCGAAGCCTGCGCGCCTTCGACACGGGCGCCGGTGGCTCCCGCATTGAACAGCACCTGCGCGGCCGACAGGCCCAGCGACCAGACGCTGGTGGACGCCTTGAAGAGGTCGGCCACACGGCTGGCGGCGCTACCGGCCGATGCGCTCAGGCTGAGGCTGGGGAAGTAGGCGCTTTTGGCGATGCCGATCTGCTCGTTGGCCTGGGCCACGCGGCGCTCGGCTGCCGCGATATCGGGCCGGCGCTGCAGCAGCGTGGAAGGCACGCCGACCGGAACCTCTGGCACCACGGGTGTCCAGGCGGCGGGCGCGAGCGCGAAATTGCCGGGCGCCTCGCCCACCAACACCGCGATGGCGTGCTCGAGTTGCGCACGCTGGCGCACCAGCCCTGCGGCTTCAGCCCTGGCATTGGCCAATTGGGTTTGCGCCTGCAGCACATCGGTTTTGGCGGCAATGCTGGCCGCGTAGCGGTTTTGCGTGATCTCCAGTGCACGTTCATAACCGGCAATCGTGCTTTCCAGCAAGGCCTTTTGCGCATCGGTCTGGCGCAGCGAAAGGTAGTTGACGGCGAGTTCGCCCTGGGCCGAGAGTTTGGCCGAGGCCAGGTCTGCTGCGCTCGCCTGGGCGCCGGCACTGGCGCCGTCGACGGCTCGACCCAGGCGGCCCCAGACGTCGGGCTCCCAGCTGCCACCTATGCTGAGCTGGTAGTTGTTGCCGATGCGCCCGCCAGCGCCGGTACTGCTGCTACCACTGCCGCTGCTCTTCGAACGGCTGGCTCCGCCGTCGAGCGTGACCGAAGGAAAGAGCGATGCCCGCTGCTCGCGCACCAAGGCACGCGCCTGCGCATAGGCGGCCACCGCCAGCGCCACGTTCTGGTTGGACACCTCGACCCGCGACTGCAGCTGGTCCAGCACCGGGTCGCCAAACAGCGACCACCACGGGCCGCGCTCCAGCGCATCGGCCGGCGCGGCGGGCACCCAGCCTTCGGCTTCCTTGAAGGCGCTGACATCGGCAGTGGCCGGACGCTTGTAATCCGGGCCGACCGCGCAGCCTGTGGCCAGCAGTGTCAGTGCGGCGGCCATCAGGTAGCGGCAGGGGTGCAATTTCAATTCCTTGTACATATCTTTCCACCTTCGGGTGTCATGCTTGCTCCTTCCCCGCTGGGGGAAGGCAGGGATGGGGGCTCCCCTGTTTCGGATTCATGGCCGGTCAATCAGTCAGTCGCCGCAGGCCCCCATTCCAACCTTCCCCCAGCGGGGGAAGGGGCAAGAGGCAAGAGCCAGGTATTGTTCATGGCGGTCATCATTCATTGCAGTTGCAGCGGGGCGCCGGGCGGCGGCACGCCGGGTTCGTCGGGGTGGCGGCTGAGCAGGCGCTCCGACGGGCTGCGGCGGCGCAGCTTGTCGAGCAGTACATAAACCACCGGCGTGGTCAGTAAGGTGAGCAGCTGGCTGGCAATCAGCCCGCCAATGATGGAAACGCCCAGCGGGCGGCGCAGCTCGGCGCCCTCGCCAAAGCCTATGGCCAGCGGCAGCGCACCGAGGATGGCGGCCAGCGTGGTCATCAGGATGGGGCGAAAGCGCAGCAGGCAGGCTTCGCGCACCGCCTGCGTGGCGGAGAGGCCGCGTGCCCGCTCGGCTTCCAGCGCAAAGTCGATGATCAGGATGGCATTTTTTTTCACGATGCCGATCAGCAGGAAAATACCGATCAGCGCGATGATGGAAAAATCCATCTTGAACAGCAGCAGCGCCAGCACCGCCCCCACGCCGGCCGAGGGCAGGGTAGACAGCACGGTGAGCGGGTGGATCAGGCTCTCGTACAAAATGCCAAGCACGATGTAGATCACCACCAGCGCGGCCAAAATCAGCAGCGGCTGCTGGTTTTGCGATTCCTGGGCATCGCGGGCCGACCCGGAAAAACTGCCGCGCACATTGTTGGGCAGACGAATCTCGGCTTCAGCCTGCTTCACGGCAGCCTGGGCATCGCTGAGCGTGCTGCCCTCCGCCAGGTTGTAGGAAATCGTGGTGGAGAGCTCGCCGTCCTCGTGGTTGACCGATGCGGCCTTGGCGTTTTCGCTGAACCGCGCAACGGCCGACAGCGGCACCATGGTGGTGGCCGACGAGCTCAGGGCCTGGCCGCTGGACGGGTCGCGCAGGGCCGGGTTGATGACGGTTGTGGATGTGCCGGATGCGGTAGTCGTGGCGGAGCTGGTGCCCGAGGTGGTGCTTGAAGTTGTGCCTGAGGTTGTGTTTGACGTGGTGAGGCTGCTGGTCTTCGCCGGAACGTAGATGTCCTTGAGCGCCTCGGGGCTGCGGATAAAGCGTGGCGCCACCTCCATGACCACGCGGTACTGGTTCAGGTCGGCATAGATGGTGGCCACCTGGCGCTGGCCGAAGGCGTTGTACAAGGCGTTGTCCACGTCGCGCGAGCTGATGCCCAGACGTGCCGCGCTGTCCTTGTCCACCGTGACCATGGTCTCCACGCCGTTTTCCTGCTGGTCGGTGTCCACGTCGGTCAGCGCATCCTGGCGCTTCATCTGGTCGGCCAGCCGCATCGCCCAGTCGCGCAGGTCGGCCGCGTTGTCACTTTTGAGGGTGTACTGATAGGTCGAACTGCTCTGGCGGCCGCCGCCGCGCAGGTCCTGCACGGTGTTGAGGAAAAGGCTGACGCCCGTGACTTGCGCCAGCTGCGGGCGCAACCGTGCAATGACCGCCTGGCCGGATTCGGTGCGCTGGGCCACGGGTTTGAGGTTGATGAACATGAAGCCGCCGCCCGCCCGCGAGCCGCCGGTGAAGCCGACCACGGTGTCCACGGCCGGGTCGCGCCGGATGATGTCGACCAGCTGCCGCAGCTTGCCCTGCAGGGCCTGAAAGGAAATGCTCCTGTCGGCGCGCAGGCCGGCGTTGATCTGCCCGGTGTCCTGTTGCGGGAAAAACCCCTTGGGCGCCTTGACGTAGAGGTAGACATTAAGCGCAACCACCGCCAGCAAAATCAGCATGACCAGCAGCTTGCTGGCCAGCGCCCAGTCCAGGCTTACCTCGTAGCTGCGGTGCACACGCTGATAAGCGCCTTCAAGCCAGCGCGGGATGAAGGCAAAGCGCCCGGGCCGCTTGCGGGCGCGTCCGGCCGTGGAGGGGGGCTTGAGCATCCAGGCACACATCATCGGTGTGGTGGTCAGCGAGATCAGCAGGGAAATCATCACCGCCGCCGACAGCGTCACGGCAAATTCGCGAAACAGCCGTCCGGTTTGCCCGCCCATGAACAGCAGCGGAATGAACACCGCCACCAGCGACAGGCTGATGGACAGGACCGTGAAGCCGACTTCGCGCGCACCCAGCAGCGCGGCCTTGAAGCGGTCCATGCCGGCCTCGATGTGGCGGCTGGTGTTCTCCAGCACGACGATGGCGTCGTCCACTACAAAGCCGGTGGCCACGGTGAGCGCCATCAGGCTCAGGTTGTTGAGGCTGAACCCGAGCAAATACATCACGCCAAAGGTGCCGAGCAGGGAAACGATGGTGGCCACCGCTGGAATGACCGTGGCGCGCGCACTGCGCAAAAATGCGCTGACCACCAGCACCACCAGTGCAATCGAGATCAGCAGGGTGAGCTCAATCTCGCGGAGCGACGCGCGTATCGAGTTGGTGCTGTCCGAGGCCACCTGCAACTGCACATCCTGCGGCAGCTGGGCCTGCAGCTCGGGCAGCAAGGCGCGTACGCCATCCACGGTCTCAATCACGTTGGCGCCAGGCTGGCGTGTGACCAGCACGATGACGGCCGGGCTGCCATTGAACAGGCCCAGGGTGTTGGTGTTTTCCACGCCATCCACCACCTCGGCCACATCGCCCAGCCGCAGGGCCGCGCCATTGCGCCAGGCCACCACCAGGCCGCGGTAGTCGGCCGCCTTGAGCCCGCCCGTGGCGGTGTTGGCGCCCGAGTAAATCTGCAGGCGTTGGCCATTGCCTTCAATCGCGCCCTTGGGCCGGTTGGCGTTGGAGGCCTGCAGGGCCGCCCGCACATCTTCCATGCTCACGCCATAGCGGTTGAGGGCGAACGGATTCAACTCGACGCGCACGGCAGGCAGCGAGCCACCGCCCAGCTCGACGTCGCCCACCCCCGGCACCTGGGCGATTTTTTGCTGCACCACATTCGACACTTCGTCGTAGATCTGCCCCGGTGAACGGGTTTTGGAGGTGAGCGCCAGGATGATGACGGGCGCTGAAGCCGGGTTGGCCTTGCGGTAGGTCGGGTTGCTGCGCAGCGTGGCCGGCAAGTCCGCGCGCGAGGCATTGATGGCGGCCTGCACTTCGCGCGCGGCGGCATCGATGCTGCGGTTCAGGTCAAACTGCAGGCTGACACGGGTGGAGCCCGTGCCGCTGTTGGAGGTCATTTCATTCACGCCGGCAATCACGCCAAGGCGCCGCTCCAGCGGCGTGGCGACGCTGCTGGCCATGGTGTCGGGGCTGGCGCCGGGTAGCGAGGCGCTGACCGAGATGACCGGGAAATCGACCTGCGGCAGGGGCGAGACGGGCAGCACAAAGAACGCGCCTATGCCGGCCAGGGCGATGCCTATGGTCAGCAGGACGGTGGCGACCGGGCGGCGGACGAAGGGTTCGGAGAGGTTCATGACACAGCTCCCGCTGGGTCGTGGTGCGGTCGGGTACTCGTCGGCAGGGACTCTTGCTTAGGATGGAGGCCGGGGGTAGCCCGGCGGCTAGTAACTTTCTTTTGCTTCGCCAAAAGAAAGTCACCAAAGAAAAGGCGACCCGCGGTCTGGGTCCCTTCGCTGCGCTGCGGGCAACCTGCGCTGCTCGATTCCGGCGGGGGTCCGCAGAACTCGCTTCGCTCAGACAACTGCGGCCCTGATCCCGCCTCCATCTGCGCTGCTCGGCCCAGCCAGAACGGGGCAGTCCGAATACCAAATACCGAACCCCAAGACAAAGACGACCAAGACAAACAAGGACACGCCATGGCGTGTCCTCGTGGTTTCAGGTATTCGGGTTTGGTATTCGTTTGTTTGGTATTCCTTGCCCCCACCCCTTCTGTATGCGCCGAGGAGCGGAGGTTCAGGCGGATCAGGGATCGCGATTGTCTGAGCCGCAGGCGAGTTGAGCGAGACCCCGCCTGGACCGAGCACCGCAGGTTGCCCGCAGCGCAGCGGAGGGACGCAGACAGCAGGGTCGCCTTCTCTTTGCTTACTTTCTCTTGGCGACGCAAGAGAAAGTGAGTCGCCCGCCGGGGCGAGTCCCGGCCGGCGGCCCCAAGAAGACCCCCAGCACCGCCGGCCCCGGCGCCCACCTCAACCCCAAAGCGAGAAACGGCTCTCACACCACGACCTCCACCTTCCGCCCACGCCCAAACCTGCGCCCCATCCGGTCAAACGCCAAGTAAATCACCGGCGTGGTGAACAGCGTCAGCATCTGGCTCACGATCAGGCCGCCGAAGATAGCGAGGCCCAGCGGCCGGCGCAGCTCGGCGCCTTCGCCCCAGCCCAGCATTAGCGGCACTGCGGCAAACAGCGCCGCCAGCGTCGTCATGAGGATGGGGCGAAAGCGCAGCAGTGCCGCCTGGTGGATCGCCTCCTGCGCTGACTTGCCTTCGTTGCGCTCGGCGTCAATTGCAAAGTCGATCATCATGATGGCGTTCTTTTTCACAATGCCGATCAGCAAAATGATGCCGATGATGCCGATCACCCCCAGGTCGGAGCCGCTGATCATCAGCGCCAGCAATGCGCCGACGCCGGCAGAGGGCAGGGTGGAAAGAATGGTCAGCGGATGGATATAGCTTTCATAGAGCACGCCCAGCACGATGTAGACGCAGACGATCGCCGCCAGGATCAGCCAGAGCTGGTTGGACAGCGACGACTGGTAGGCGCCGGCCGCGCCCAGGAAGGTCATGGTCACGCTGCCCGGCATGGTGATGTCTTTGGCCGCCTGTTTGATCTCGCTCACTGCCTTGCCCAGCGAAACACCCGGGGCCGTGTCAAAGCCCAGCGTGGTGGCGGGGTACTGGGCCACATGGGTGATTTGCAGGGGGGCGGGCCGCTCTGCAATGGTCGCAATTGCAGAGAGCGGGGTGGTGATGCCGGAGCCGGTTTTCAGTTGCAGGTTGCCGAGCGCGGCCGGCGTCGTCAGCTGATCGGGCATGGCTTCGAGGATCACGCGGTACTGGTTGGTCTCGGTAAAAATCGTGGACACAATGCGCTGGCCAAAGGCGCTGTAGAGCGCGTCGTCGATGGAAGAGGCCGTGATGGACAGCCGTGACGCCGTGTCGCGGTCTACCGTGATGTAGGCCGCTGCACCGCTGGAGCCGGCATCGGACGCCACATTGCGCACGCTGCCAAGCGTCTGCATGCGCTGCGCGAGTTTGGTGGCCCATTGCACGACCGTGGCGTCGTCGGCACCTTCGATGGACACGCGGAACTGGGTCGGGCCGGTTTCGGCGTCAATGGTCAGGTCCTGCGTGGGTTGCAGGTAGAGCGTCACGCCGGCGACCTTGCCCACGCGCTCCTTCAGGCGGTCCATGGTGGCCTGCTGGCTGCCGCTGCGTTCGCGCTTGAGGTTGATCAGCATGCGGCCGGTGTGCAGCATGGTGTTGTTGGCGGCATCCACACCGATGAAGGAGCTCAGCGTGTTGACATCGGGATCTTCCAGAATGGCTTGGACTGCCGCCTGCTGCAAGTCGGCCATGCGGGCGTACGAAACCGACTGCGCGGTTTCGATGCGGGCCTGCAGCTGGCCGGTGTCCTGGGTGGGGAAGAGGCCTTTGGGAATCACTATATAGAGCAGCACCGTCAGCAGCAGCGTGCCCAGCGCGACCAGCAAGGTGGCGCCCTGGCGCTGGAGCACCCAGCTCAGCCAGCGGTCATAGCGCGCAATCACGCGGTCCGTCAGGGCCTGCAGCCGCGCGCCTGTCTTGCTGCCTTCGCCCGCAGGCAGGAGTCTGAGCCAGCGTGCCGACATCATGGGAACCAGCGTGAGGGAGACTACCGCCGAGATCAGGATCGTGATGGCCAGGGTGACCGCGAATTCGCGGAACAGCCGACCCACCACGTCGCCCATGAAGAGCAGCGGAATCAGCACGGCAATCAGCGAGACGGTGAGCGAAATGATGGTGAAGCCGATCTGCTTGGCTCCCTTGAACGCAGCGGCCAGAGGCTCTTCGCCTTGCTCGATGTAGCGCGAGATGTTTTCAATCATCACGATGGCGTCGTCCACCACAAAGCCGGTGGCAATCGTGAGTGCCATCAGGCTGAGGTTGTTCAGGCTGTAGCCCAGCAGGTACATGGCGCCGCAGGTGCCGATCAGCGAGATCGGCACGGCCAGGCTGGCAATCACGGTGGCGCGCACGCTGTGCAAGAAGACAAAGATCACCAGCACCACCAGCAGCACGGCCAGCAGCAGTTCGATCTCCACATGCAGGACCGAGGCGCGTATGCCGGTGGTGCGGTCGCTCAGCACATCGACCTTCATCGACGCCGGCAAGCCGGTCTGCAACTCGGGCAGGCGCGCCTTGATGGCATCAACCGTGGCGATGACATTGGCGCCGGGCTGGCGCTGCACGTTCAGGATGATGGCCGGTTTCAGACCGCTCCAGGCGCCAAGCTTGATGTTCTCGGCGCTGTCAACCACCTGGGCCACTTCAGAAAGGCGAACGGCCGCGCCGTTGCGCCAGGCAACGATCAGGTTTTGGTAGTCGGTGGCGGCCAGCAGCTGGTCGTTGGAGTTGATGGAATAAGCGCGGGTCGGACCGTCGATGCTGCCCTTGGCGCCATTGGCATTGGCGGCGCTGATGGCGGTGCGCAGCGAGTCGAGCGCCAGCCCGTAAGAGGCCAGCGCCCGGGTGTCTGCCTGGATGCGCACGGCGGGGCGCTGTCCGCCGCTGAGCGACACCAGCCCCACGCCGTTGACCTGGCTGATTTTCAGGGCCAGGCGGGTATTGACAATGTTCTGCACCTCCGTGAGCGGCATGGTGTCGGAGGTAATGGCCAGGGTGAGCACCGGCGCGTCCGCCGGGTTGACCTTGGCATACACCGGCGGCGCAGGCAGGTCGGCCGGCAACAGCGAGCCACCGGCGTTGATGGCCGCCTGCACTTCCTGTTCGGCCACATCGAGCGTGAGGCCGAGGCTGAACTGCAAGGTGACGATGGATACGCCGGCGGCGCTGGTCGAGCTCATGCGCTGCAGCCCGGCCATCTGGCCGAACTGGCGCTCCAGCGGCGCCGTCACGGTTTGCGCCATGACTTCCGGGCTGGCGCCGGGGTAGAGCGTTTGCACCTGGATCGTCGGGTAATCGACCTGCGGCAATGCCGACAGCGGCAGGAACTTGAAGCCGACCAGGCCCGCCAGCACGATGGCGACCATCAGCAGCGAGGTGGCTACCGGCCGGAGGATGAAGGGGCTTGACGGGCTCATGCTGTCTTGACTCCCGCTCTTGCCGGAGTTGCTCCCTCCCTTTCCGGGGACGGGCAAAGGAAGGAGCAATACATGCCCGTCATGAGCCGTCAGCTGGCGAAGCGCGGCGCCGCCGCCGTGGGCCGGAGGCCGGGTCCGCAGGCGCCTCGGCGGCAGGGCCAGAAGCCGATGCGGACGGGGATGATGCGGGCCCGCCGGGACGCTGGCGCTTGCCGGCGAAACCGGAGCCGCCACCACCGCCAGCGGGCTGGTCACCGGGCAGGATCACCTTGGCGCCGTCCTTCAGGCGGTCGGCGCCTTCCGTGATGACGCGCTCGCCGGGCTGCAGCCCGGACTCGATCACAATCTTGTCGACCGTGGCCTGGCCGCGTTGCACGGGCCGCAGGCTCACGGTGCGCTCGGCGGTATTGACCACATACACATAGTCGCCGGTGCTGCCATGGCGCAATGCCGTCACGGGCACCACCACGGCCTTGTCAATGGTCTTGACCAGCAGCTGCACATTGACGAACTGGCTGGGGAAGAGTGTCAGCTTGCTGTTGGCAAAGCGTGCCTTGGCCTTGATCGTGCCGGTTTGCGTGTCGACCTGGTTGTCCAGCGAGGCAAACATGCCGGTGTCCAGCGTGGTGGATCGCGTCCGGTCGAGCGCCGTGACCTTCATGGCTGCGCTGCCGCCAGCGCTTTGCTGCAGCTCGCCAACCTGGTCCTGCGGAATGGAAAACACCACGTCAATCGGGCTGACCTGCGTGATCAGCGCGATGCCGTTGGCGTCGCTGCTGCTCACCACATTGCCGACGTCCACCGTGCGCAGGCCCACCCGGCCACTGACCGGCGCCACGACCCGGGTGTAGCCCAGGTTGAGGCGGGCCGTGCCCTCGGTGGCCTTGTCAATGACGACCGTGCCCTCCAGCTGCTTGACCAGTGCGGCCTGGGTGTCGACTTCCTGGCGGGCAATCGAGTCCTGCTCAAGAAGGGTCTTGAAGCGCTGCAGGGTGACGCGGGCGCTGTCGAGTTGCGCTTCGTCGCGCTGGCGCTGGCCGGAGGCCTGCATCAACGCCATTTCAAACTGGCGCGGGTCTATGGTGGCCAGCAGGTCGCCGGCCTTGACCATCTGGCCTTCCTTGAACAGTACTTTTTCCATGACACCGGACACCTGGGGGCGCACCTTGACGGTGGCCTGCGGTGTGACGGTGCCCAGCGCTTCAAGAACCACCGGAATGCTGGCCTGCTCGGCGGTGGCCACTCCCACCGTGGTGGCGGGCGGGCCCCGCCGTCCGGCAGCGCCCCCCGGCCCGGCTGCTGTATTGCCGGCTTCCGGCGAAGGATGGGTCAGGTGCCAGGCCAGCCAGCCGGTACCGGCCAGGGCCAGCACTGCCAGCACGCCGCCGATGATGGATGCGCGGCGGCTCAATCGTTTACCGGGATGGGGCGCGGCGCTGGTGTGCGGCGTTTCGGCTTTCGGGTCCATCAGCAGTCCTTGTTGCCTGCCACGACAACGGGATCGCCGCGGCATTTATTGTTTATTGTTTGTGTTTGATGGGTGCTATCGGTGTTCTGCATGCTCCGCATGAACTTCAGGATGGCGCATTCCTCGTGATCGCCGCCGGGCCTGCTTCGCATGCTCACAATTAATTATCACTGCAACCCTCCGGGCGCAGGTGTACCGCTCGAAAGCTCTGCGTAAACGTCCGGTAAAGAGAAATGCCCGCCACGTCACCCCCACGTCACTGTTTGTCAGCCGCAGGACGCCAGCGGACATTCGAATCAATGATTGCTATTGTTCTTATAGCGGTTTGTTTCACGTTTGTTTCAGTTTTGTTGGGCTGATGGCTTATTTGTTCTGAAAATGGCCAGGGGTCTGCCCCATTGCGGATTTGAACATCGCTGAAAACGCGCTGTCACTTGCATAGCCACTGGCCGCGGCCACCAAACTCACCGGCGTGCCGCGCGCCAGCAGGGGCAGGGCGTGCGCCAGGATGGCCTGCTGGCGCCATTGGTGGTAGCTCAAGCCGAGTTCGTCGCGAAAGAGCCGCGCCACCGTGCGCTCGCTGGCGCCAATCCCGGCGGCCCACTCGGCCAGCGTGGCGCGTTCCGAGGGCGCGCCCAGCACGGCTTCGCACAGCGCGCGCAGCCGCTTGTCGCCGGTTTGCGGATGGGGTAGGGGTACGCCCAGCGCCTGGGTGTCGGCATGGGTGATCTCGTCAAGCACCAGGCTGCTGAGCAACTGTTCGCGTGCGGCCGTCAGAGGGCGGCCGGCGGGTGCGTCAAGCGCATGAATCGACTCCCGCAGAAGCGGCGACACCACCATGACGCGGCACCCTTCCCAGCCTTCGGGCGTGACGCTCGCATCGATGTAGAGCGTGCGCAACTCGGCGGCTTCCAGCACCGTGACGTGATGCCGCGCACCGGGGGCGATCCAGACCGCGCGCGACGGCGGAACGATGTAGGTGATCTCGCTCCCGGCCTTGTCGCCCTGCTCGGCCGTGACCTGCACGACACCGGTGGCGCAATAGGCCAGTTGAGCCCACGCATGCGCGTGCGGTTTGAAGTGCGTGTCTACCGGCATGGCGCGGGCTCGCACCCGCACGGGGCGCTGCCGGCTGGGCGTGAAGGGGTCGGTGTCACCCACCGGCACGAACTGAAGGCGGGTGTTACGGGCCATGGTGCAGCAGCACCCCGGGGAGAGGGGTGTTTGATGGTTTGTCTGAAATTCGCAGAATCATGGCTTTTTGTCGTATTCCGGCAAGTCAGACCGATACTACGATAGCGCCATGAATACTTCAAGCACTGCGAATGTGGCTGTGGCAGCTGTTACTGCAGCTCCCGCCTCTACTCCGGCCGCTGCTTCGTTGCGGCAGGACGCCAGCATCATCGGCCTGGTGGGAACCGCTCACCTGATCAGCCATTTCTGCCAGCTGTTGCTGGCGCCGCTGTTCCCCTGGCTCAAGGAGGCGTTCAGCGTGAGTTACGCCGAGTTGGGGTTTTTGATGACGATTTTTTTCGTCGTCTCCTGCGCGGTGCAGGCTTTGTCTGGCTTTGCGGTGGACCGTTTTGGCCCGCGCCCCGTTCTGTTTGGCGGGCTGAGCCTGCTCGGCATTGCCGCCCTGGGTTATTCCATCAGCACCAGCTACTGGATGATGGCCGGATTTGCCGTGATCGCCGGTTTGGGTAACGGCGTGTTTCATCCAGTGGACTACACGCTGATCAACCGCAAGGTGAGTCCATCGCGCCTGGGCCATGCCTACAGTGTCCATGGCATCACCGGCAGCCTGGGCTGGGCGCTGGCGCCGGCGCTGGTGGTCACGCTCACTTTTGCCGCGTCATGGCGCGTCGCATTGGCCGTGGCGGGCGTGCTGGTCTTTGCGGTGATGGGGGTGCTGCTGCTGAATCGCGACAAGCTCATGCTCAATGTCACGACGCCTGGCAAGGGGGGTGCCGCACCCGACAGCTCCTTGAGCTTTCTCAGGATTCCCGCGGTGTGGATGTGCTTTGCGTTCTTCTTCTGGTACGCCATTGTGCTGAGCGTCGTGCAGGCCTTTGCACCCGAAGCTGCCCGTCATCTGCATGGCGTGCCCCTGGCGCTGGTGGCCATGTGCCTGACGATCTACATGGTGTGCAGCGCGGGCGGCATGGTGCTGGGCGGCTTTCTGGCCGCCGACCCCGCCCGTTGCGAGCGCATTGTCGGCATTGGCTTCGGGGCGGCGGCAGTTGTAGCGCTGCTGCTGGCCCTGGGCAGTTTTGCCGCGTGGACGGTGCCCGTGCTGTTCGGAGCCATGGGTTTTGCATCGGGCATTGCGGCGCCTTCGCGGGATTTGCTGGTCAAGCGCTCCACGCCTGACAACGCCTCCGGCCGCGTCTACGGCGTGGTGTATGCGGGGCTCGACATTGGCCAGGCTGTCGCGCCGCTGATCTTTGGCGTGATGATGGACCACGGCCAGTACCGCGGCGTGCTGCTGGGTTTGGCGCTGGTGCAAGCGGTGCTGATTGCCAGCGCGTTCAAGGTGCGCAAGGTGCGGCGAACCGCGCAGGCTATCGCCTGAGGCGCGTGCGCTGGATGCCGCTGGGGGGCGCGTTCAATGTGGCGCTGCACGCTTGCAGGCACCCATAAATCCGTTGGAGTCTTGCTCAGGGTAAGGCGTTAGCATAATTGTTTCAAAAGTCACAAATTGTGACAATTATTGCAGTAAGTAGAACGCATGGGTTTATGCGGCTAATAACCGGACGTTGGCCGCGCCGGCGCACACCGTGCCAATGTTATGGGGTATGTCGGGCCCTCTCCTGATAAATCGCCCCCTTCTGATTCGGACGTGCCTCACTGACGTCTATACCTTCTTTCGACTCGTATGAGTGGAAAAACGGGGGATGGCGGGGCGCTACAACTGGTTGCAAACTTTCACCAACGGATCGAGCCGGGCTCGCCGCAGGGGTGAAAGTCCACGCATTCATTGACACCAGCAGAGCCGAAGGAGAGTTGACATGGCTGATATTACGAGCGGAATTATTACCTCGTTTTCCAACACGCCCCAAGCGCAGAGCGACTTATACACAGTTGCTGCGCTCAGCGCGCTTACCAGTGGGGGGCTTACCGAGGACGGCGGTTGTGTCATCTTGAATGTGATGGCGAACGACCTTGGCGGCAACGCAAAAGTGCTTTGGTCACTAGACAATGCAGACAGTGCATCTACAGGCACCAAAACCTACGCTCCCAGCGATCTATTAGTTCGGGACACAGGTGGGGCTGATGATTTGACACCCGACACCAGCCAGTGGGGTGCAAAAATCTGGATTACATCCGACGGAAAAGTTGCCTATCAGATGACTGAAGCCAGTAAGGCGCACTTTCAGTCACTCGCTGCCGGCGAAGTGGGGCTGGATACGTTTACCTATGCAATCCGCATGTCCAACGGGGCGTTGAGCTGGTCGACCGTTACGGTGCAAATTTTGGGCAGCAATGACGGGCCGGTGATTGTGACGGGCAATGCGGCCTACGACGTGAGCGAAACCCTGACCGAGACCAATGCGGCATTGAGCACCAGCGGTCGTGTGGTGTTCAGCGACGCAGACGCGGGTGACACGCCCGAGGCCGCCCTGCATGCCAGCGCGGTGGTGGCCAGCGGCATCGTTCTGGACGCGACGCAGCAATCCGCCATCGCCGCCGGCTTCAGCGTCACCAACGCCGCCACCGGCGCGTGGAGCTACAACCTGGCCTCGCCGGATTACCTGGCCGTGGGCGACAGCGTGACGGCGACCTTCACGGTGCGCGTGACCGACGATACGGGCGCGTTCGTCGACCAGGACGTGGTGATCACCATCAACGGCAGCAACGACGGCCCCGTGATCGTGACGGGCGATGCGGCCTACGACGTCTCTGAAACCCTGGCCGAGACCAACGCCGCGCTGAGCACCAGCGGTCGCGTGGTGTTCAGCGACGTGGACACGGGCGACACGCCCGAGGCCGCCCTGCATGCCAGCGCGGTGGTGGCCAGCGGCATCGTCCTGGACGCGGCGCAGCAATCCGCCATCGCCGCCGGCTTCAGCGTCACCGACGCCGCCACCGGCGCGTGGAGCTACAACCTGGCCTCGCCAGATTACCTGGCCGTGGGCGACAGTGTGACGGCGACCTTCACGGTGCGCGTGACCGACGATACGGGCGCGTTCGTCGACCAGGACGTGACGATCACCATCACCGGCAGCAACGACCAGCCGACGCTGACGATCGGCGACACGGCCGGCGCGATGAACGAAGGCAACGGAGCGGCCCTGCTCACCGACAGCGGCGCGCTGAGCTTCGCCGATGTGGACGCCAACGACGCGGTCACGGTCAGCCAGAGCTCCAACGGCGACATCGCCTGGAGCGGCGGCACGCTGGCTGCGGGCGTGGCCTCGGCGCTGGTGGCCGGCTTCTCGGTCGACCAGGACAGCTGGGACTACAGCGCCAGCCAGAACCTGGACTTCCTGCGCGCCGGTGAAACCATCACCTTCTCGTACAACGTGGTGGCCACCGACGACTCGGGGGCGGGCAACGCCGCCTCGGCGGCCACGACGGTGACGATCACCATCAC
>NZ_JBFUKG010000032.1:0-18779 GCF_056400945.1 Polaromonas sp. P4_H1 | reverse complement strand
GGATTGCGGGCGGCTATTCACGTTGATCGCACAATGCAGGGTCGGCCATCGACCCGGACGCATCGAGCCGCGAATGCGAAAACGAAGGCCCAAACCCTACCCCTGGTTGAAGGTGCCCCGCGACCAGGCTCGCCGACACGTCCAGAGGCATGGTCATGCCTATGAGCCAAAGTAAGTGCCATTCGTATTAAGGCAATGCTTATATGGACGTCTCCCAGAAAGCAAGTGTCGGCATGGTGAAGTTTCAACGGGGTAGCAGTCTTATATACGGCCTTTGGTGCCGGCGGCCTCAAAAGTGAAGTGAAGTAAATGCGCCGCCGCATTTGCCGACTGCTGCTTCACCTCATCCAGCGTCTGGCCTTGCGGGGGTCATTCGTTCGACCAAGCCGGTAGCCGAGCTGCCCATGAGTGGCATGGCCGCCATGCTGGGGCTGGCGAGCAGAACTTGAATTTAATTGGAATCTGACCTTGATTTCCCCGCCGGTCATCGAGCGGCAGGACTTCGGTCACGCGTAGGACGCTGGTTCAATGGACACCCCAGTCGCTGCCCCAGGAGCGGTATTCCTTGTCCACCAGCAGGGTCCAAGTCGCGATCAGGACGATCACCGCCCCGAGCGCCACCATGACCAGCCGGTTCTCGCGTTCAAGCGCGTACTGCAGCATCCAGGGCGACATGATCAGCCAGATGCCGAGCGCGGCCTCGGTCCATTCCTCCCAGGGGCGCGGCACGAGGATCGCCCCCATGGCGGCGGCGATCAGCGCCAAGCCGATCACAACGGCGTTCGCGCTTGCCGCCATTGAATCGGTGAAACCTAGCCACCAAGGCGACAGCATGACGACCAAGCCCACCAAGGCATTGACCACATCCTGCCAATGCCGAAGTTTCAGTTGCTTCATGGAACACCTCCTGTCGCCAGAGTCGATCAGCCCGCGACGTAAGTTGGAATCCGCCACGAAGCACTTGGTTCCTGGCCCCGCACGCTGCGGATATCCGCGACTTCCGCATCGGAAAACCGAATGCATCAGAGCCCTGCTGATGGGCGGGGTCGTTATGCAGCGGCTGATCGCTGCATTGCGATAGCATCGTGCATGAGTACCCATTATGAGAGCGTCCACATCGCCTCGCTTTACCCCGATGCCTTCCATGTGGCCGCCCCCGCTTTAACCGTGGGGCGCGAAGTGTGGCCGCGCCAACCGGGTGTTTTTATCCGCGCGGCCCAAGCCAAGGAAACCGAAGAGGCCGAACAGGCCGCAGACGCCGACAAGCCCCCGCGTGAGCTGTCCCGTGAGCTGGTGGCCGGGCAATTTGGCCTGGTGCCACGTTGGGTCAAATCTGCTTCCGATGCCAAGCTGCGTTCGACCAAGCTGGTCAATGCACGGTCAGAAACAGTGACCACGTCCAACAACTTCCGCGAGGCCTGGTTGGCCGGGCAGCGCTGCATCGTGCCGATGAGGGCTTTTATGGAAGACGACTGGCGCAGTGGCAAGGCCGTGCCCACCCGCATTGCCCGGGTGGACGGCGAGCCCATGGGTGTGGCGGGCTTGTGGGAAAGCTGGACGGGGGCTGAGGGCGAGGCCATCATCAGCTACACCTTGCTCACCGTGAACGCCAACAGCCACGCTCTGATGAGCCGCTACCAACAGCCCGGCAATGAAAAACGCATGTTGGTGATCTTGAACGAGGGTGCCTACGACGCATGGCTGAGCACCCGCCCAGAGAAGGCCCGAGAGTTCATGCGGGCCTACCCGGCCAACTGGCTGACAGCCAACCCGGTTGAGAAAAGCCGCTGATCGGCGGTTGGGACAGCCACTGAGCGAGGATCACGTGATCCGCTGCGTCATAGCCAATGCAGCCCGGGTCGTTGCGTCGCCTCAAAAAGCAAGGAGCTTGATCGCGACTTAATTGGAATCTGACCCCGGATTCCCGCGAAGAAGCCTTCCGCATGAACGACGGCGGCTGGGAAGGGCAGATGAAAAATATCCAGAAATATGTCTCCCCGCAGTAAGGCACCCAGTAAGGCGCCCGAAACACTGTCACCGCAACCCGGCCCCGCAGGCGTGTTCGCCGCGCTGGGCGATGAAACCCGCTTGCGCCTGGTGGCCGTACTGTGTGTGGGCGGCGCCGTGTCGATTGCCCAACTGACCTCCACCACCGACATCACCCGCCAGGCCGTGACCAAGCACTTGCATGTGCTGGCCGATGCGGGCCTGGTGCATCACGTGAAGGTGGGGCGGGAACGGCTGTGGCAGTTTGACCCGAAGCAACTGGATGAGGCGCGTCGCTCGCTGGAGTTGATTGCGCAGCAGTGGGATCAGGCGCTGGGGATATTGAAGCGTTCCGTGGAAAAAAGCTAAGCAGTTGTTGCGAAGTGATCCACCCTGCTCCGGCAGGTCGGCACCTGGAATTGATTGTTCACGACTTGCTAGTCTTACTGTGTCACAAGCGCAGCCTTACGTTTACGCGCAGGCAGCAAGGGCAACGAGGCAGCGTCGCGAGCAAGGCTGCGGCGATACGCAGCCGCAAGGTTGTCATGGACGATGGGACGTGGCGCTGCGTGCGCTGGGCTTCCGCGAGGTTTGTAATGCGTGGGTAGGGCAGGTTCCGAGCGGCAGGCGGAGTTTTTTTTACCGGCGCCCTCTGGGTGCCGTAGCTGTTGGACCATCAGGAACCCGTAGGCCGCGATGCTCAGGCTCGCGTGGTGGTGAAACCCCCGCCAGCCCCGGCCTTCGTAGTGGCCGAGCCCCAGTTCCTGCTTAAGGTCCTGGTAGTCGCGCTCGATGCGCCAGCGCATCTTGGCTTCGAACACCATGCGCTGCAGCGGCACATCCTCGGGCAACGTGGACAGCCAGTACTTCATAGGTTCACGGTGGCCTTCGGGCCACTCGATGAGCAGCCACTGCTCGGGGCGCAACTGCGTGCGCTCACGGTCCCGATGGGCGGCACGCACCCGAACCCGGGCAAATCGGGATCGCAGGGTGAAGTTGGTGCCTTCGCGCCACTCAACGGTCTGCCACTGCGAGGGCGGCAGATCGACCGCCAGTTCCTTGACCGACTGCGGCCGCTGCCGCCTGGCCTCGCCCAGGCGCTGCCTGTTGGGCACCGCGCCGCGGCCGCTGTATGCCTCGGGCGGCAGTGGCGCGTGCCCCGGTGGCCACACCGTGACCTGACCGGTCACGCCCACTACATAGGGCAGACCCAACTCACTCAGGCGTTCACGGAATGCCGTCTCCACCCCATAGCCGGCATCGGCCAGCACGCAGTGTCGGGGCGCGCCTTGCTCCATCAGGCGCTCGATCTGAGACAGTGCGATCGTCGGCTTGGTGGCGAATTGCACGTCAGGCGGAACGCCCGCCTTCTCACGCCGCGGCTTGTCGTCTGCCCACTCTTTGGGCAGGTACAAGCTCCAGGCGACAGGCACGCTGCCGTTCTGGCAGGCCAGCGAGACGCTGACTGCCACTTGGCAGTTGTCCTGCTTGCCCAACATGCCGCAGTACTGCCGGGCCACGCCGACCGAGTGGCGCCCCTGCTTGGGGAAACCTGTGTCGTCGATGATCCACCAGCCACCATCGCTGAAGTCCATTGCAGGCACCACCCACTGCGCAACCCGCAACAGCATCTGCGCGTCCGACCACGCGGAATCGGCCACAAAGTGATGCAGCGACTGATGGCGAGAACGCGTCGTCGCGGGCGCCAGGTGCGCCGCCATCGGTTCCACGCTCTTGCGCTTCAGAGGCGCCATCAGGCCAGAACAATAGCCGCGCAAGCCGGCATGCCGATCTGCGTGGCCCAAGCCCTCACTCAGGTGGGCCATGTACCGATCAAACTCGCGCAGTTCGTCCATCAGGCGCACCTTTCACTTTAAGAAGTATTGGCAACGCCTTTATTTATAACACAGTAAGACTAGGGAGCTTTACCTCAAAGGTCACGTCGCAATATGGCACTCCGTTGATTATTGCTTTGTCCTCGCTCTGGGTAACCTTTATTGAGCCTCCAAAGACTTCGTCGACTACAACTCTAAGCACAGACAACCCAAGGCCTGAGCCTTCCTTTTTTGACCTTACAGCATTTTCTCCGCGGACCCCGGGCGAAAAGATGTCAGGGAGTTCTGCTTCGGTGATTCGTGGTCCTCGAGAAGTAACAGAGCAAAAAATAGATTGGGCTCCGTCATTGCAAACTATTTGAACTGGACATTTATCTGGCGAATACTTGACTGCGTTATCTAAAAGTAAATAAGGAACGAGATCAAATATGGGTGGACCATAAGTGCTCTTTGTGGATGAACCGCTTATCGAAAAATCTATCCCTCGTTTGTAGGCCGTAACTCGAAAACATCGTTGCACCTTGTCAAATTTTCTATAGACGTAGATGTCACCGCGAGTGACATTTTTAGTGTTTGGATTCGCGATGAACTCCATGAAGTCGATCCGCCCCCGCAAAAGTTCAGAAAGACTCACGACGCTTTTTGCAAGAGATGCAGAGCTGACTCTATGAGAAAAATCAGTTTCTAATAAATCCTGAAGTTCGAATGCCGTGTTGTACAAGGCAGAATTGATACGCCCTGTAGGTCGCACAATATTATTGGGAACTCTTGAAGTTGATCAATTTTGTGGATGTCGGTGTAAGTGACAATTTGAAATTGGTTGTTTTTCAAGTTATGTTCAGGCGCAAACGGTTGGTCGTCTATCACCGCGATCTGTACTGATTTGCGCAGTTCTGCAGGTGAACGAAGACGTGCTACGAGCGTCTTGTCATGTTGCAAATCGATCAGCGACTTGGGCTTGGGAAAGCAAAAAACGTACATTTGAAACCCCTTTATTTTTGGAACACTTCAATGCAACTCGCTTTTGTTGTCTGCGGTTGGCTCGAGCTTATCGAAGGAAAGAGTCTTTCATACCTGGTCAAGTCAGTGACAAGGTACCCATGCCGCTCAAACTGAAAGCGCTGGCCGGCAGGGACATTGGCCAGTGAAGGTTCTATATACGCCGCCATCACCTTCAAGCTGTCCGGATTCAGCTCTTTCAGAAAATCCTTGTCGCCTGTGCCGGGATGCGTTTTCTTGAAGAGGCGGTCATACAGGCGCACTTTGGCCCGCTCCGCATCGTTGTTCCTGCCCAGACGATCATGCCCGTGGCAGTTCATTCTGCAGTTACGGCGCGCAACGTTCATGCAGTCGGTGTTCCGGCCAAATCCTTGAACACCTGTTGCAGCACTTTTGGTTTCAACTCTGCAATGGTGATCAGAGTACGGGCCGCGCCAGACGGTTGTCGGCGGCCTTGTTCCCAGTCTTGCAGAGTGCGCACCGAGACACCCAGCAGTTCGGCAAACTGGGCCTGCGACAGTCCGGACTTCATGCGGGCATGGGTTACCGGCGGAACTTCGACTCGCGCCACTACCTTGCCTTTGCCAGCTTTCATTTCGCGCACGGACTGCAGCAGTTCTGCGCCGAGGTTGCGCTTCGCGTCGCGATTGGCCAGTTGTTTGTCAGTCATCGGCATCTTCAATCTCCTGTTTCAGAACCCGCAGCACGGCTGCGGGAATGCTGTCTTGTGTGCTCTTGGCGTAGATCAGGAGCAGCCAGATTTCGCCGTTTGCAAGACGGTTGAAATACACCACACGCACACCGCCGCGCTTTCCCGTGCCTTTGCGTGACCACCGAACCTTGCGCACGCCACCAGAACCAGGAACCACGTCGCCCGCATCGGGCGCCAATGCAAGCCAGGTGGCGAACTCACCCCGCTCTTCTTCGGTCCAGTAGTCTGGCCACAGGCGCTGGAATGTCGGCGTTTCTACAATGGTCAGCACGAATGCCTCTCCCTCGCTCTTTGTTTTTTAATGATTATACGGCAATGCCGTATTTAAAATGATGCATTGTTGAGGTGCATGGCGACAGGGCAAAAAAAAAGCGGCTCGCCGAGCCGCTGTAGACGGGGGTTTATTTCCCCCAACTGTCTTTCATCCCCGTCACCCGATTGAACACGGTTTTCCCCGGCTTGTGGTCAACCAAGTCTGTGACAAAGTACCCATGCCGCTCAAACTGAAAACGTTGGCCAGCTGGCACGTTTGCCAGTGAAGGCTCCACATACGCCGTCACCACCTTCAGGCTGTCCGGGTTCAGCTCTTCCATAAAGTCCTTCTCGCCCGTGCCGGGGTGCGCTTCCTTGAAGAGGCGGTCATAGAGGCGCACTTCCGCCTGCACCGCGTCGTTCACGCCCACCCAGGTGATCACGCCCTTGACCTTGATGGCGTCTGAGCCGGGCGTGCCGCTCTTGGTGTCGGGGATCAGCGTGGCCTGCACTTCGGTGACCTGGCCGTTGGCGTCGCGGGTAGCTCCGGTGCATTCGATGACGTGGCCGTATTTCAGGCGCACCTTGTTGCCCGGGAATAAACGGAAGAAGCCTTTGGGCGGCGTCTCTTCAAAGTCGGTGCGTTCAATCCACACCTCTTTGCCGATCTTGAAGTTGCGCTTGCCCAGCTCGGGGTGGTGCGGGTGCACGGGGGCGCTGCAGTCGTCGAGCTTGCCTGCGCCCATGACCGTGTCCCAATTGGTCAGCACCAGCTTGACGGGGTCGAGCACGGCCATGGCGCGGGGGGCGATGGGGTCTAGTGTGTCGCGCAGGGCGCCTTCGAGCGTGCTGTAGTCAATCCAGCTGTCGCTTTTCGTCACACCGATGCGTTCGGCAAAGAGCTGAATCGCTTCGGGGGTGTAGCCGCGGCGGCGGAGGCCGACGATGGTGGGCATGCGGGGGTCGTCCCAACCCTTGACCTTGTGGTCGTACACCAGTTGCGCGAGTTTGCGCTTGCTGGTGAGCACGTAGGTGAGGTTGAGGCGGGCAAATTCGTACTGGTGCGGGTGCGGGGTGGCAACCAGGCCGCCTTCGCACAGGCGGTCGAGCAGCCAGTCGTAAAACGGGCGCTGGTCTTCAAACTCGAGCGTGCACAGGCTGTGGGTGATCTGCTCCAGTGCGTCCTCGATGGGGTGCGCAAAGGTGTACATGGGGTAAATGCACCATTTGTCGCCGGTGTTGTGGTGCGTGGCGCGGCGAATGCGGTAGATGGCCGGGTCGCGCATATTGATGTTGGGGCTGGCCATGTCGATCTTGGCGCGCAGCACCATGGAGCCGTCTTCATGCAGGCCGTCACGCATTTCGCGAAAGCGGGCCAGGTTTTGCTCGGGCGTGCGGCTGCGAAAGGGGCTGTCGGTGCCGGGGTGGGCAAAGTCGCCGCGATTGATGCGTATTTGTTCCACGGTCTGCTCGTCCACGTAGGCGTGGCCGGCTTCGATCAGGTATTCGGCGGCGCGGTACATGAAGTCGAAGTAGTCGCTGGCCTGGTAGAGGTTGGACTCCTGGCCTGTCGGGCCATTGTTTTCCCAGCCAAAGCCCAGCCATTTCACCGCGTCAATGATGCTGTTGACGTATTCGGTGTCTTCTTTTTCGGGGTTGGTGTCGTCAAAGCGCAGGTGGCATACGCCGCCGTAGTCGCGCGCCAGGCCGAAGTTCAGGCAAATGCTCTTGGCGTGGCCGATGTGCAGGTAGCCGTTGGGTTCGGGCGGAAAGCGCAGGCGCACCCTGGCCGGATCGGGCTGGCCGGTGGCGTGGTGGGCGGCATCGCCGGGGCCGCCGCCCCAGCGGCGGGTGGCATACGTGCCTTCGGCCAGGTCTTTTTCAATGATCTGGCGCAAAAAGTTGCTGGGCTTGTGGGCTTCTTTGTCGGCGGGGGCTGCGGCAGCAGTGCCCTTGGGGCCAGCTTTGGAGGGGGCGGGGGAGGTCATGCGTTGATTTTAGGCGGTTGGGCAAAGCGTTACGTTTGGCTACTTTCTTAACTGTGCATGCGGTAAGCCGTTACCGGTATCCAGCGTTTAATAAACACATGGGCATTCCATGCCTTTAAGGAGAAAGACAATGAAGACAGCCATCAAGACAAACCGCTCCGTAGCCCTGGCCGGCGCCGCTGCCGCCTTGGCCGTGGCCGCCTTGGGATTTGCCGGGGCTGCCCAGGCCAGAGACGACGTGTACTGGTCGGTGGGCGTGGGCTCACCCGGTGTGTCGGTGAACGTGGGCAACGCCTACCCGGTGTACACGCCGGCACCCGTGTATGTGCAGCCTGCACCGGTTTATTACCAGCCGGCGCCCGTTTATGTACGGCCCGCACCGGTGTTTGTGCAACCCCGCCCTTACTACTATGGCCCGCCGCAAGTGGTTTATGTCCAGCCCGGCCATCGCGGCTGGCATAAAAGGCATGGCCATGACCGCGACGACGACGGCTACCGGGGTGGATATGGTTACCGCCAGGGTTATGCCCCGGTTTACTACCAGCGTTGATATCTATCGCTGATAGCCGTGTTGATCCGGTCTGAATCGGAACCGGATCAGAACCGGATCAAGCCTGAATCAAAAAAAGCCTGCTTCGTGCAGGCTTTTTTATGGGTGCAGCCGAAGTCGGTGCAGGCATTCATGCCTTTGTCGGCTGGCGTCCATCAAAGCTCCAGGACCCGGCGCCCGCAGCGCCGACGCAGAGCAGACCACCCATGATGGCGACGTTCTTCAGAAAGTGATTCAACTGGTTCTGGTAGGCAGGGGCTTCCGCAGCCCAGAAGGCATGAAAGATCACGGCTGCCAGGCCTGTGAAGACCAGCAGGGCCCATGCCGCATACCGGACACGCCAGCCCGCAATCAGGGCAAGGCCACCGGCCACCTCCAGCGCAATGGTGGCCATGAGCAGCATTTCGGCGGCGGGCAGGCCTTTGGATGTCATGAAAGCAGCGATACCGGCGAACCGCCCGATCTTGGCGAGACCGGAGATGAGGAACAAGGCGCCCAGCAGGGTACGGCCCAGCATGAGACTGAGTGCAGGGTTGATTGCTGAGTTGAGTGCAGAGTTGTTGTGCGTCATTGATGTCTCCATTGCGTTTCTTGAATAGGGTGAATAGGGTGAGGGTGGGCTGTCTACTGTTCCAGGGTGATGCCGCGCTCGCGGATCAGTTGGTGCCACTTCTTCGTTTCGGCGAAGGTGTACACCGACATCAAGGCTGCGTCACTGGGAACGGATTCCCAGGCGGCCTCCTCGAGTTTCTTGCGGATGCCTGGGTTATTGACGGCTGCCTGCATTTCCAGAGAAAGCTTTTGCCGAATGTCGTTTGGCGTGCTGGCGGGAACCACCATGCCCTGCCATGCATAGGCTTCAACATCCTTGTAGCCCAACTCGATCATGGTGGGTACGTCGGGCAGCTGCGAAACACGTTTTGCCGAAAACGCCACCAGCGGCACCAGCTTGCCGGCCTTGATGGCGCTCATGCCGGTCGACGTGTCCACAATCATCAGGGGTATCTGGCCGCCCATGGCGTCCTGCATGGCGGGCGCAGCCCCGCGGTATGGAACGTGCACCGCGAAAGCCGCTGTTCGCGTTTTGAAGAGTTCCATGGCCAGGTGGTGAGGGCTGCCGTTTCCTGGTGAACCATAGTTCAGCTTGCCGGGATTTTTCTTGAGGACGTCCATCAGCTCCCGGGCATTCCGGATCCCGGCATTGGGCGCGGCAACAATCAGCAGCGGTGTCCGCGCCATCAGGCCGAGGGGCGCGAAGTCACGCTCGGGATCGTATGGCAGGCGCTTGTAGAGCGCCGGGTTGTAGATCAGCACACCGTTATCTGCGGTGAAGAGGGTGTAGCCATCGCCCGGCGATCTGGCTGTAGCTTCGGCTCCAATGATGGCGCCGGCGCCGGCCCGGTTATCGATGATCACCGGTTGGCCCAGTTGCACAGACATCTGGGCCGCCACGGTGCGCGCCAGGAAGTCCGAGCCGCCCCCGGCGGGATAACCCACGATCCATTTCACGGGCTTGCTGGGGAAGCTCTGGGTCGGGGCCTGGGCCTGGGCGCTGACGGACACCGCGATGGCGGTTAGCAGCATGGCGAGGCGGCTCCCGAAATTGAGATAAGGCATGGTTGTCTCCTGCAGGGCGTTTGAAATATTGAATGAGATTGAGCGAGGCGTTTCGTACGCGATGCGAGTAGAAGACAATCTGGCTTATTATTCAATCAACTTTTTCATATCAACTTATTACGTAATCCGATTAATCCGATGAATGTGACCTTGCGTCAATTACGTGCCTTTGTGGCTGTCGCGAAGTCCGCGAGCTTTACCGAGGCGGCCAGCCAACTGCACATCACCCAGTCGGCGCTGAGCGGGTTGATCAAGGAACTGGAGCACGTGCTGGGCGTGCAGGTGGTTTACCGCAGCACGCGCAAAGTGCAGCTGTCCGAGGTCGGCAGCGAGTTCTTGCCTCTGGCCACACGCATCCTGCAGGACCTTGATGAGGCGTACCACGCGATCCATGACCTGAAGGCCTTGAAGAGTGGTGTTGTCCGGGTCGCTGCGCCGCAGCTCATGGCCTGTACGCTGATGCCCGACGCCATCGCGGCATTCAACCGGAAATACCCGGCGGTGCAGATTCGACTTTCGGACTGCGCGGTGGAGGCGGTGCAGTCCAAAGTGCACAGTGGCGAAGTCGATTTCGCCATTGGGCCGGAACGGGAGGTATCACCTGAAATCGCGGTACACAGCCTGTTCGAAATACCGTTTGTCGCGGTATTTCCGCCGGATCATCCGCTGGGTAAATTGAAGCGCGTGACCTGGACAGATATTTCCCAATATCCGCTGATTTCCCTGCAGGGGGAATACACGCAGAGGCTAAGTGCGGATCTGCAGGCCGCATCCGGCAGCCTGACGCTGAGTCCCGACATGGAAGTCACCTTCATGACCACGGCGCTCAGCATGGTGAGTGCCGGACTGGGGGTGACGACCTGCCTGCCGTATGCCACGTCGCTACTCAATCTTTACGGACTGCAAACCCGTTTGCTGCAGGCGCCCACGCTCAGACGGAAGTTTTACCTGCTGACCAAGAAAGACCGCCCGCTGTCACCGGCGGCCCAGGGATTTTCAGACTTTTTGCTGGCGTACGTGATGCAGCAGAAGTGGAGCGCAGACCGGAGCGTGCAAGCCGAAACAAAGGCCGCTGCAAAGGCCGCTACAAGGGCCGCCACTCCTGGGGCGCGCTCACCCAATTCTCATCCGAAGTGAGTCGTCATTGTTCAAGCTGCTTTCCAGAAAATGTAGTCGGCCTGGTAGGGCAGCGTCAGCTTGTCGCCCAGGTCGGCTTGCGTGCAGGCCTTGCTCAGGTCCTGTCCGCCTTTGGTTTTGATGCGCTGGATGTAGGTGACGTTTTGCAGCACACCGGCGGCGGGGCCGGGCGAGCCTTTGGACAACTGCTGCGGGAGGTTGGTGGCACCCCGGCGCGGTGCAATGGCTACCTGCTCGCCAACAACGCTGGAGCCGTCCATGTGCGTCCAGGTGGCGGGTGGGCCGGCGTATTTTGCGACCTGCTTGCCGGTGCGGTCGAGCAGGTCAGCCTGCGGGCTCACCAGCACCCAGCCCATGGTGCCGGCCGTGGTGGCGTTGGCCTTGCATTCATAGTTGAGCAGGCCGGTCGCGGTGGTCTCCAGCGCGACGACGTTGCCGGGCGGCACCTGGATTTGATCATCCAGCCGCTCTTGCGTGTATTCCTTCGGAGGCGGCTTGACGCCGGCGCAGGCCGCCAGCAACACGGCGGTGCCGGTGACCATGGCCACAGTGACTGCAGCAGTTTTGCTGTACGCCCACAGGGTGTTGTGTGTGCTTTTCATGGGAGTCCTCAGGTTGTTGACCTGTTGCCAAGTACACCCTGAAACCATGTAAGAAACTGTAGGACGCTGCGCTAAGCCATTGCGGGATGCAGGCGCTGCCCTATGCCCGTTTATGCCTTGATGCCTATAGCAACAAGCAACAACAAGCACTGGCAATAAAACAGGCGCTTATAAAAAAGCCCGGGAGCCGCTATTGCCCGAAGCGCGGGCCCTTGCGCAGGAACTCTTCTTCCTCGGGTGTGTTGACGCGCCCCAAGGCCGTGTTGCGGTAGGGAAAGCGGCCAAAGCGGGCAATGATGGCCTGGTGCTGGCGGGCATAGTCGAGGTGGCCTTGCATGCGCTGCTTCAGCCTGTCGGGCGCCTCTGCCACCAGCCGCGAAAAGCGGGCGATGCATTCATCCTGCAGGGCCAGGTCTTCTGCGTGCATCAGCGGCATGTAGGTGAACACGCGGGCCACCCAGGGCAGTTGCTGGTCGGCCTGATGGGCCAGCGTATCCAGCACCAGTTGCTGGGCGCGTGCGTCGCCCGCAAAGGCCTGGGCGCTTGCGCGAAACACGTTGCGGGTGAACTGGTCGAGCAATATCACCAGGGCCAGCCGGTGCAAGGGCTGCTGCTCCCAGTCCTGCAGCCCGCCGCCTATCGCCTGTACGACCTGCGCGCCAAAGCGCGTCCTGATTTCCTCATCCAGCGCGGCGCCACCGCCAAACCAGCGTTTGCCGAGGTCCGGCGTGGGCCAGCCGCCTGCCGTGCCGCCTTCCAGGCCGTCGGCCAGCCAGAATTCAAGCACGCTGGCGGGCGTGGCCTGGCCGACATTTTGTGGTGGCGTGTTACCTGAAGTTGCGGGTGTGGGCTCGGTCATGACGTGTTCAGCTTAACCGCAATGCCCCTCAGGACGGCGGGCGATAATCGGGCTCAAATTTCAGGAGCCCTCCTAGTGGACATTGCACTGTTGATCAAAGCCGCCATCATGGGGGTCGTTGAAGGTTTAACCGAGTTTCTTCCCATTTCTTCCACTGGACACCTCATCCTTGCGGGTGCATTGCTGGGTTTTGACGACGACAAGGCCAAGGTGTTTGACATCGCCATACAGACCGGCGCCATCTTTGCCGTCATTTTGGTGTACTGGCAAAAAATCCGCGACACGCTGGTGGCGCTTCCGACTGAAAAGCAGGCGCAGCAATTTGCGTTGAACGTGCTGGTGGCTTTTGTGCCGGCCGTGGTGTTGGGCCTGCTGTTTGGCAAGGCCATTCAGGCACATCTGTTTACGCCAGTGGTGGTGGCCAGCACCTTTGTCATTGGCGGCTTCATCATCCTGTGGGCGGAAAAGCGCCAGGAGCGCAACCCGGCCGTCGCACGCATTCATGAAGTCGAGGCCATGACGGTGATGGATGCGCTCAAGGTCGGGCTGGTGCAGTGCCTGGCCATGATCCCGGGCACCAGCCGCAGCGGCGCCACCATCATTGGCGGCATGTTGCTGGGGCTGTCGCGCAAGGCCGCGACCGATTTTTCTTTTTACCTGGCCATTCCCACGCTGATTGGCGCGGGCGTCTACAGCCTGTACAAGGAGCGTGCGCTGCTGTCCGTGGCTGATGTGCCCCTGTTCATGGTGGGGCTGGTGTTTTCTTTTGTTAGCGCGTGGCTGTGCATACGCTGGCTGTTGCGCTACATCTCCAGCCACAGCTTTGTGCCGTTTGCCTGGTACCGCATTGCCTTTGGTGTGGTCGTGCTGGCCACCGCGTGGAGCGGTGTGGTGACCTGGACCCCCTGAGCATTCCGCACCGTCCCCCTCGTTTTTTTGACGGGTCCGCCAGCAATGGCAGGGCCCGTTTTTCTTTGGGGCGGGGATTAGGGCCGGGATTTCGGTTGAGGTTGGCTGGGGTTGGGTTGGGAACTCGCGCCGCATGCAGCTGCTGCGCTCTTAGCTGCCGTGCACTTTTCAAAATTCAGGGTAAGCCCTTGGATTGATGCGCCGTGTCGCCGGTAGAATGACCACTATATAGACAGCATGTCCACAATATGGATGTTTAGGAGGCTTGCATGCCCGTTGATACGACCGACCCTTCCCCACTGATGCCCTATCAATTTCCGAACCCGGCGGCTGCCTTGCCGGAGATCGTGGTCCAGCACGCCATTCCGACCGATGAGCGGCTGTGGGTTCCGCAAGCTGAAAACGTGTGGTTTCGCCCGCTGTGCCTGAATGCCAGCCAGGGCTACTGGATGAACCTGTTGCGCGTGCGCAAGTCCGGCGTGCTCAGCCGCCACCGCCATCCGCAGGCCGTGCATGGCTTTGTGCTGAAGGGCCGCTGGCGTTACCTGGAGCACGACTGGGAGGCCACCGAAGGCAGCTATGTCTTTGAGCCGCCGGGTGAGACCCACACGCTTTACGTGCCGGAAGACGTGGAAGAAATGATCACCTACTTCCAGGTCAATGGCGTCATGTACTACACCGACCCGTACGGCAAGGGCATGGGCTACGAAGACGTGTTCACCAAGATCGAGATGTGCAACAAGCACTTCGAGAGCGTCGGCCTCGGCGCCGACTACACCAAGCAGTTCATCCGCTGACCATGGCTTACGCAACAGCGCAGTACGATTTTGCGGGCAGCGTGGCGGTGGTCACGGGCGGGGCCAGCGGCATTGGCGCCGAGGTGGCGCGGCAACTGCAGGCGAGTGGCGCCACGGTGGTCAGCTGGGACTTGTCTGCGCCGGATGACACCGGCACAGCCTTGCGCGTCGATGTGACCGACCGGCAGGGCGTGGAGCGCGCCGCGCTGCAAACCAGCGCGCGCTGGGGCCGTATCGACTTCCTGGTCAACAGCGCCGGTTTTGCCGGCCCCACGGTGCCGCTGGATGCCTACGACCCGGATGCATGGACGCGCATTGTCGAGGTCAACCTGGTGGGCGTGTTCAATGTGTGCCGCGCGGTGGTGCCGCACATGCGCAAAGCCGGGCAGGGCCGCATCGTCAACATCGCCTCGCTGGCCGGCAAGGAGGGCACGCCCAATGCTTCGGCCTACAGCGCGGCCAAGGCGGGTGTGCTGGCGCTGACCAAATCGCTGGGCAAGGAACTGGCGACCACCGGCATTCTGGTCAACGCGATTGCGCCAGCCGCGGTGCGCACGCCCATCCTGGCGCAGATGGCGCCCGAGCATGTGCAGACCATGATCAACAAAAGCCCGATGCAACGCCTGGGCGAAACGCCCGAAGTTGCCGAGATGGTGGCCTGGCTGTGCTCGGGCTCCTGCACCTTCAATACCGGGGCGGTTTTTGACCTCTCCGGCGGGCGCGCCACCTACTGAGTCGATACGTTTTTCAACCACAACAGGAGACCTTTACATGAAGATGATCAACAAGCTCACACGTCGTCGCTTTGCCGCGGCAGCCCTGCTGCCTGCCGCCCTGGCCCTTACCGCGGGCCTGACAGGCAACGCTGGGGCGCAAGTGCGCGACTTCCCCAACCACGCCATTGAGCTGGTCGTGCCCTTCCAGCCGGGCGGCGGCACCGATGCGCTGGCGCGCGCCTTTGCTGACGCTTCGCGCAAACACATGCCGCAGAGTGTGGTCATCGTCAACAAGCCCGGCGCCAGCGGCGCCATCGGCTGGCAGGACGTCATCAATGCCAAACCCGACGGCTACAAACTGGCGGTGGTCACGGTGGAGGTCACCACGCTGCCGCACATGGGCCTGGCCAAGTTCACCTACGACGACTTCACGCCGATTGCCCGCCTGAACGCCGACCAGGCCGCCATCACCGTGCGCGCCGATGCGCCCTGGAACACCATCGAAGAGTTCCTCGCGGCCGCCCGCAAAGACAGCGGCACGGTGGGCGTGGGCAATGCGGGCAATGGCTCGATCTGGCACCTGGCAGCGGCCGCGCTGGAAGACAAGACCAATGTGAAGTTCAACCACATCCCCTACCAGGGCGCTGGCCCGGCCGTGCTGGCGCTGCTGGGCGGGCATGTGGACTCGGTGGCCGTGAGCCCTGCGGAAGTGACGACCTACGTGCAGGCCGGCAAGCTGAAAACCCTGGCCGTCATGGCGGACCAGCGCGTCAAGGGTTTTGAGAAAGTGCCCACGCTGAAGGAGCGCAACATCGACCTGACCATTGGCACCTGGCGCGGCATTGCGGCGCCCAAAAACACGCCGCCAGAAGTCGTGGCCTACCTCAAGTCCGTGACGCTCAAGGCCGCCAATGAGCCGGCATTCCGCGAGGTGCTGGAAAAACAGAACCTGGGCTTTGCCTATGCCGACGAAGCGGCCTTCAAAGCCAACATGGCCAAAGACAGCGCTTACTTCAAGACGCTGATGGCCAAGCTGAACATCAAGAACTAGGGTTTAGCCAAAATTTGTAACTACTCAGCTCGATGCGTGCGACACGGTTTTCTTGCTCCCTCGCCCTTTGGGAGAGGCTTGGGGTGAGGGCCAGCGGCGTATAAAAAGCTTCAGTCTTTTGCATCGGTCGCGGCCCCCATCCCAGCCCCACGTGTTGCAGTGAGACACTGCGACCCTTCGCCCCGTCCAAGTCCGCGCAGGCGGACTCGGAGCCGTGGGCTTCAGCCCCAAAGGCGGGAAGGCGTAAAACGGGGAAGCATCGCTGTTCAAGACAAGAAGGACTGAGTAGTTACCAAAATCTTGAGAAAGATTTGTAACTACTCAGCTCAATGCGTACGATGCGCTTTTCTTGCTCCCTCGCCCTTTGGGAGAGGGTTGGGGTGAGGGCCGGCGGCGTATAAAAAGCTTCAGTCTTTTGCATCGGTCGCGGCCCCCATCCCAGCCTCACGTGTTGCAGTGAGACACTGCGACGTGGCTCTCCTGCGCTGGCGAGGCTGCTTTTACACCTATCCGACAACCCAGGAATCCCCATGACTTATCAGGCAGCACTCTTCAAAGGCAAGCGGGCGTTGGTCGCCGGTGCGACGCAGGGCATAGGCGCCGTGATTGCCAACCACCTCGCGGCGCTGGGCGCCGAGGTCACGGCCCTCGGGCTGGGGCCGGGCGACGGCACGCTGGACGCGGCGGTCGCCGTGCGGCAGGCCGATGTGACGTCGGCTCAGAGCCTGGACGCGGCGCTGGCCGGCCTGGACCAGCTCGACATCGTCTTCAACTGCGCGGGCATCATCAAGCGCGGCGCCGAGCATGACCTGGAGGTGTTCGAGCAGGTGCTGGCCGTCAACCTGACCGGCACCATGCGGGTCTGCACCGCCACGCGCGAACGGCTCAAAGCCAGCCGCGGCTGCATCGTTAACACCGCCTCCATGCTGAGCTTCTTTGGCGGCGGGCTGGTGCCGGGCTATGCGGCCAGCAAGGGCGGGGTGGCACAGCTCACCAAGTCGCTGGCCATTGCCTATGCGGCCGACGGTATCCGTGTCAATGCCATCGCGCCCGGCTGGATTGCCACACCGCTCACGCAGGCGCTGCAGGACGACCCGGCGCGCGCCGGCCCCATCCTGGCGCGCACACCGCTGGGCCGTTGGGGCACGCCGGCCGATGTGGCCCAGGCCGCCATGTTCCTGTGCACGCCGGCGGCGGCGTTCATGACCGGCGTGATCCTGCCGGTTGATGGGGGCTACATGGTGTCCTGATGGGTCTCCTGACGCGTTGCGGGCCGGGCCAGCAGGGATAATCCTTTTTGTTCATCAGCCCTCACCGCACATCGCCCTGCCCATGCCCGCTTCCCGACCACCTTCCGCTGTAACCAAGCCTGCCCTGGCCCAAGTGGCGGGCACGGCGTCGTTTTCGAAGTTCATGCACGTGCTGCAGCTGGTGGCTGATTCGACCGAGCCGCTCAACGTCGGCGCCTTGATGCGGGCCAGCGGTTATCCGCGCCCGACGGTGCATCGCATCGTTGCAGCCTTGCTGGCCGAGCGGCTGCTGGTAGAGAACACGCGCAGTGCTTCCCTTGCACTGGGCCCGCGACTCATCCAGCTGGCCAGCCGCAGCTGGGGCCGTTCGGAACTCCGACTGGCGGCCGTGGACGAACTCAAGCGCCTGCGCGATGTCACGGGCGAGACCGTGCACCTGGCGGTACCCAACGGCACCAGCATGGTGTACATCGAAAAACTCGAGAGCCCGAGCGCGGTACGCATGGCCTCGCGCATAGGCACCAGCGTGTCACTGCATTCCACGGCGGTGGGCAAAGCCTATATGGCCGCGCTGAACGCAGCCACGCTGAACCCCTTGCTTGAAAATTTACCCATGCCGCGCTACACACCCAGCACCGTGGTCGAGCTGGCGGATCTGCAGGCACAACTGCGGCTCACGCGGGAGCGGGGCTGGTCGGTGGACGGCGAAGAAAACGAAGCCGGTATTTTTTGCTTCGGCGCGGCCATCCTGGGCAGCCACGGGGAGCCGGTGGCGGCGATCAGCGTCAGCACGCTGATGTTCAGGCAGAAGGACAATCCCGAGCAGGCTTATGTGGCGCCGCTGCTGGAGGCTTGCCGTGCGATTTCGGCGCGGATTGCGGAAACGCCTGAGCTTTCTGCTGCGGATATTTTGTAGGTGTTCTTTTGCTGAGGGCTGAGGCCGGGACTCGCCCCGGCGGGCGACTCACTTTCTCTTGCGTCGCCAAGAGAAAAGTAAGCAAAGAGAAGGCGACCCGAAGTCTGGGTCCCTTCGCTGCGCTACGGGCAACCTGCGCTGCTCGACTCCGGCGGGGGTCCGCAGAACTCGCCTGCGGCTCAAACAACTGCGGCCCTGATCCCGCCTCCATCTGTGCTGCTCGGCCCAGCCACACGGGTGGGGAGCGGATAGCAATACAAAATACACAAATACCAAGACCACAAGGACACGCCATGGCGTGTCCTTGCTTGTCTTCGGTGTCCGGTTTGTGGTTTTTGGCTGTTTTTCTTCAACCCCTTCTGTCTGCGCCGAGGAGCGCAGGGCCAGGCGGATCAGGGATCGCGATTGTCTGAGCCGCAGGCGAGTTGAGCGAGACCCCGCCTGGACCGAGATTGGTATGGACGCCTTCCTCTTTGATTTCGGCGCCGCAATCGAACCGGGGGTGGGACCTCGCATCGAACGGCATCGAGTGCCAAAGTGGAGTTCTTACCAACCACTTCAGACGGAGGTCCCGCCATGAATGCTACAACTTACGGTGTCGCG
>NZ_JBFUKG010000031.1:0-19686 GCF_056400945.1 Polaromonas sp. P4_H1 | reverse complement strand
GACCAGGATGGCGCGGTCGGCGCCGATCGCCATGGCGGTGCGCAGGGTTTCCTGGCACTGCAGCACGCCGCAGCTCACGGCGATGACTTCGGTCACGACGCCCTTTTCCTTCAGGCGGGTCGCCTCTTCGACGGCAATCTCGTCAAACGGGTTCATGCTCATCTTGACGTTGGCGATGTCGACGCCGGTGCCGTCCGATTTGACGCGGACTTTCACGTTGTAGTCGACTACACGCTTGACGGGTACCAAGACCTTCATTTCAGGGCTCCAGAGTTTGTTGAGTTCACGTTCACGTTCACGTTCACGTTAAGCACCTGATTGTGTATTCGCCGAAGGCACCTCAGACTAGCCTGGGCGCGGGCAGTTTGATTCCAAAGGGGCTCGTCATTTCTGAACGCGTCCGATTAAGCGAGACAGCGTTTTCTATAAGCATCAACCAAACTGGACCGTCCCTAAATAATGTTCATGGCAACTCTGTTGTCACCCATGCAGTTTCCGGTTGGTCTCCACGCAGAGTCTCCCTCGTCGCCACTAAGCACCACCTCGTCCCACAAAGTCTGCATCTGTCCGATCCGTGAGCCGATCTCAGTCAGACTCTGGTACGCGGGGAAAAGCTTCTGCCCGCACGGTGATTTCAGCCGCGAGCCGGCAACCTGAGACTCGCGCTGCGCGCTTATTCAGTCGCGGCAAAAAAATCGCTGTTCGCCTCGCCCAATTTGGGATAGCCCAGTTGCGAGTCCTGATCGCCGGCGCGCTTGAAGGCTACGTTTATGGGGGTTGGCAATGCCGGCATCTGTCGGCCGTCGTGGCTCAAGCCTGATTTGAAAAGTCCTCGCTCAATGAAATGAGGGTGTTCTGTGGCCTCTTGAACCGTTTTCACCACCGCCACACAGACGTCCATTCCAGAAAAACGTTGCGCCCATTCCGCGGCTGTGGCCGTCGAAATGATGCTGGCGATCTTTTCTCGAACGCCAAGAGGATCGCTCGCATCGTCAAGCAGTTCTGGCGAGTTCAGGGCGCCCACAAAGTTTTCCCAGAACTTCTGTTCCAGCGGAGCCGCCGCCAAAAATCTTCCGTCTTTGGTCCGATAAATTTGATAGCGTGGCGTTCCACCGGTCACCAGCTCGCCGCCAAGCAACGGCCATTGACCTGCCGCCCAGCCGTTCCCGAGTGCCCAATACATCAGCGGGAACAAATTGTCGGCCATCGATATATCAAGGTAGCAGCCTCTCCCGGACGAATCGCGCTGACGCAACGCAAGCAGGATATTCATCATGGCCGGGTAGGCTCCGCCGCTGATATCGGCAATCAGCGCTGGCGGGAGCACCGGCGCGCCATTGGATCCCGCGCACAGTGACAGCATCCCCGATTCCGCCAGATAATTGAGATCGTGCGCGGCGACATCTGTCATGGGCCCGGTTTGTCCATATCCGGAGATTGAACAATAGATGATCCGCGGATTGTGCGCACTGATGTCCTCGTAACCCAATCCAAGTCTCGACATCACCCCCGGCCGAAACTGCTCGATAAGAATGTCGGATTCCATCACCAGGTGAAGCGCGCTATCCCGGTCCAGTTCGTTCTTCAGATTCAGGGTGATCGAGCGTTTACCGCGATTCAGCAGGGCAAAATTTACAGAATCACCTCCAAATTTCGGCGCATAGCTGCGCATTTCGTCACCGCGGCCCGGACGCTCGACCTTGATGACCTCAGCCCCCGCTTCAGTTAAAAGTAGAGAGCACATGGGTCCGGGCAACAGCGTGCTGAAGTCGAGCACACGAATACCTTTAAGCGGTTGCTGATTCATGGCTTTTGCATTGCCCTTTGTTTGGCAACCTGGGCCCGGCGCGCCGGCAGATAGTCTTCTCCACCCAACGCGGAGAACAAAGCCAAGCTCACGTCGTAGTGATGTTCAAGTCCCGTGCGCTCCATCAACGCAATTGGCCCCTCCGGATATCCGAGACCCAGTTTAAGAGTGGTATCCATATCGCTTGCGCTCGCAAGTCCTTCATCGAGGCGACGCAGCGCCGCGTTGTAATAGGGCCTTACCAACCTGTCGACGATCCTTCCGGGGAAGTCCTTGCACACCGCCACCACCAAACCGGCGGCTTCAAAAATCGCTTTTGCGGCCTGTATCGTCTCTGCGCTGGTGGTCGGCTGGACGACAAGTTCTATGAGTTTGGATGGCGCGCAGTCACCGAATCTGAAGCGGGCAAAGCCAACAACGTTGGGATACTCATCGCCAGTAGCATCGCCCGTGTGAACCCCGAGACATTCTGTCCCAAGCTCGATGGCAACCACGTGATAAGAGCTGCGGGATTTGAGTTTGGTGAATGCGCTTCCTGCATTCAACCCTAGCACAATCGCACTTTCGCCGTCTTCCCTGGCCGCCGAGAGAAAATCGCTGTCAACCGGAAAGGACCGGCTCACGCCAGATTGAATCACCTTGTACGTCACGTTCATGCTCCAAAAGTCTTTGTATTTGCATACGAATGGAAGCCGCGGCCAGTCTTCTTCCCAAGATAACCGGCGGCAATCATCCGTTTGACAAGGGGCGGACAAGCGGCTCTGGGCTCGTTTGTCAAGCCGTGCATCGCCTCACAAAGCAGTTTTTGCGTATCCAAGCCCACCAAGTCAAGCAGCTCCATCGGCCCCATTGGATAGCCCAACGCGGTTTTAATCGCGAGGTCAATGTCGGCGGGCGTGGCTACGCCCTGCTCCACCAGCCGGATAGCGTCGTTATTAAATGGAATTAGGAAATAGTTGAGGATGAAACCTGGCGTGTCCTGGGTCCGGACGGGTGTCTGGCCGAGCGCCTTGCAGAATTCCCACGCTTTATCAAACGACTCTGGCGACGTATTGATGCCTGGAGACATTTCTACCAGCTTCATCATTTGAGCAGGCAGGCAAAAGTGCATGCCAACAAATCGGTCAGCCCTGCCCGAACCGCCGGCGATCTCCGTGATGGAGATGGTTGAGGTATTTGAAGCAAACAGGGTTTCAGCGTCGCAAATTTCGTTCAATGCGCTGAAGAGTTTGTGTTTAACCTCCAGATTCTCGAAAACCGCTTCAATGACCACGTCACATTCCGCCAGATCCGCCAGCACACTGGTCCCATGCCATTGGTCCAGTATCGTTGTAAAGCGTTCGGTCGAAAGCTTTCCGCGCTCGACCGATTTTCGGAGAAAAGCTTCAGCCTGCGTTCGTGATACGTCCAGAGCAGCTTGCTTCCCGTCAAACACAATGGTGCGGAATCCCGCTCGAGCGGCGACGATGGCAATGCCGGTCCCCATCGTCCCGGCGCCTGCGATACCGACTGTCTTAATTTTCTTCATCACTTTTCCAATCCATTATTTCTCTAGGAAACTTCGGCCAATAAGCTGGCGATGTACCTGGTTCGTCCCTTCCCAGATCTGCGTAATCTTGGCATCCCGCATCAAACGCTCCACGCGGTAGTCCTTGCAATAACCATAGCCCCCAAGCAACTGCACCGCATCCGTGGCCATACGCATCGCGAGATCGGTGGACCGCAGCTTGAGAATGGACGCTTCGACGCCAAAATCTTTCTCTCCGCGTTCAACCATCGCCGCAACGGACCACAGGAAAGACTCGCACAACGCCAGCTCGGCCGCTAGGTCCGCAACCATGAACTGGATGCCCTGGAACTCCAGTATTTTTCGGCCGGACTGCTTGCGTTCATTGATATAGGCGACCGAGTCCTTAAATGCGGCTCTTGCGATGCCCAGAGCATGCGCGGAAACGCTTGGACGGGATTTGTTCAAAGAAGCAAAAAGAATCTTGAGTCCCTGTCCCGGTTCGCTGATTAGATTGGCTCTCGGCACAAGGCAGCCGTCAAATGCCAAAGCAGCCGTGCTGGAGCCCCTGGTCCCGAGTTTGTCTTCGGTTCGGATGACCTTCAATCCTGGCGTTCCCTTTTCAAGAACAAGCACTGAAATTGCACCCTTCGGATCGGCGATATCGGCCCATTTCCCGAAAACCAAATACTGATCGGCGACATCTCCGTTGGTGATAAATATCTTGGTGCCATCGACACGGATCTGATCTCCTTCCGGACGGAACGTTGTCTTCATGCCGGTGGCGTCTGAACCGGCAGTCGCTTCAGTAATGACCAACGCCGCGAGCCCGCCGTTGGCAATCGTGGGAAGCAGTCGGGACTTCTGCTCTTCGTTGCCAAAGTCGATCAGGGGTTTTATCGCGTGGAAGTTTGTTGCCCAGATAATGCCGGTGGACGCGCACGCCTCCGATATCTCTCGCACGCATGCCAGATAACAGGAGTAGGACAACGGACTGCCGCCGTACTCTTCCGGGATGAACATGGCGTTCAGACCCATGTCGTTGATGGCGCGCACGTTCTCCCACGGGAATTCCGAGGTCTTGTCTACATGCTCCGCTTTCGCTGCAATCTGGTCACGGCACAGGGAACGGACGGTGTCCAGAATCAATTGCTCTTCTTCAGGAAGATTCAAGCGGGCATCAATACGGTCAAAGAGAGTCATCAGTTTTCCATCTAATGGGCAATGCCCTGAGCACCATCGATATAGATGGTTTCGCCGGTCAAAAAGCCGCCGTCCATGCCGAACAACGCAGCCACGAGTTTGGCGACATCGTCCGCGGTTCCTGGCTCACCCCCCGGAATCCGCTTCTGCAAATACGCGCGGAGTGGCCCGTTCGACATAACGTCTTTATTCAAATCGGTCTGGATGTATCCAGGCGCCACATCCAGCACCTTCACACCATGTTGCGCCCATTCGACGGCCAAGCACCTCGTCATCGCACCGACCGCCGCCTTGGAAGCGCAATATGCAAGATTCTGTTTAACGCCGAGCTTGTCGAAAAACGAGCCAATATTGATGATGACTCCGCCGCCGGCCTTCACCAGGTGAGGGAATACGCCCTGGCAGCCGGCCAGGACGGAGGTCGCATTCGTTTCCATGACTTTTCGCCAGTCTTCAATCGGAAATTCATGCGAGCGTCCTTCCAGATGCACGCCAGCGTTATTTACCAGACCAGCGATGGTGTGACCACAGTCGGCAAAAAACGAAAAAGCGCGACGAAAGGATTCCGGATCAGTGACATCGCAGACGGCGCCGACCAGGCGCTCGCGGACGACATCGTTCTGAACACCGATATCCGGTACTTCTCCGGACCGCGACAAGCAGCCGACGACATATCCATCGTTGGCCAATCGACCGGCAATTGCGGCGCCAATTCCACGGCTGGCGCCGGTTACAACAATGCACTTCTGCGTCATGGCTATCGGTCCTTAAAGATTGGAGAACGTTTTTCGACAAACGCTTGCATGCCCTCAATCGCGTCTTCGCTACGATAGGCAAGCGTCGATAAATCGGCTTCGATTCGCAAGCCTTCCGAGAGGGAGTTGGCGTGCGATCGCAATACTGCTTCACGAGCGAACTGCTGCGCGAGAAGCCCGTAACTTGTGAACTCACGACCATAAGCGAAGGCGGCCTCAATGCCGGGGAGTTCGACCTGCCGATTAATCAGGCCAATAGCCAGCGCCTCGCCGACGTCAACCGGCCGGCCGGTCAAGATCATGTCCAAAGCGCGCGCCTGGCCGACAAGCCGCGGCAAGCGCTGAGTACCGCCATAGCCGGGGATCAGACCCAATTTGATTTCAGGCAGGCCAAACCTGGCATTCGGAGTCGCCACCCTCAAGGAACAGGCTAACGCGAGCTCCAGGCCGCCGCCAAACGCGTACCCATTGACCAGCGCGATCGATGCGATTGGCAAACTGTCCAGCTTGGCGAAGACCGACTGCCCGAGCTCCGCTCCTTCCCTCTGATCCCGCAAGCTCCGGTTTTGCAACTCTTTAATATCTGCGCCGGCGCAAAAGGATTTGGCGCCAGCCCCGGTAATGATCAGCGCCCTGGTTTTCGACTTGGCCGCTATGTCGATCGCCTGGCTGATTTCTTCAATTAATTTAAAGCTCAGAGCGTTCAACGCTTCCGGCCGGTTGATGGTCAGAACGGAAAACTCGTCGATCACTTTAAGGTCAATGCTCATACCGCCTTCTCCTTAGTTTTCGACTGCACCCATCGCACTGGTGATGGCTTGAGGCGGCCGTCTTTAACCCACGCCATCAATTCGCGTTTCAAAATTTTTCCACTTGGCGTGAGAGGAAACTGGTCTAGCACTACAAAAAACTCAGGCATGTCAAACTTTGACAGCCCGGAGGCGGCCAGATGCTCCAGCATTTCCATGCCGTCGATAGTAGAGGCCGCGGACGTCACGACAGCAAGACAGACTCGCTCACCCAATCTGTCATCCGGCACCGCGAAAGCTGCAGCCTTTCCGACAGCCGGGTGGCGATGCGCAAGTCCTTCAATGTTTGCCGGATGAATGTTGTGTCCGCCGCGAATGATGAGATCTTTCTTGCGGCCAACGATTCGCACATTGCCGTCACTATCGAATTGGCCCAAGTCGCCGCTCAAGAACCATCCGCTGGCATTGAATGAGCCTTCTGTAGCAGCCTGATTGTTGAAATACCCAAGCATCAGCACCGCGCCGTGCCCGCCAATTTCGCCCACCTCTCCGGCGGCCACCTCTTCATCTGGACGCTCGGGGTTCCACAACTTGATTTCGTAGCCGCGGCAAGCCTTGCCGCACGTGGAAGTGATTGTTGCGGTGTTATCCGTCGGCAAAGTGTATTGGTGCGATCCGTTCTCAGTCATGCCATAGACATTCTGCGGCGTGACGCCCAGGCGCATGAATTGCTCTGCAGTCTCTTGAGGGATAGGTGATCCAGCCATGTAAAAAATCTTGACCTTGCCCAAGGTTTCCATGCGCGCCGATTTCATCGTGGCCAGGAGGTCCATCGCGTGGGTTGGAACCCCCATCACATAGGTCGCACCGGTATTCTCAATCCACTGGATAGGTGGGGTACTCACCGAAGGATCATTAATCACGAGCTCACAACCTGCCACCAGTGATTGCTCCAGGGCCACGGTGCCAATATGATGACTGAGCGGGCTCAATGTCAGAAGAACCGTTTCTTCATCATGACCCCAGTCCTGCACCATCGCACGCCCGTTGGCAAGAAGGGTGTTATCGCTATGCATCACACCCTTGGGCGTGCCAGTAGTGCCCGAGGTGAACGCCAGATAGACGATCTTGTCCGGATTGGTGTTGGGCGGAGGAGCGATGACAGTGCTAATGCGATCAGGGAAATCTTTGACCTCATACTGTTCTGAACCAGCGCCCGCCGCCTTTCCCAAGGCATACATCTGCCGCATCGTCGGCAATTGGGCGGCCTGCTCGAAAATGTTGTGTTCAGCCGCATCCGCGCCATATCCATGCTGCGCAAAAAGCGCCCGGCACGAGATTCGATCCAGCAGGCCGACGATCTCTTTTACAGTGTAATTTTGATGAAGAGACGGATTGCATACGTAGCCATTTCTTGAGCACGCAAGAAATACCACCACCGACTCAACCCTGCTGGGCAGCCAGATTGCCACACGATCACCAGCACTAAGACCAGTCCAGTGGAGATGCGCGGCGACATGATCGACCCACTCGAGCAGCTGCTGCCACGTAAGCCGGTTATTGGCGTCGCGCAAAGCGAAGCGATGCCCTCTTGTCTTTGCGTTGCTGCGCAGAAGATGGTACATGGTCTCGTTGCACCAGGTCCCCTCCAGGTAGTAGTCACGCGCCGTCTGTGGATTGTGCAATGTCAGCAAATTTTGCATAGCCGGATCTCATTCGCCTCAATGACCAAATTTGGATGGATCCGGCTTGCGCTTTTCCGACATCGATTTGGACAGTTCTTTTGATTCATCGGTGTCGAGATAGCCACGCAGCAGCAGATCGTGAGACATGCGAGACATGCCCGACACACCGCCGTGGCGCGCGCCAAACGCAGCCTTGATCGACGCGAGCGCAAAAGCACCACGATCCGCCACCTCAAGCGCGTATTCGCGCGTGGCCGCGGAAAATTCGGCGTCAGGTACGACCTTGTTAACCAATCCAATGTTCAAGGCATCATTCGCCGTCATCTTTGGATTGCGATACCAGATGTCCTTGGCGCGCTTTTTCCCCACCAGGTCTTCGAGGTACCAGGTGCCATAGCCAGCGTCGAAGCTTCCCATCATGGGTCCGACTTGACGGAATATGGCGCTTTCTTTGGCTATGGTCAGGTCGCAGACCATCTGTAGGACATTGCCGCCCCCCACTGCAAACCCATTGACAGCCGCAATGACCGGCTTCTGCAGATGATCAATGCTCTCGTACATATCCAGCACTGGCAAAACGCCGGCGTAGAGAATCGTGTCCTCCATCCCCTCCTTGCGGCCGCCAATGCAAAAGAATTTTTCGCCCGCACCGGTCAACACAATGACTCGAGTGCGTGTTTCACGCCTGATTTCATTGATGCAATCACGGATTTCGTGACACATCTGGACGGTGAACATGTTTCCGTCTTCCGGGCGGTTCAGCGTAATGGTACCAATCGAGCCATCCTCGGCGTATGTGATTTCCCGGTATTTCTGAGTCATCTTGACATCTCCTATATTGAATGAACTATGCACTAATTGTGGTTTTTTTGCGGCGCGAGATTTCACCTATTGGCCGACCCAGCCAGTCCCGGAATACCTGTTCGTTATCTTGGCCGAGAGTAGGCGGCGGTCGGTTGCATGCTTCCGTCTCGCCATCAAACCTGATCCCCAGGCCAACTTGCGGAACACTCCTGCCATCGCCCACCGTCCTGTAGAACAACCCTCGCTCAATCAACATGGAATCTCGCGTCAACTCGTCTATACGGTAAATGGGCCCCGCCGGAATCCGCGCCCTCGAAAAGATATCCATCCAATCGCGTCGCGATCTGGCAGACAGAATGATTTGTATGTGCGCCACTATCTCCGGGCGATGCGCACGCCTCAATGCATTGCTTGAAAACCTAGGATCTTTACCGTATTGGGAGTCGCCGACGCACTCCCAAAATCGCGCCCAGATGCGGTCGTTCCCAAGTCCAAGCGTCAACGGCTCATCGGCAGTGCCGAACGTTTGGTAAATGGCAATCACGCTGTCACGTCCGCCGGATCTTTGGGGAAGCTCCCCGGAGCCAAGATATGGAATGATTCGCGGCGCCATGAATCGGGTCATGCTGTCCACAAGAGCCACGTCCACTTTGCAGCCCTGCCCGGTCTTCTGCCGCCGATGAAGCGCTGCCAGGATCCCCAAAGCGGCGTCCTGGCCCGCCAAAAGATCAGCGGCTGGACTACCCACCTTTTGCGGTCCAGAGTCGGCATCCCCCGTCAAATCCATTACCCCGGAATAACCCTCGGCGATAAGGTCGTAACAAGGCAAATCGCTGCGCGGCCCAGTCAGGCCAAAACCGGTGATGGACGCATGGATCAGACCCGGGCGAAGGGCCGTGAGGGACTCACAATCTATGCCGAGCTTGCGCTGAGTACGTTCGACCTGATTGACGATGGCAACATCCGCCACTCGAACGAAATCGCGAAGCACTTCCGCTCCCTCTTCACTTGCATAGTCCAAGGTAACGCTGAGCTTGTTTCTGTTTACCGCCAAAAACCACAGGGACTCACCATCCAGGAATGGTGGACCCCAGGCTCTCGCGTCGTCGCCACCCTCCGGACGTTCAACCTTGACCACAACCGCGCCAAGATCCGCCAGGAGCTGTGTCGCATAAGGTCCAGCTACAGAAGTTGTCAAATCCAAGACCTTTACCCCGGCCAGGAATTTAAGGCCGCTTGATGGGGCTTTTACCGGTAGATGGCTGCTTGATGTCATTTTGTCCCATTCGTTTTCCGTCTCATGGCAGCAATACTTATGCCAGCCAAAAAACTGTGTTGTGGGGATGACCTCAAACGCTGTAGTACATGGTAAGTTCTGGAAGAATGACGCGGAAGCATCGCGAAAATCACCACGATCTTTGACATGTCAGTGTATTCACCAAATACACAGTTCGGGATTGAGAACTACACTTCGCGGAAGAAAGAGACAGCATGACCAACGAAGCAGAACACGACTATCTCAGCATTCTTGTTGTGGATACGGTAGCGCGCATCATTTTCGCGACTGGCGTTTTCGAGCATGCAGCAACTGCCACGGCAGTGATCCAACGTTGGCGCCGGGGTATGGACGCGCAGGAGCGGAGCGTGCTTTCCGTCAAGGCATCCGGCCAGGACCTGACAGTCATACCCATCAAGGGCGAAGGCGGCTGCGTTTTCATGAGTGTCGGGCAAGGTGCTGGGCACGCACTCTTCGACTTTGTAGCCACAGTGCCATTTGCGTACGACATTCTTGAGCATTTGCTCACGAACCCATACGAAGCCATGACTGTGGTTGATGCGGACGGCATCGTTCGTTATCTCAGCCCTATCCACCGAAGATTTTTCGGTCTGGGCGCCGGCGAAGGGATCGGCAAGCACGTTACGGACGTTATTGAGAACACGCGCCTGCATGAAGTCGCCAAAACCGGCAAGGCGGAAATTGGCGTCCTGCAAGAAATGCGAGGCCATACCCGCGTCGTCACTCGAGTCCCTATCCACAATCCCGATGGTCGTGTCGTTGGGGCCATTGGACAAATCATGTTTCGCGGACCGGAGCATCTGCAGTCGATGAGCGCAGAACTCACTCGTCTTCGCTCAGAGGTTGCGTTCTACAAGCGGGAACTATCCAGCCTGCGAAACAAAACGCACGGCCTGGACCAAATCGTCGGCAATAGCCCAGCCATTCGCAGATTAAAAGAAGAAATCATTAAAGTGGCGCCTCTTGACGTGCCCGTTCTTCTGGTCGGTGAGAGTGGCACCGGGAAGGAACTTGTTGCGCACGCCATTCATTTGCTAAGCATGAGGCGGGAAAAGCCAATGGTTCTTGTCAATGCGGCAGCCCTGCCCGCAACATTGGTGGAAAGCGAATTGTTTGGTTACGAAGCAGGTGCGTTCACCGGCGCTGAACGAAAGGGCCGCAGAGGAAAATTCGAGATGGCCGACGAGAGCACACTGTTCTTCGACGAAATTGGCGACATGCCGCTTGAAATCCAGGTGAAATTACTTCGCGTTTTGCAGGACGGGATGTTCGAGCGTGTTGGCGGAGAAAAAGGAAGATCTTCCAGCTTCCGCCTGGTATCCGCCAGCAACCGGGACTTCCAGGGCATGATTTCGGACAACCAGTTCAGACTCGATCTGTACTACCGGATCAGCGTGGTAACTCTTCACCTGCCACCGCTGCGAGACCGTCTTGAGGACATTCCTCTCCTCGTGGAAAGCGCACTGCAAGCCTTTGCGACTCGCCACGGCGCCGCGCCGAAGAAAATATCGCCAGCCACAATTGAATACCTGCAGGACCAATCCTGGCCCGGCAACGTACGTCAACTTATTCACACCGTTGAGCGTGGAGCGATCTTCACCAGCGGAGACTTCATTGAAATCCCGGACTTCGGATTAGGTCCGAGTTCCGGTCACGTCCAACAGAACTCCCTGCAATCCACGCCACTCAACAGCGTCTCGGAACCAAAAGTTGGCGGATCAGTGAAAGATGCCGTCCATGACCTTGAGGGCACTTTAATCCGGCGCGCGATGTCAAAGTTTGGCGGCAATAAACAGCGAGTTGCAGCTGAACTCGGAATTTCGCGGTCATATTTGTACAAACGCCTGGCCGAAATGGAAGATGCATAGGTCATTCTCCACGGCCTGGTAGGCCAAGCATTTTCTCTCTGACATGACTCGAACATAGGCAGCCTGCGGCGGTCAATGCCGGCGCCAGGAATTCTCAACACCGATGTCGGCTCATTGCCGCCTCAGCTCTCCCAATAACGAAAACTTTTTCCCGAACTTATTCAGACAATAAAACCGACGGAACAGCATCAACGCAGGATCCGGCATGGATTTATATGTCGGCCGCGACTACAACATGTTCTCCAAAAGATCACATCGAGCATGCTGAAAAGCAGCTGCCGTCGATCGGCAGCACTGGTTTCCATGTGGCACATTAGTTGCGCCCGTACCTATCCGGATACATAGCGGTTCGAGACGACGACAGAAGGCAAGACACACACCCAAGCGCCCTGTTTTCCGACATTGGGGCCGCTCAGTCTCCACTCAAAGATGCGAAACATTGCGCCGCCAGATGATGGATCGGCACGCACCGATTCGCGAGGACAACCAACAAGGAATCAACAATAAATGACAACTAATAGTGAATACACCATTGAGCGGGTTTTTATTGCCGGCACCGGTGTTATGGGGCAAGGAATAGCGCAGGTATTTGCGGTGGCAGGCTACCCTGTCGAACTGTTTGATATTGAACCGGCAGCAGTGGACCGGGCGATAGAAAACTTGACAAAATCAATCAGTGAAGAAGTAAAAAAGGGGCGATTGAGCGACGACCTTGCAGATGCCGCCATTCGAAACATTGCGGCATCCGCAAGCGCCGGACCGATCGGCCAGTCGACCCTGGTGATCGAAGCAATTCATGAAGACATCAACGCCAAACGATCACTATTTTTGGAGCTCGAGAAGCGAGTTCACGATAAGACCATTCTGGCGACCAACACGTCGTCTTTGAGCGTCACGTCTATTGCCGCGTCTTGTCAACATCCATCTCGCGTCATTGGGTTCCACTTTTTTAACCCCGTCCCGAGAATGCGCCTGGTAGAGATTGTGCAAGCATTGGAGACGAATGCCAGCGTCGTTGACCTGCTCCGGATGGTTTCCCAAAAAATTGGTTTCAAAGCAATAGTCACCGCCGACACACCAGGATTTGTCGTGAACCATGCCGGACGCGCATATGTTACCGAAGCCTTGCAGTTGACTGGCGAGCACGTCGCTGATTTCGAGACCATTGACGGCATCCTTCGAGATACCGCCGGCTTCCGTATGGGCCCCTTCGAACTTCTCGATCTGACCGGTTTGGACGTTTCCCATCCGGTGATGGAGTCCATCTATCGCCAATACTATGAGGACCCCCGCTACCGGCCCTCCAGCATCACGCGGGTTCGCCTTGAGGGCAAGTTGCTCGGCCGAAAGTCAGGCCGCGGCTTTTACGCCTACCCGAGAAACACCATCTCGGCTGACGTCAACACCCAAACGTCGATGGACCCGGAGAAACCACTTAAAGTGTTTTTTGGAGATGGCGGGAGTGCGGTGCCAGAACCTCTGCGCCAATTGCTTACCCGCACGGGTCTGGCACGGGCGACAGATGCCATTTCCGCGGACGTCTGTATCGTCGCTCCCATTGGTTCGGACATTGCGTCGACGGTTCAGCGTTCCGGTCTGAAGGCAGCGAACACCATTGCCGTCGACGGGCTGTTCTTCTCGGATTCCGCGTTGACTTTCATGCGGAGCGCCGGCACCTCTCAGGAAACCGTTGACGCTGCTTCAGCTTTGGCAAGATCAGTCAACCTAAAGCCCTACTGGATTTCGGACTCTGCCGGTTATGTGGCCCAGCGGGTGGTTGGAATGATCGTGCATCTGGCTTGCGAAATGGCCCAACAACACATAGCTGCGCCTAAGGACATCGATCTGGCGGTCAAAACAGCTTTGGGCTATCCCAAGGGTCCTTTTGAATGGGGACAGTTGTTGGGCCCATCCCGTCTCCTGCAACTCATGCAGGAGATTTTCAACCTGACAGGCGACCCTCGCTATCGACCCAGCCAATGGTTGCGGCGCCGGGTGCAGCTCAATATTCCACTGGAAACGATGTCGTAGCCGCCAAAGATAAATAAAACGCCGGCCCGGATTCGGGCCGCCCTGGGCGCTTGCTTGAGCCGCGCGGGCTACAGGGGATCCTGGTCCAAAAAAAATTGGACATAAATCCCGAGTAGCTGGAGCCTTGGAGCCGCGTTGACCACGGATTTATTGTCTGTGTGAAACGCACCGCGCCAAGAAGGTGTGTTTGACTCGAAAGCAATTTCAGTCAACAAGAGCGCCGGACAATCCGGTGGACCGAATTTCAGAGCTCAGGCGAATGCATCGCGCCATGTGAGATCCCCCCAGATTGAAGTTTGGTGGCGGCACCTCCATACACGCCGGCTGCACATAGGGACATCGCGGCGCGAACGCGCATCCGAGCGGCAGCTCGGCGAGGTCTGGCGGAGATCCCGGTATGGGATCGAGACGCCGGCCTCTCGTACCGGCATGCACTGTTGAACGCAGCAATCCCTCTGTGTAGGGGTGCTTGGGCGCATCCATCACGTCGGCAACGGGCCCAGACTCCACGAAACGCCCTGCATACATGACCGCGACATTGTCCGCAACCTCACACGCAACGCCGAGATCGTGCGTCACAAAAATAGTGGCCATGCCGAGCTCGCTCTGCAGTTCCCGCAACAGGAGGAGAATCTGAATCTGCACGGTAGCATCGAGAGCCGTCGTTGGCTCGTCGGCAAGGAGAAGCTTGGGTCGGCAAGCGAGGGCGAGCGCAATCATAGCGCGCTGACGCAGCCCGCCAGACAACTCATGCGGATAGGCGTCAAGTCGCCGCTTTGCCGATGGTACCTGTACAAGCTCGAGCAGCTCGAGTGCGCGTTTGTAGCCTTCACGGGAAGAAACGCCGTCGTGATACGACACGGACTCGGCGATCTGACTACCTATCGTGAAGACAGGATCGAGCGCCGTCATCGGCTCCTGAAACACCATTGAAATGAGCCGACCGCGCACTTTGCGCAGCTCAGCCTTCGGAAGGCTCAGAATATCGATGCCATCGATGATGATCCGTCCTCCGATTCGGGCCGTCGGTGGAAAAAGGCGCATCAACGCCCGCATAGTCACGCTCTTTCCCGACCCGGACTCGCCGAGCAGGCAGAGCACCTGCCCCTGCTGAAGTTTGAAGCTCACGTCGTTTACAACCGAGATATTCAGATCGCGCGACACGAACCGCACGGTCAGCCCCTCGACATCCACCAACGGAGAGGTCTCCGCGATTTCGCTAGTCATTCTCACAGTGTGCTCCTGCATAGTTTCTCTTCGTTCATAAAGTAGCTTTAGCCAAACTATGGCCAGAGCCCGGACTGTGCGCATGGCATGCGACCGTGTGATCGGCGCTTGAACTCGAAAACTGTGGCTCGCGTTCCGCACACAACTTTTCCGCGATAGGACAGCGCGTACGAAACCGGCAGCCTGATGGCGGATCGATTGGGTTTGGCGGATCCCCGGACAGCGGGGCCGTCGAAACGCGCTTGCGCGAGTCCATCGACAGCCGGGAGGACAGTAGGCCACGCGTATAGGGATGCAGGGGCGAGTTATAGATACGATCGACCGGACCGATTTCGATGGCCTTTCCGAGATACATCACGAGCACCCGATCGCTGATGTACTGCACCACGTTAAGGTCATGGGAAATGAAGATATACGTCAGGTTCAGGCGCTCCTTGAGGTCCTGCAGCAGATTGAGAACTTGCGCCTCCACCGACTTGTCGAGTGCAGACACGGCTTCATCGAGAATCAAAACGCGGGGACCGAGAGCAAGCGCACGGGCGATGTTGACCCGCTGACGCTGGCCACCCGACAGTTCATGCGGATAGCGTTGGGAAAACATCTCCGGCACGAGTCCAACCATGCGCATCATGCTGTGCGCGCGCTTGATTGCCTCGAGTCTGGGAACGCCGTTTGCCTTGAGCCCGAAGGTGATGGAGTCCTCGTTTGTCAAGCGCGGATTGAGCGAAGCGTAGCTATCCTGGAACACCATCTGAATCTGGCGGCGCAGCTCGCGCACGCTGAGCTCAACGCCCGGCGACACCGGTCCGTTTTCGAGAGTGATCGTGCCTGAATCGGGCTCTATCAGACGGATCAAAAGCCGCGCAGCCGTCGACTTTCCGCATCCCGACTCTCCGACGATTCCCAGTGTCTCGCCCTTCCTCACGTCGAAAGAAATTCCGTCCACTGCCTTGACGTGAGCGAGCGTGCGACCGAGCAGCCCACCTTTAATGGGGAAGTGTTTCTTGAGGTCCCGCACCACAAGTATTGGCTGTTCCGCGCCACCGCGATTACATGAATCTACATTGATTGTTTCGAGCTTCATTTTTGCCGATGATTTGAAGGAGGTTTGTGTGGTCATGCTTCCCGCCTCACACCTTGACGTCCATTGCGGCACGTAACCCATCGCTAATCAGGTTCGAGCACATGGAGGCCAGAAATATCATGATGCCTGGAAGCACAGCATTGAGAGGTGCGACGTATATCGACTGCCTCAATGTGTTCAACATCAAACCCCACTCGGCCTCGGGGGGCACAACGCCGAGACCCAGGAAGCTCAAGCCGGAACCGATGACGATAGACACACTGATGAGGCTTGAAGCATAAATGAGAATTGGCCCCATCACGTTGCTCAAAACATGCCCGAATATGATGCGCCAACTTGCAGCGCCAGTAGCACGCGCTGCCTCGATATAGTCCTGATTGCGTATCTGGGTGGTCACGCTCTCCGCGACACGCGCGACCGGCGGAATAAAGACCAGTGTCAGAGAAACGAGACTGTTGACAATGCCGGCCCCGAGTACGCCCGAAATCGCGACAGCAAGCAAGACTGACGGAAACGCGTAGAAGACATCGATCACGCGCATGATCGCCATGTTGATGGCTCCACCTGCATAGCCAGCGATGATGCCTAGCATGCCACCAATGATGGTCGCGAGAACGACCGGCATGAAGCCCATGAATAACGACATGCGTCCGCCATAGATCAAACGCGTCAGAAGATCGCGCCCAAGCTCATCCGTGCCAAGCCAATGACGGTGTTCGCCGACCGGCAGAAGGCGGTGTGTCATGCTAGTCGTATAAGGATCATGGGGAGCGATCAGGGGTGCAAAAATCGCCGCCAAAACAATGAAAAGAAGAATGGACGCGCAAACAATAGTGACCGGATCGCGCGAAAGGCGGCGGCCCACCGTCTGCCAGAAGCTACGTGAGCTAGGCCGCTTGCCGACTTTTGAGGCCACGCGGGGTTCATCAAGTGTGGTTGATGTGGTCATGTGATTTCGGCTCACTTTAGGTTCGCTTGATGCGCGGATCGAATACGGTCTGCACAAGGTCGACGATCAGATTGATAAAAACAAAGAACATCGATAGCACGAGGACCGTGCCTTGCAGGATGGGCAGGTCGCGCGTGAAGATTGCCGTATTCAACAGGAAGCCGGTGCCCGGCCACGAAAACACTGTCTCGACCAGGATGGAGCCGCCCAAAAGCTGAGCAAGCTGGAGGCCCATAATGGCGAGCACCGTGGGTGCTGCATTCTTGATGACATGGATGAATATCCGTTGTGGAGGAAGTCCCTTCGCATAGAGCGTCTGCACGAAGTCCTGCTTGCGCACCTCAGCGACCGTGCTGCGCACCGAGCGGGCGATGATTCCGGCCGGTATCACGGACAGAGCGATGGCAGGGAGAATGAGATGGCGCAGGCTCTCCCAATCCGCAGCGAACATGGTAGAGCCCTTTATGCCCATGCCCATGGCCGGCAGGACACCGAGATTGACCGCGAAGATCACAATCAAGACCATGCCGAGCCAGTAGTGCGGAATGCTTACGCCAGTCACGGCAAGAGCCGTGACGCTGCGGTCCACATATGTGCCGCTCGTAAAGCCAGCGATGAGGCCTAGTAGGAGGCCAACGAAAAGGCCGATGAAGGCCGCGGCAACCGCCAACGTCAGCGTATTGACGACAGCAGGACCAACCTCGCTAAGCACCGGCCGGTGCGTCATGATCGATACGCCGAAGTCGCCAGTCAGGACGCGGCCAAGCCACGTCAGATACTGCTCGGGCACAGACTTATCAAAACCGTAGGCCACCGTGAGCTCGGCAATGACTTGCGGACTGGCGCCCTCGGGCATGACCGCACTCAAAGGATCACCCGGGGCCAAGTGGATAAGCGCAAAGCAGACGATGGAAACCCCAATGGCAATCGGGATCGTGTAGAGTACGCGTCGCAGAAGATAGATCAGCATGCTGGCTCCTCAGTGCCGTCAACCGCTTCGGTCGGATCATTTCGATCTTTATGGGATGATCCTGTCGGGTTACGGCTGCACCTCATTGCATATCAACCGGCGTCAGGTCCTGAAGCCAGCTCTGCGCTTGTACAAAACCCTTCACTTTTGGCGACATGGCTCGCGGGTTGAGGTCATGCACCACCCAAATCCACATCGCTTGATCTACTATGTGAGAGTGAAGCTCCGCTAAGATTTTGTTCTGCTCTTTTGGATCGAACGCATTTTTGGCCTTGGTTGCCAACTCATCCGCCTTGGCATCGTTGAACCGACCCCAGTTATAACCCGTTGGCACCGGCTCGAAGGAGGCCGCCGTCTTGATTAATCCAATGTCGGGATCCCAGAACGCCCAGCTGTTATTGACGCCTTGCCGCCCTTTGTTCTCGGGCGCCCAGGCTCCAGCACGACGACGTCCGCGGAGTGCCTCCCAATCCAGGACCTCGAACTCCATGTTGATGCCAACGCGCTTGAAGTTCTCCTTAATCAATTCGTTCATCTGGAGGGGCTGCATCTGGCCCGAGCCGGAAGGTGCGATCACGACTTTGATCTTCGCGGGATTCTTGGTACTGTAGCCCGCTTCCGCCAACAGCTTGATAGCCGCGTCGGGATCGTACTTGATTTCGAAGTTTGGCTTGCCGAACCACGGGTGTCCCGGCGTTATCATGCCTCTCGCCGGTACAGCGAACCTCAGAAGCTTCGCCATTCCTTCGCGGTCAATGGCAAGATTTGCCGCCTTACGCACACGAACGTCCTTGAAGGGCGAGTCCTCCATCAAGCTAATCTGATAGGCCCAGATATGCGGGTACTTGTTCGTGACGATCTGCATCCCGGCCTGCATCAGGCGCGACGAGGCGTCAGGTGGTGGAGCCTCGATCCAGTCAATCTGACCTGACAGCAGAGCTGCAACGCGGGTATTGGCATCGGGCATTGGCATAAGCACCAACCGATCGGACTTAGGAATACGCTTCGGATCCCAGTAGTTCGGGTTGCGGACCAGCTCAGCACGCTCGCGAGGTACAAGCTTCTGCAGCATCCAGGGCCCGGTACCGGATGGCTGATACGCAAATTTGTTCCAGTCTCTACCCAGCTCCTCCCAGCGTTTAGGACTCGAGAAGTAGATGTTTGCGAGGTTGTATGGCAGGACGGCGTCGGGCTTCTTGGTTTTGATCTGGACGGTGTAGTCGTCTATCTTCGACCAGCTCTCGATGGTGCCGTAGTACTGCGAGCCCTGGGTCGATTGAGCTTGATCGAACTGCGGCGCATCACGCTTCATCAGCTTGGCGAAGTTCCAGACCACGGCGTCCGCGTTGAACTCCGAGCCGTCATGGAATTTCACGCCTTTGCGCAACTTGAAGTTCCAGAGCGTTTTGTCGGTTTCGCTGACGGACCAGCTTTCCGCCAGTCCCGGCCTCAAGACCGCGGCCTTGTCGTAGCTGGACAGGTCCCAATTCACAAGCCCGTCGTAAACGGTGACGCCCATGAAGCGGAGACCCTCAGTGCCTTGGCTCGGTTGACCGGTAGTAAGCGGCACGTCGCTCGCCGTCATACCGACACGAAGTACTTTCTCCGCGAATGCGGGAGTCGCGACAGCAGCCGCACCAAGTGCGACGACTGCGGCAAACCGCACGATTAATGTAGATATCATCCTCGTTCTCCTAATGAAAGTCATGATCCTCGTTGCCCCCACCCACGCCGCTCTCCACGCCGCTCT
>NZ_JBFUKG010000030.1:0-24725 GCF_056400945.1 Polaromonas sp. P4_H1 | reverse complement strand
CAACTCCGGACTCGTCAGAACGTTGAAGAATTCCACCGCCTGGGTCGATCTCGCCCGGCGTCCAATGCTGCTGCAACGTTGATGCAAGACGCTTTGGGCATTACGATCCATGGTGGCTGGCCTTTGGGAAGATGGTTTGGGTGCTTCGTAAACAACCATCCTATCGACCCTTTGGTCAGCCATCTCCCTTTGCTTTCAAGCACTTACGCACGTCGCCGAAGGCCAACCTGCCAAAGTAAGTGCCATTCAATCTAAACCCTCAAAGAGACAACGGCATGCTATTGGAAACCGAGCGCCGCGGCCAGCACGTGGTGCTGACGCTGAACCGCCCCGAAAAACTCAACGCCCTGAGCTACGAACTCATCGACGAACTGATGGATCGGCTCGATGCGCTGGAGCGCGACGACACCGTGCGCTGCCTGGTGCTGACCGGGCGGGGCAACAAGGCCTTCAGCGCCGGCGCCGACATCGCAGGCTTTGCGCCGGATGTTGCCGCATCGCCCGAAACCGCCTGGCGCCGCTTCGTCGCGCGCGGCCAGGCCATGACGCGCCGCGTCGAGAACTACCCCAAACCCATCATCGCGGCCGTGAATGGCATGGCTTTCGGCGGCGGCTGCGAAACCATGGAGGCCTGCAGCCTGGCGATTGCGGCGGAACATGCGACTTTCGCCAAGCCTGAAATTCGGCTGGGCTTTCCGCCGCCGTTCGGCGGTACGCAGCGCCTGCCGCGCCACATAGGCCGCAAGCGAGCCAACGAAATGATCCTGACAGGGGAGGCCATCAGCGCGGAAGAGGCATTGCTGATCGGGCTCATCAACCACGTGGTGCCGGCCGACGACCTGTTGCCGGCCTGCCTGCGCATGGCGGATGTGATCGCCGCCAATTCGGCCGTGGCCGTCACGGCCTCGCTGCGTGCGGTCACACGCGGGTTGAATGTTTCCATCGACGAAGGCCTGGCCATCGAAGCCGCGCAGTTCATGATCGCCGCGGCCTCGCCTGATGCGAAGGAGGGCACAGCGGCCTTTGTGGAGAAGCGCCAGCCGGTGTTTTGCCATCGCTGAGGCCACCGGCCAGTGGGACCACAGTGTGGCCACAGTGGGGGTCACAGTGGGGCTATTGAGCGGCTGGCCGGGCCTCGCGCCGATAATCGGCCCATGACTTCCTCTTCCTCCGACTTCAGCTCCCTGTCCCTTCCGGCCCATGTGCTGGCCAACCTGCAACAGCTGGGTTACCTCAGCATGACCCCGATCCAGGCGGCCAGCCTGCCGGTGGCGCTGCTCGGCAAAGACCTGATTGCGCAGGCCAAGACCGGCAGCGGCAAGACCGCGGCGTTTGGGCTCGCGCTGCTGGCCAACCTCAATGCACGCCGCTTCGCCGTGCAGGCCATGGTGCTGTGCCCGACGCGCGAGCTGGCCGACCAGGTGGCCACGGAAATCCGCCGGCTGGCGCGCGCCGAGGAAAACATCAAAGTCGTCACGCTGTGCGGCGGCGTGCCGCTGCGCAACCAGGTGGCGAGCCTTCAGAACGGCGCACACATTGTGGTGGGCACGCCGGGCCGCATCATGGACCACCTGGAGCGGGAGACACTGGACGTCGACGCGCTGAACACCCTGGTGCTGGACGAAGCCGACCGCATGCTGGACATGGGCTTTTACAACGACATCGCCACCGTGGCCAAACAGTGCCCCGACGAGCGGCAAACCCTGCTGTTTTCGGCCACCTACCCCGAGGGCATCGCCAAGCTCAGCCAGCAGTTCATGAAGGAGCCGCAAACCATCACGGTGCAGGCTCAGCATGAAAAAAGCAAAATCCGCCAGCGCTGGTATGAGGTGCCGGAGAGCGACCACGACGAGGCGCGCCTGAACGCGGTGGCACTGCTGCTCAACCATTACCGCCCGGCCAGCACCCTGGCTTTTTGCAACACCAAATCGCAGTGCCGCGCGCTGGTCGCCTATTTGAAGAGCAAGGGCTTCAGCGCGCTGGCGCTGTACGGCGAACTCGAGCAGCGTGAGCGCGACCAGGTGCTGGTGCAGTTTTCCAACCGCAGCTGCTCGGTGCTGGTGGCCACCGACGTGGCCGCGCGCGGCCTGGATATTTCGCAGCTGGAGATGGTGATCAATGTCGATGTCACGCCCGATGCCGAGGTGCACATTCACCGCATCGGCCGCACCGGCCGCGCCGATGAAGAGGGCTGGGCCATCAGCCTGGCCAGCATGGACGAGATGGGCTCGGTCGGCAAAATCGAGCAGTTGCAGAAAGCCGAGTCCGAATGGCACAAGCTGACTGAACTCACGCCCACCAGCACGGAGCCGCTGTTGCCGCCCATGGTCACGTTGCAGATCGTCGGCGGGCGCAAGGAGAAAATCCGCGCCGGCGATGTGCTGGGGGCATTGACCGGGGAAGCGGGTTTTACCCGCGAGCAGGTCGGCAAGATCAACGTCAACGAGTTCTCGACCTATGTGGCGGTGGACCGCGCCATCGCCAGCCAGGCGCAGCAAAAACTCGCCAGTGGCCGGGTCAAGGGCAAGAGCGTCAAGGTCCGCTTCATGGACGAGACCTGAAGCCCTGGGCCGCCGGCGGCCCTTTGCCTTGATTCCTGCCCGCTACTTCCCGCTTTCCACTTCCCACTTCCCACTAGCTACTGGCTACTGGCTACTGGCTACTTTCCGATCACGGCAAATCCTTGTTCACCTCGGGCAGCGACGCATCGTGTGGCCCGACCATGCCCAGCCGCGCTTTCAGGGACTGTGGCTGCCCCGTCAGGATGGCCGCGTAGTTGGTGGTGTTTGACAGCACTTTCTTGACATAGTCGCGGGTCTCGCCGAAGGGCACGTTCTCGGCCCAGATGGCGGCATCGAGCACCGGGCTGCCGGGTTGTCCGCGCCAGACGCGGGGCCGGCCCGGCCCGGCGTTGTAGGCGGCTGCAGCCATGGCCATCGAACCCTCGAAGGCATCCAGGGCGAGCTTCAGGTAGCCGGTGCCTATCGTGATGTTGGTGTCGCGGTCATTGATCTGGTCGGGCGTGAAACCCGTCAGCCCGATCCGGCGTGCGGTCTCGCGCGCAGTGGCGGGCATGATCTGCATCAGGCCCGAGGCCCCCGGGCCGGAACGGGCGTCCATGATGAAGCGGCTTTCCTGGCGTATCAGGCCATAGACATAGGCCGGGTCGAGGCCGACGTCGCGACTGCGTTTGACCACGGCCTCGCGGAACGGCAGGGGGAAGCGCTGATCGAAATCGGTCTCGGTTCTGGTGCGTTCGCTGGTGTTGATGCAGCGGTCCCAGATCTGCCGGTCGCAGGCAAACTGGGCGGCTGCCAGCAGTTCACGGTCGCCCATCCCGGCGCGTTCGCCCTCGCCGTTGCGCTTGTGCAGGTTGGTGCTGTAGTTCCATTCGCGCACGCCCTCCGGCCGCAAACCTATCGTGATGGCGTAGGCGGCGCGGTTCAGCCCGGGGTTGAGCCGCGCGCCTTCCTTTTCTGCCGCCGTGAGCGGTGCCGGCGGGGCCGGCACCGTGATCTTCTGGCCCAGTTCCTCCAGTGCCAGCTGCTCATAAAAGCCGCGTACCGACGCCATCGCCTGCAGCAGCGCCAGCGCCTCGGCGCGCTGGGGTGCAATGCTGATGGTCTGGGTCACACCCTGCGGCGTGCTGACCGCGGTGGGCCTGTCGGGTGGCGCCGTGGCCAGCAGCGCACGCGCCTTCCAGTAGCCCCAGGTCGTGTCCTTGCGGGCCTCCTCGCTCATCGCGTTGATGGCCGCCAGCACGACTGGCCATTGGGGCTGGGTGCCCGCGCGCAGGGCCGCGCGGGCTTTCCAGGCCAGCATGTCATCCGTCAGATCGCTGTCATTGCCGACCCTGGCAAAGTATTGCAGCGCGTCGCTGCCCGGCATCGTGCCCAGGCGGGTTGCCGCCTGTTTGCCGATCACGCCCCAGACCCAGTTGCGTTCTTCGGCGCTGAGCTGGATGGCCCACTTGCTCTCCAGCTGGAAAGCGGCGCCTTCCACATCGGTGGTGGCCATCTTGATCAATGCCAGCGTGATGATTTCCCTGCGCACCTTCCGCAGGGCCAGGTGTTTGCCGGCCAGAAACCTGATGGGGCTGGTGTTCAGCTCGGTCAGCAGGTCCATGGCTTCGGGCGCAATGATCTGCACCGCACCCGCTGCGGCCCGTGGCCGGTTGGCCTCGGTGGCGATGCGGGCTTTTTGCCAGACATCCTGCGGTGTGAGGTTTTTGGCGCCCACCAGCCGGTCGGCGGCGGCGGTGCAGCCATCGTCGGCGTCGCGCTGCGCGTACCAGTTTTTTCGCACCTCGTCCGACAGGCGTGCATCGAGCGCCGGATTTTTCAGGTGTTCCACCAGCAGGGCATAGCAACGCACTTCCCTGTCGTCGTTCATGCGGTAGTTCGGGTACTCGGCGGCAAAGGCAGCCCAGTCGCGGCGCTGACCCAGCAGCAGCAGCCAGTCATTGCGCAGGCGGTCTTCCTGGTAGGTGCCGGCATAGCGGGTGAAAAAGTCCTGCACCTCCTGCGCGCTGGCCTCGCCAAGACGCGCTTTCAGCTCCCAGTAGGCCGCCCAGGCCTCCAGCGCATGGCCTCTGGCCTGGGGCAGCATCTGGGCCAGCCGGCCCTTGTCGCCGCGCCGGAAGGCCTTGTTCATTTCGAGAATCAGGTTGTCGCCAGCGCTGCCGTTGCCGTTTGAGGAGGTGTTTTGGGCGGCGGCGGGGGCCAGCAAACTGAGCGAGAGGGTGGCACACGCCGCAGCAAAGAATGCGGCATTGAAATTTTTTTTGTATAGCATCGGGACATTATGGACAAATTAAGCACACGAAAAGCACTGGTCCAAGCCCGCCTCGACATGCCCGACCGCCTGCAGCGAGCCGATTTGCTGCAGCGGGTGATGCGCATCTGGCTGGTGGGCTCCCCCCATGAGGTGATAGGCGCCTATTGGCCCATCAAGGGGGAATTCGATCCGCTGCCCGCGCTGTACCGCTGGCAGGAAGACGCCATCCTGAGCCGGGATTCCCAATCAAACCAGGGTTCGGACCTTGAGGAGCCGGCACAGATTGCGACGGAAAGCATAGCGAGCCGCTCGCCCCGCAAGATCGGCCTGCCGGTTGTCAACAAACTGCACAAGACCCTGACCTTCCATGCCTGGTACCCGGGCTGCCCCATGGAAGAGGACGCCTACGGCATTCCCAAGCCCAAGGACACGGAAGTGATCGTGCCCACACTGCTGTTTGTGCCCTGCGTGGGCTACGGCCCGGGGGGTTACCGGCTGGGTTACGGCGGCGGCTTTTATGACCGCACGCTGGCGACGCTGCAGCCCCGGCCCGTGACGGTGGGGCTGGGCTATGCCAACGGGTGGCTGCCCGATATGGAGCCTGAGGCGCATGACATTCCGCTGGATGCGATTCTTAATGACAATGGGGTGGTTTGGCCGGTTTGAATGGGTTGGTTGCGGTTTGGTGTGCTATTGAATTGATAGCTTTCTGGCTTTGCTGAGGGTGGCTGGCCGGGGGTAGCCCGGCGGCTACTCACTTTTCTTTTGCTTCGCCAAAATAAAAGTAAGCAAAAGAAAAGGCGACCCTGCTGTCTGCGTCCCTTCGCTGCGCTACGGGCAGCCTGCGGTGCTCGGGCCAGGCGGGGTCTCGCTCAACTCGCCTGCGGCTCAGACAATCGCGATCCCTGATCCGCCTGGCCCTGCGCTCCTCGGCGCAGACAAAAGGGGTTTGAGAGGAGCAGCCCAAATACCGGAGTCCGAAGTCCGAAAACCACAAGGACACGCCTTGGCGTGTCCTTGTTTGTATTGGTTTACTTGTATTTGGTTTTTTGGTACGTCTTCGGTACCCGCTCCCCACCCGTGTGGCTGGGCCGAGCAGCGCAGATGGAGGCGGGATCAGGGCCGCAGTTGTTTGAGCGAAGTGCAACGTAGCGAGTTCTGCGGACCCCCGCCGGAGTCGAGCAGCGCAGGTTGCCCGCAGCGCAGCGAAGGGACSCAGACTGCGGGTCGCCTTCTCTTTGCTTACTTTTCTCTTGGCGACGCAAGAGAAAGTGAGTCGCCCGCCGGGGCGAGACCCGGCCTCAGCCCTCAAGAAAGAAAGAGCGCTATGAATTCAATAGCTGACTGCTACTGTATTCATTGGGCGAACAAGCAAAAGGGTGATGCAGATTACCCACGCGGCTTGTAAGCCACCACATCAATTTCAACCCGCGCATCCACCATCAACCGCGCCTCGGTGGTAGAGCGCGCCGGCTTCTTGTCGCCGAAGTAGCTCATGTAGACACGGTTGAAGCTGCCAAAGTCGCGTGCATCCTGCAGCCACACCGTGGTCTTGCAGACATCGTCCAGCGTGCAGCCGGCCAGCGCCAGGGCCGCAGAGAGGTTTTTCATGACCTGGCGCGTCTGCACCTCAATCCCGCCCTGCACGATTTCGCCTTTTTCATCGGCCGGCACCTGGCCCGAGACATAGACAAAGTCCCCGGCGCGCACGGCGGGTGAAAACGGACGCGGCTGGTGGTCGGAGGCCATCGGGGGGTTGCCAAAGTATTCAAGTGCGGACATGTGGAAAGCTCCTGGTTAGGGTGAATAGGGGTAAACAGCAGAAAACACCAGACTGGTGCGAAGGGGAGGGCGCCGCGCCCCAAGGTCATGCAGCTTAAACCCAAAACTGAAATATATTTTCATATTTATAGATTAGGCCTAGGGTTTTTACCGATTTTCTGCGAATTATTGCTGGCATATTCTTTGCGAATTGAAAAATACTTTCACTTTTAAGGAGATCGGCATGCTGCAAAAATTCTGGATCAGCCGTCGCAAGGCGGTGGCTTTGGCGCTGGTGGTGGGTGGCTCGGCTTTGTTGCCGATGGGTGCCCAAGCGCAGGCGCTTTCAAAATCGGCCCTCAACCTGGCGATGATCGCCGAGCCGCAGACGCTGGACCCGATGGCCTCCACCGCCGATCTGGTGGGCACCATCATGCAGCATGTCTACGAGCCGCTCTACACCTTTGATGCGAACTGGAAAATGGTGCCCATGCTCGCCGAGAGCCTGCCCAAGGTGTCGGCCGACGGCAAGCGCTACAGCATCACGCTGCGCAAGGGCGTGCAACTGCACAATGGCCGCGAGCTCAATGCCGACGATGTGGTGGCCAGCCTGAAACGCTGGATGGACGTGTCGCCGCGCGGCAAGGCGCTGTCCAAGGAAATTGCCGACCTGTCGGCCAACGGCAGCCACGGTGTCGAGATCACCCTCAAGGCGCCGTATGCCCCCCTGTTGCCGCAGCTGGCGTTGCCCTCCGGCATGGCCGCCATCATGGCCAAGGAGTCGATCGCCACGCCGTTGAAAGAGTACGTCGGCACCGGCCCCTACAAATTCAAGGAGCGCCGTCCCGACCAGTATGTGCTGCTCACGCGCTTTGACCAGTACAGCGCGCGCAAGGAAGCGCCCAGCGGTTACGGCGGCAAGAAAACCGCGATTGCCGACGAGCTGCGTTTCATTCCCGTGCCCAATGCCAATACGCGTGTCGAGGGCTCGCTGGCCGGCCAGTACCACTTCGCCGACCTGCTGCCCACCGAGGCGCTGAACCGCCTGGAGAAGTCGGCCGGCAAGACCGTTCCCATCCTGACGCCGTCGTTTGGCTTTCCTTACTTTGTGTTCAACACCAAGGAGGGCGTGATGGCCTCGCTGCCGGTGCGCAAGGCCGTGCAGACCAGCTTCGGCGAAGGCGAAATGCTGGCCGCCGGTTTTGGCGACACGCGTTTCTTTGTGGCCGAACCCAACCATTTCCCCAAGGGCACGCCGTTTTATTCTGCCGCCGGTTCGGCCAGCTACAACGAGCGGGATGCCGCCAAGGCCAAGGGCCAGGCCGCACAGGCCGGCTACAAGGGCGAAACCATCCGCATCCTGACCAGCCGCCAGTACGACTTCCACTACAACATGGCGCTGATCATGGCTGAGCAGCTCAAGCGCGCCGGCTTCAAGGCCGAGCTCAACGTGGTCGACTGGGCCACGCTGGTGCAGCGCCGCAACGACGCCAAGCTGTGGGACATCTACATCACCCATTCGGGCCAGTTCCCCGAGCCCATGCTGTCGCCGCCGCAACTCGGTGACGGTGCGCCGGGCTGGTGGTCGTCGCCGGCCAAGCAGGCCGCGCTGGCCGCCCTGAATCAGGAAACCAACCCCGCCAAGCGCGGCGCGCTGTGGGGTGCCGTGCAGCAGGTGGTGTACGACGAAGTGCCTTACATCAATGTCGGCAAGTTCAACAGCCTGTCGGCCAGATCGCCGGCGCTGCAGGGCTATGTGCCTTCGACCTGGCCCTTCTTCTGGAATACCGGCCTGAAGAATTGAGCCCCCACGCTTGTCGCTTCGCGTACTGCGCGAGGCCTTGCAGGCCGCGGCTCGCGAGACGCTTCGCCTCTGTCGCCTGTCCAAAGCTGCTCAAGCAGCTTTGGAGCCGCAGGCTCCAGCCCCTCGGGGGCGCTGCGCCTGCGGCCCGGCAGAGCCGGTTCCGCGGCTTGACTGGTTTTTGTTTCGCTTCGTTTTGGGCCGGGTTTAGTGATGTTGACGGGGACGCATTCGAATGGATAAAAAGATTTCACCCCTTTTGGATAGAGCAAAGTTATGACCCGATATTTGTTGTCACGCATCATGGGCATGCTGGTCGTCATGGCGCTCGTGGCGGTCCTCGTGTTTGTGCTCACGCGCGCCGCGTCGGGTGACCCCGTCACGGTGCTGCTGGGCGACCAGGCCACGGCCGAAGACATTGCCCGCGTACAAAAAGAGTATGGCCTGGACAAACCGCTGCCGGTGCAGTTCGGCTACTGGCTCAAGGAGCTGTCGCAGGGCAACCTCGGCCAGTCCATCTTTTTGCAGCGCCCGGTCACGCAGGCGCTGTGGGAGCGGGCCGAACCCACGACCCTGCTGGCGCTGCTGTCCCTCTTCATCGCCGCGGCGATTGGTGTGCCTTGCGGCATTGTTTCGGCGGTCTTTCGCGGCAAGTTCATCGACCAGCTTCTCACCGGCTTTGCGATGCTGGGTGCCAGCATTCCCAGCTTCTGGTTCGGCTTGGTGCTGATGCAGATTTTTGCGGTGTCCATGGGCTGGTTTCCGGTGTCCGGCTACGGCGACCCGGGTGCCACCTTGATGGCGCGCGTCCACTACCTGGTGCTGCCTTCGGTGGTGCTGGGCGTGCTCAACTCCGCGCTGATCATCCGCTTCACGCGCGCTTCCATGCTCGACGTGCTGGGTGAAGACTATGTGCGCACGGCCCGTGCCAAGGGCCTGTCTGAAAAAGTCGTCGTGCTCAAGCATGCGCTGCGCAACGCGCTGGTGCCCATCGTCACGGTGTTGGGCCTGACCGTGGCGCTGCTGATCGGCGGCGCGGTGGTGACCGAAACCGTGTTCGGCCTGCCCGGTGTCGGCAACCTGGTGGTGAGCGCCGTGCTGCGGCGCGACTACCCGGTGATCCAGGGCGCGCTGCTGGTGATTGCCATGATTTATGTGGTGGTCAATTTCCTGACCGACCTGCTTTATATGGTGGTCGACCCCCGCGTGAAGTATTGATCGCCATGAAAATTCCGCTCACCCTCAAAAAATTGTTCCGCCGCCGCATCGTGCTGGCCGCCGGCATCTGCCTGCTGGTCGTGGTGCTGGTCGCCCTGCTGGCCAATGTGATCACCGGCTACGACCCCAATGAAACCGCGGTGCGCGAGCGCCTGTCGGTGCCGACGGTCAGCCATCTGCTGGGCACCGACGAGCTGGGCCGCGACCTGTTTGCGCGCATTGCCTTCGGCGGCCGCTATTCGCTCACGATTGCCGCGTTGACCGCCATGGGCGCTATTGTGTTCGGCACGCTGTTTGGCCTGGTGGCGGGTTTTTTCCGGCGGCTGGACGCGCCCATCATGCGGGTCGTGGACGCCATGATGTCTTTGCCCGACATCCTGCTGGCCATTGCCTTGGTGGCCATTTTGGGCCCCTCCATGCTCAATGTGGTGCTGGCTCTGGTGCTGGTGTACTCGCCGCGCGTCGCCCGCGTGGTGCGCGCCTCGACCCTGGTGGTGCGTGAACTGCTGTTTGTCGAGGCCGCGCGCGCCGTGGGTGTGTCGACGCCCCGCATCCTGTGGCGCCACATCCTGCCCAACCTGATGTCGCCCATCCTGGTGCAGGCCTCGTTCATCTTTGCCTATGCCATTTTGGCGGAGGCCGCGTTGTCCTTCCTCGGTGTGGGTGTGCCGCCCGAGATTCCGACCTGGGGCACCATGGTGGCCGGCAGCCAGCAGTATGCGCATGAAGCGCTCTGGATCGTTTTATTTCCCGGTCTCGCCATCATCCTGACCGCGCTGTCGCTGCAGTTGCTGGGCGACGGTGTGCGCGACCTGCTGGATCCGCGGCTCAAGAAGTCGCTGTGAACAATCAGAGGCCAGACCCCATGAATTCGCCCATCACCTCTTCCAATGCTCCGTCTACCGCGTCCGGTACCTCGTCGATTACCCCGCGCCTCGATGTCCGCCATCTGAGCACCTTTTTTGACACCGACGAAGGCCTGATCCGCTCGGTAGCCGACGTCAGCTTCAGCATCCGCCCCGGCAAAACCACCGCGCTGGTGGGCGAGTCCGGCTCCGGCAAATCGGTGACCAGCCTGACCCTGATGCGCCTGCTGTCACGCACCGCCGTCACGCAGGTCAGCGGCCAGGCGCTTTTCACCAACCGCGCTGGCGAAACCCTGGACCTGCTGGCCCTGCCCGAGCCGGCCATGCGCCGTATCCGCGGCAATGAAATCGCCATGATTTTCCAGGAGCCCATGACCAGCCTGAACCCCGTCTTCACAGTGGGCGAGCAGATTGCCGAGTCGGTGCGCCTGCACATGGGGCTGGACCGCAGCGCCGCGCTAGCCCATGCCCTGCGCATGCTGGAGCTGGTGGAGATCCCGGCCGCCGCGCAGCGCCTTCACGAGTACCCACACCAGCTGTCGGGTGGCATGCGCCAGCGCGTGATGATTGCGCTGGCCATGGCCTGCAACCCCACGCTGCTGATTGCCGACGAGCCGACCACCGCGCTGGATGTGACCATCCAGGCGCAGATCCTGGAGCTGATGCGCCGCCTGCAGGCCGAGACCGGCATGAGCATTTTGTTCATCACGCACAACCTCGGTGTCGTCGCGCACCATGCCGACGACGTGGCGGTGATGTATGCGGGCCGCATCGTCGAGTCGGCGCCCGTGCGCGAGCTGTTTGCCTTGCCGCGCCATCCCTACACCCAAGGCCTGCTGGCTTGCCTGCCGGCGCAGCAGCGCAAGCGCGAACTGGCCGCCGGTGAGGTGGGTGCCAAGCGCCGCTTGTACGCCATTCGGGGCCAGGTCTCCAGCCCGCTCGCGCCGCCGCCCGGCTGCGCGTTCGAGCCCCGCTGTGACCATGCCCTGGCGGCCTGCCGGGAGGCCATGCCGGCGCTGGAAAGTGCCGGCCCGCACCGCAGCGCACGCTGCATCCTGGTCCGCGAGACTGCAACTGTTCCAACTCTTCCTGTGGAGACCGCATGAGTGCCCCGCTGATCGAAGTCAAGAACCTGCACCGCTATTTCGGTGCGCCGGCCAAACCCGTGCGCGCGGTGGACGACGTGTCCTTCATGATCCAGCCCGGTGAAACGCTGGGGCTGGTCGGGGAATCCGGCTCCGGCAAAAGCACCATAGGCCGCACGCTGCTGCGCCTGATCGAGGGCACGTCGGGCCAGGTGCTGTACCGGGGCGAAGACCTCGGAGCCGCCTCCAGCAGCCGCATGCGTACCCTGCGCAGCAAGCTGCAGATGATTTTCCAGGACCCCTACGCCAGCCTGAACCCCAAGATGCGCGTCAAGGACATCCTTGGGGAGGCGCTGCAGGTGCATGGCCTGGCCAAAGGCAAGGAGGCCAGAAACAAGCGCATCGCCGAGTTACTGGCGTTGGTGGGCCTGCGCGCCGAGCACGCCGACCGTTACCCGCATGAGTTTTCCGGCGGCCAGCGCCAGCGTATCGGCGTGGCGCGCGCCCTGGCCGTCGAGCCTGAATTCATCGTGGCCGACGAGCCCCTGTCCGCGCTGGACGTGTCCATCCAGGCGCAGGTGGTCAACCTGCTGTGCGACCTGCGCGACCGGCTCTCGCTGACCATGCTGTTCATCTCGCATGACCTGGATGTGGTGGAATACCTGTGCGACCGCGTGGTGGTGCTCTACCTGGGCCGGGTGATGGAGGTGGCGCCCACCGCCGAGCTGTTTGCGCGGCCGCTGCATCCCTACACGCAGGCGTTGCTGGCCGCCTCGCCCAAGCCCGATCCGGAGCACAAGAGCGAGCGCGTTGCGCTCAAGGGCGACATTCCCAGCCCCGTGAACCCGCCTTCCGGCTGCGTGTTTCGTACCCGCTGCCCGCACGCGATCGAGGCTTGCGCGGGCGCCCGCCCCGAGTTGCGCGACATGGGGCAGGGCCGCTTCAAGGCCTGCATCCGCGACGACATCGTCATCAACACCTCGTTGATGGCCGCCTGATAATCAAAGACTCATTCATGACCACACTGCAAGACATTCTCGATCCGCAGATCGACCGCTCCTTCAAGGGATTTCCGCACACCAGCCCTGCGCTGCGCCGTTCGCAGATTGCCGCCCAGCACTGGCGCGTGCTCGACGGCGACCTGCCGCTGCCGGTGGCGCTGGTCAAGCAGCAGGCCCTGCAGCACAACCTGTCCTGGATGCAGCGCTTCGCCACCGACCGGGGCATCGACATGGCGCCGCATGGCAAGACCACCATGTCGCCGCAACTGCTCAAGCGCCAGCTCGATGCGGGTGCCTGGGGCCTGACCTTTGCCACCGTCGCCCAGTTGCGTGCCGGCGTCTCGGCGGGCGCGCGTCGCTGCATGATTGCCAACCAGGTCTTCACCGCGGCAGACCTCGCCGGCATCCAGGACATGCAGCGCGAGTACGCAGGCCTGCGCATTGCCTTCCTGATGGATTCGGTAGCACAGCTGGAGCTCATTGAGGTCTGGTACCTGCTGCAAAAAGACGAGGGCGCACAGACGCCGGTGCGGCCCTTCGAGGTGCTGCTGGAAATCGGTGTTGACGGCGGCCGCACCGGCTGCCGCAACCAGCACGATGCCCTGACGCTGGCCCAACGCATTCATGCCAGCCCGGCTTGCCGCCTGGTCGGCATCGAGTGCTACGAAGGCCTGGGCGCCACCGGGCAGTCAGCGCCCGATGAAGCCTATGCCGCGGCGCTGATGCAGCGCGTGTGCGACATTGCCATCGCCTGCGACCAGCAGAGTTTTTTCGACAATGAGGAAGTGCTGGTCTCGGCCGGTGGCTCGGCGATTTTTGATCTGGTGGCCAACCGGCTCAAGCCCGAACTCTTGCGCCCGGTGCGCGGCCTGCTGCGCTCGGGCTGCTACGTCACGCATGACCACGGTTTTTACAAACGCATGGTGAGCACCGTCAATTCACGCCTCGGCTGCGCCGATGGCCTGCAGGCCGCGCTGGAAGTCTGGGCGGCGGTGCAGTCCTGCCCCGAGCCGGGTCTGGCGATTCTGGCGGTCGGCAAGCGCGACATTTCCTACGATCTGGATTTGCCCGTTCCGCTGGGCTTTTGCAAACCCGGCGACCGCGGCGTCACCGGTGCGCCCGCCGACTGGAAGATCGGCGGCCTGAACGACCAGCATGCCTATTTGCGCGGCACCGGCCCCGAGCATGCGGCGCTCAAGGTGGGCGACCTGGTGGCGCTGGGCATTTCGCACCCCTGCACCACGTTTGACAAATGGCGCTGGATGCCCGTGGTGGATGAGAACTACACCGTGTGCGATGCCCTCGTGACCTGTTTCTGAGCCTTTGACCCGTGTCTGATTTGTTTCCGAGCCATCCCTGATCTTTTTTTCTTGATGTTCCCCTACCTTTCCTACCTCACGCCATGACCTCCAAAGTGCTTGCCAAAATTGCCGAGGTCATCGCAAGCGCGCCCACCTCCCGGCGCAAGGTGCTGGCGCTGATCCTGCAAGACCCGCAGCGGGTGCTCGATGAAAGTTTTGAGCAGCTGGCGCAGCGCGCCGGCAGCTCGGTGCCAACTGTCATGCGCACCTGCCGCGACCTGGGCTACCCGGGCCTGCGCGAGTTCAAGCTCGCGCTGGCCCAGGAGATGGCCGTCAGCGGCTCACCCCTGCACCGCCGGGTGCAGCTGCATGACGACGCCGCGGAGGTCATCTCCAAGGTCATCAAGGGCGCTGCCACGGCCGTCAGCGGCGTGCAGGCTCAGCTCAGCGTGGCTGCGGTGGAAGCGGCGGCCGACGCCATCGTGCGCGCCAGCCGGGTGGATTGCTACAGCGTCGGCGTGACCTCCAGCTTCATGGCCTCCGACATGCAGGCCCGGCTGTTCCGGCTGGGGCTGGTGTCCAACGCCTACCTCGACATTCACTTGCAGCTGGTGTCCGCGGCCACCATCGGCAAGCAGGGCGTGGTGTTTGCCATCTCGCACGTGGGCGGCATGCCGTCGCTGCTCGAAGCGGTGGACGTGGCCCGCTCGCAGGGCGCCACGGTGATTGCCCTGACCCAGCAGGGAACCGCACTGGCCGAGCGGGCCGACATTGTGCTGGGCATCCATGTGCCGGAAGACCCGGTCATGCATGTGGGCACCGAGGCCTACCTGGTGCACCTCACCGTGATTGAAATCGTCACCGTGCTGGTGGCGCAGCGCCTGGGCGACCTGGCCGTCAAGCGCCTGGGCGGCGTGCGCGATGTGCTCAGCACGCGCGGCGTGGACATGCGGCACTATCCCCGGCTCGACTGGGATACGGTCACCGCCGTCAACGAAAGCAAACTCAAATGACGCGCGCAACCTTGCTTCAGAACGGCCTGGTGATCGACGGTACCGGCGCCGAAGGCTGGATTGGCGACGTGCTGCTGCTGGACGGCCGCATTGCGGCGCTGGGCGAAAATCTGGACGGCCAACTCTTCCGGCTGTTGCCCGAAGGCCTTGCGCCGCAAGAGGTGGCCCCTATCGATTGCACCGGCCTGGCCATCGCCCCCGGCTTTATCGATGTGCACACGCACGACGATGCGATCGTGCTCAAGCAGCCCGACATGCTGCCCAAGGTGTCGCAGGGCATCACCACCGTCATCACCGGCAACTGCGGCATTTCACTGCTGCCTTTCATTGTCGACAACCCCGAGCCGCCACTGAATTTGCTCGGCGCCGATTCGTTCCGGTTTGACTCCATCCCGAGCTATGAGCGCGCCATCGCCCAGGCGCAGCCGGCGGTGAATGTCGCCGTGCTGATCGGCCACACCACCCTGCGCTTTGCCTGCATGGGCGACCTGACCCGCGCGGCCAGTGCCAGCGAGCTCGACGCCATGTGCGCGCTGCTCACGCAGTGCATGGAGAGCGGCGCGACCGGCATGTCGTCAGGCCTTTTTTACGAACCGGCCTTTGCCGCACCGGCGCAGGAAGTGGTGCGCCTGGCCCAGGTGGTGTCGCGTTTTGGCGGGGTCTACAGCACCCACCTGCGCGATGAAATGGCGACCATCGTGGAAGCGCTGCACGAGGCGGGCGACACGGCTTTCAGCGCCGGTGTGCCGCTGATCGTGTCGCACCACAAATGCGCCGGGCCCGCCAACTGGGGCCGCACGCAGCAGACCCTGCCGCTGATTGAATCGCTCGCCCGCCGCCAGCCGGTGGCCATGGACGTCTACCCCTATGTGGCCGGTTCCACCGTGCTGCGTGAGGACCTGGTCGATGGCGTGATCGACGTGCTGGTGAGCTGGTCCACGCCGCACCCCGAAATGACGGGCCGCACGCTGGCCTCGATTGCGGCCGAGTGGGGCGTTGACCAGAAGACGGTATGCCGCCGCCTGCAGCCCGGAGGCGCCTGCTATTTTCAGATGCACGAAGACGACGTGCGGCGCGTCGTGGCCCACCCGCTGACCATGATCGGCTCGGACGGCTTGCCGCATGACCAGCATCCGCATCCGCGCCTGTGGGGCGCGTTTCCGCGCGTGCTGGCGCGCTACTGGCGCGAAGAGAAACTGTTTTCGCTGGAAACCGCCATCTACAAGATGACCGGCCTGTCGGCACGCAATTTCCGGCTGCACCAGCGCGGGCAGCTGCAGCCCGGCTGGCATGCCGACGTGGTGGTGCTGGACCCGGCCCGGGTGCGCGACGTGGCCACCTACGAGGACCCGATCGCGCTGTGTGAAGGCATTGAGAAAGTCTTCGTCAATGGCGAACTAGCCTATGCGGCCGGCACCGCCGATGCATCCAGCGCCAAAGTGCAGGCCCGCGCGGGCCGGCTGCTGAAGCGCCATACGACGCAACCCTGAACCCTGCACGCAATAAAGGGCTCCCCACCCCAGCAGGGGCCGCGGGACTGGCTTTGCCAGACCGCAGGCGCAGCGCCCCCTCGGGGGGCAGCGAACCACACGAAGTGGGGAGCGTGGGGGCTGTATCTTTCCAGCCAGGGTCGCGGAACCGGCTTGGCCGCAATACGGTTCAGTTAAAGCCCCGTGAAGCTCCCTCCCCTTCCGGGGGAGGGTTGGGGTGGGGTGGGGGCCAGCGGCGACCAGCCAAGCACGGTGGCTCGACGCCCACGCCGTGAGCCCCCATCCCGGCCTTCCCCCAGCGGGGGAAGGAGATAAGGGGCACTGCATGCGGTGTGCTAACTGAACTGTATTGGGCTTAGCCGGGCCGCAGGCGCAGCGCCCCCTCGGGGGGCAGCGCATTACACGCAGTGAAAAGCGTGTGGGGCAAACCGGCACGCCATACGGCACGGATCTCCCATACCAGCCAGGGCCGCGGAACCGGCTTAGCCGGGCCGCAGGCGCAGCGCCCCCCCGGGGGGCAGCGCATTACACGAAGTGAAAAGCGTGGGGGCCCTACTTCTAGTCCAGGTTGTCCACCGTGTCGGCGTCGGGCACATCGCCAATCGCGTGGCGGGTCTGCGCGCCTTGCGCCTTGAGCCACTCGCAGAACGCCAGCACTTCGGGGCGCGCCACATTGCGCGGGCCGATGATCAGCCAGTACGCCATGGGGGACTCCAGGCGCAGGTGCGGCAGGGGCTCAACCAGGTCGCCCGAGGCCAGGCTTTCGGCAATCAGCGGCAGGCGTGCCAGCACCACGCCCTGGCCCGTCAGCGCCGCCTGCACCATCTGGTAGGCGTAGTTGAAGTACAGCCAGCGCTTGGCCTCCAGCTTGGGTGTGGCGTGCTGGTCCATCCAGCGGCGCCAGGTCAGCCATTCAAAGTGCGTGCGGTGCGCGTCGCCCGCTTCGATCAAGGTGAAATGCGCCAGGTCATCCGGCTTTTTCAGACGCGGACCGCTCTTGAGCAGCCAGGGGCTGATCACCGGCGTGATCTGCTCGCCAAACAGGCGGATGGCGTGCGGCGGCATGTGGCTGGCCGGGGCATAGCGCAAGGCCAGGTCCAGGTCCGAAACATCGAGGTCCACCGCAACGTCCGACGCATCAATCCGGATGTCGATGTCGGGGTTCTCCCGCTGAAAAACCTCGAGCCGGGGAATCAGCCACATCGAGGCGAACGATGCAAAAGTGGTGAGCGCCACGCTTTTGCGCCCGGCGCTTTGGCGGATCTGCCGCACCGCGCCGTCAATACGCTCCAGCGACGGTGTGACCGCCCGCAGCAAGGTGCCGCCCGCACCGGTGAGCTCCACCGCCCGGGTGTGACGGTGAAACAGGCTGACGCCGACGTCTTCTTCCAGCGCCTGGATCTGGCGGCTCACGGCCGACTGGGTGAGCGCTAACTCTTCGGAGGCGGCGCGAAAATTGAGATGGCGAGCGACCGCCTCGAAGGCGCGCAGCTGGCCGGCCGAAATTGGCCGGGAGCGTAAGTGGGTTTGCGAATGCAGCATGCGGAGTGGGGTGGGGGTAGGGTGGGAGGTGGAGTGATTGATGCGTTTATGGAATGAATAGCGTACCGCGATTTCATTGGACGGGGAAGCCCCCCCGCGAGATCATTCATTCCCGTCAACGAATTCAGGTCTTTTCTGGAGAACACCATGGACCACGCAATTGCTCATCATTCAGGCAACCACTACCTGCCCCAGGCAACCGATGCCGCCACGGCCCGGGCTGAAGGACTGCCCGGCTGCTGGAAGCTGGGTGCGGACCGGGCGCTGACCCTGCATGCCCGCCAGGCCGGCGTTCTGCGGATCGCGCACGGCCGGGTATGGGTGACCTTCAGCAACGCCGGCCACGACCTGCGCGTGCGCGCCGGTGATCACTTCCTCAGCCGCGGCGAAAGCCTGTCGCTGTCGCCCGGCGAAACGGTGGTGATGGAATCTTTTGGCATGGGCCATGCGTCGTCGGCCTACTTCAACTGGGAGCCCGCCGCAGCCGCCCACCCCGCGCCGGCGAAGGCCACAGGCTGGCGCGCAGGCGTGGTTCAGCCCCTGCTTGACTTGCGCCTGGCGCTCGGCCTGGTGGGCGGTGCGGTGGGCCGGCTGGCGCGCGGCTTGGCCGGCGGTGTGGCGGCGGCGGTCGAGGTTGCGCTGACCGGTTTTGCGGTGGTTTTTTTGGCCACCCGCGCGCGCGGTGATTTGGCAGAGCGCGCCTTCAATGCGCAATCGAGCGACAAGCGCGCCCACTGCAGCATCAACTGAGCGGACTCCATCGCCTCCTCGGGGGCGCTGTAATAGTTCAGGCTGTGCGCCACGCGCTCGCCGTTGCGTGTGATGTCATAGGTAAAGCGTTCGCAGCCCGCGGCTTCAAACCGGCCGCGGGTATCTGCATCGGCCTTGAGCCAGAGTTTTTCCCCGCCCCCCAGATCGGCCACCAGCGCCAGCGTCAGGCCCGAGGTGCTGATGCCGTAGCCGCCAAACATGCGCCTGGCGACGCACGGCCCGACGCCGGACAGCAGTTCACAGCAGTAGATTGCAAAGTCGTCTTTGGGAGTGGCCATGGCGCAACCTTAGCGCAAGCCCGGCGCAACCGTGGCGAAACCTTCACGAAAGGGTGAGCGTTCGATGCTTTCCCATGCGGCCACATGGGTGGTGGTTTAACAATGCGTAACCAGTTACGGTTAAGTAAAATGGCGTGCATTCGCCACCGCAGCGCCCTGAGCGGAATTGAGCTGCACTGAGCGGCCCCCCACACCGGAAAACAGGAACCCCATGTCCAAAGCCTTCGCCTCGCAGTCCGACCTGACGGACAAAACCATCACGTTTGAGCAGCTCAGCGCACATTGTTGGGCCTACACCGCCGAGGGCGACCCGAACTCGGGCGTGATCATCGGCGACAAATTCATCATGGTGAGCGACGCCACGGCCACGCCCGCCATGGCGCAGGACCTGATTGCGCGCATACGCACCATCAGCAACAAGCCCATCAAGTACGTGCTGCTGACCCACTACCACGCCGTCCGCGTGCTCGGCGCCAGCGCCTATCTGGCCGAAGGGGCGACGGAAATCATCGCGAGCCAGGGCACCTGTGAGTTGATCGCGGAGCGCGGCGCGCAGGACATGCAAAGCGAGATGGAGCGCTTTCCGCGCCTCTTTCGCAACGCCGAAAGCGTGCCGGGCCTGACCTGGCCCACCATGGTCATTGCCGGTGGCAACCCCGCCAAAGGGGAGGTGGCGGGCAAGCTGGTGCTGGACCTGGGCGGCGTCAAGGTGCAGATCTGGCACCCGGGCCCGGGCCACACGCGCGGCGACACGATTGCCTGGGTGGAGGAAGAAAAGGTGCTGTTCTCGGGCGACCTGGTCGAATACGAAGCGGGCGTGTACACCGGCGATGCGCAGCTGGAGGAATGGCCCGCCACACTGGAGGCCCTGCGCGCGCTACAAGCCGAGGCCATCGTGCCGGGCCGCGGCGAGGCCATGAAGGGCGCCGCCAACGTCAACAAGGCGCTGGACTACACCAAGCGCTGGGTCGAGACCCTGTACCAGGCGGGCAAGGAAGCCGCCGCCGCCGGCATGGACCTTAAAGCGGCGATGGACCACACCCGCAAGAGCATGGACCCGGTGTTTGGCCACGTATTCATCTACGAACACTGCCTGCCTTTTGATGTGAGCCGCGCCTTTGACGAAGCCAGCGGCATCAAGAACCCGCGCATCTGGACGGCCGAGCGGGACAAGGAGATGTGGGCTGCGTTGCAGGGCTGAGGTGGTTGTTGCCGTAGTCTTTGCGGTGGTCGTTGACGTGGCCATTGGGAGCGCTCGTCAGATGCACTCCTGGCTCCTTGTCTGACCCACTGCTTGACCCGCCCGTTCATGGATCACGGCGGGGCGGCCTGTGCCGCAAGGCTGAGCGCTTGGGGCTCGAAGGTCTTGCCAATCTCGCAGGTCTTGCAGATCTTGCAGGCCTTGTGCCGGCTCAGGACTCCAGATCCAGTGTGGAGAGTATCTCCACGAAGGCGCCGACGGCTGCCAGCCCTTGCAGTTGCTCAAGCCTGCCCAATACATCGACATCCTCCACAGGCGCGTAACCCATGCTGAAGCACTTGAATCTGCGTTCGGGCAGGGGGCCATGATGTAGCAACTTGACACTGGTGTGCCGCGGGTCCTGGCGAATCCGCTCCAGCAGCGCCAGAATGTCTTCTTCAAGGCCTTCGAGCTGCTCGCAAAAGCGCATGCCGTCAAAAATGAGCAGCCCCGTGATGTCACGCGCCTTGTTGGCAATGCGTGCTTTGCCCGCGATCTGCGCAACGATGCCGATGGGCGCTTCGGGCGCGATGGTGCTGACGAACAGAACTTCGTGAGGGGTGCTGGTTTTTGCATCAATGACGGAAAATGTAGCAGGTAGTAAGAAACGGGACAATGTCAAAAGACACAGGCTTCCTGCCTTGATATCCACCTCTTCTTATGGCCGCCGCGCCTCTATCCCCTTCAAGCTGTCCGCCGGCTTGCATCGCCTGCCGCCTTCGCCAGACGGAGGCCTTCACGCCCGTCACCGCGGAGGAGCTGGCGTTTATCGAGGGCTTTCGCAGCGGGACGTCAATGGTTCCTGCGGGGGGCACCATCGTGTATGAGCAAAAAAGCCCATCGGCAAACTCTTCACGCTTTATTCCGGTTGGGCATTTCGCTACAAGACCCTGACTGATGGCCGTCGGCAGATCCTGAACTTCCTGTTGCCGGGCGACCTCATTGGTTTGCAGCAAAGGTTTTCCGATGGGCCCATGCACGGCATCGAGGCGGTAACGGATGTGACCTTGTGTGTATTTCCGCGCGACGGACTCTGGGAGCTGTTTCGGCAAAATCCCAGCCTGGGGTACGACATCACCTGGCTGTCGGCGCGCGAGGAGGGCATGGTGGACGACAACCTGCTCACTGCGGGCCGGCGCAATGCGACCGAGCGCGTGGCGATGCTGCTGATGCATCTTTACCGCCGGTTGGAGCGCATCGGGCTGGCAGAAGACGGTTCGGTGGAGTTTCCCATCAACCAGCAACACATTGCCGACATACTGGGTTTATCCCTGGTGCACACCAACAAGACCTTGCGGCGGTTGCGCAAGCTGGGTCTTTATGAGCTGCAGAATGGGCGGCTTCGCCTGCTTAACACCCGGTCGCTGGAGCGCATTGCCGATTACTACGACACCCCACCCGGCAAGGTGCCGCTGCTGTAGTTGTAGGCGATGTAGGCGAGGGCCGGCAGCCAGGGGCCCGCGTGGATGACGTGGCGACCTGAGCGGCGATGCAAGCGCGGTGCGCCGCTCGGCCTGGCACCCGTCGAATCAGGATTTTTGGGTGCCCTGGGGGCTTGATAACGTCCTCAGGTCCTGCTCATAAGCATCGAGGGTCTCGATCGCTTTGCTGCGTTGCGCCGGCGTGGTGCTGTTATGCAGGGCCGCAAATGTTTGGCAGCTCTCCTGCGTCAACCCTTCCAGGTGGTCGCGATGTGCGGGGATGGGCGAGTGGAGCCATCGCTCCAGCAGCCCGCGTACGGCCAGCCGCGTTTTTTCCACGCTGGCCCGCTCCGCCACCAGGGCGCGCAAGGTCTGCAGGACATCCTGCTGGCGCCGCAGTTTTTCGGCATAAAACAAGGCCGCATCAAAGCGCGACTGGTCCATCCGCTGGCCAATCACGGCGAGCTGTTTTTCCTCCAGGGTTCCATAGAGCCTCTCGGCGCGGCTGACTACCTGCTTGTAGCGCTTGTCGCGGCCTTTTTTGGGTGAGCCCTCCAGGAATGCCTCCCGGTAATCTGCATTGCCCTTGGCCCACTGGCGCTCCAGTTGCGTCAACTGGCTGGTTTGCAGCGTGCCCACGAGTGCCACAGCCACCGGTTCGGCCCGGTGAGAAACCGCGACAAGCTTGCTGCGCACATCGGCAAATACCGCACAGGCCTGGGCGGCGTCCATGTCCGCGGGCATGCGCTGCCGCAGCCTGCGAAGGGTGTCGATATAAGCCGGCAACTGGGTCTGACGGTGCCAGGCCTGGAGTTTGCCGAGATCGTCCTTGACCTGCAGGCTTTGCGCGCCGGTGAAGTCGATATAACCATCCAGGTACCAGTAGGCAACGTCCGGCGCCTGGTTGTAGAAAATTTTCAGGGCGCTGCAGGCCGGCAAGAGGCAGGCCAGTGCCAGCACACCGATAATCCGGATGAAACGGTTCAGCCCGGTCTGTGCCGCCGGGCCCGAATGCCCCCTTATCCAAAAATTAACAGGAAACTTCATGGCAACCTCAGTTGATGTCGTCATCATGGCCGCGGGCAAAGGCACGCGGATGAAAAGCGCCTTGCCCAAAGTGTTGCACCAATTGGGCGGCCGTGCACTGGTGCAACACGTGATTGACACGGCGGCCGGCTTGAAGGCTCGTCATGTGGTGGTGATCACCGGGCACGGCGCGGCGGGCGTGGAGGCGGCCCTGATGGGCGACGCCAAAGCTGCGGGCAGCCCGGATATGCGCTTTGTCCGCCAGGAGCCGCAACTTGGAACCGGCCACGCGGTGCAGCAGGCCCTGCCGCTGCTGGCCGACGACGGCGTCACGCTGGTGCTGTCGGGTGACGTGCCGCTGACGCAGCCCGACACGCTGCGGGCGCTGCTGGACCAGTGCGACGGCCAGCGGCTGGCGCTGCTCACGCTGAACATGGCCGACCCCACCGGTTACGGGCGCATTGTGCGTGCCGGGGCGCAGGCCACCGCCCAGGTGCGGGCCATCGTTGAGCACAAGGATGCCACCGAGGCCCAGCGCGGCATTCATGAAATCTACAGCGGCATCATGGCTGTGCCCACCCGCCTGCTGCGCGGCTGGCTCAGCCGGCTGGACAACCAGAACGTGCAAAAAGAGTACTACCTGACCGACATCGTGAAGTTCGCCGTGGCCGATGGCGTGGCCGTGGTGGCGCACCAGATCACCGATGCAGCGCAGGTCGCCGGCGTGAACAGCCCCGTGCAGCTGGCCGAGCTGGAGCGCGTCTACCAGCACAGGCAGGCCACGGCCCTGATGGAGCAGGGCGTGCGGCTGGCTGACCCGGCCCGCTTCGACGTGCGCGGTACGCTGCAATGCGGCCAGGATGTCGAGATCGATGTGAATTGCCTGTTCCAGGGCCAGGTCAGCCTGGGCGAGGGCGTGCGCATCGGTGCCAACTGCGTGATTGCCAATGCCACGATTGCCGCCGGGGCGGTCATTCACCCCTTCACCCACATCGACGGCGAAAAGCTGGGTGTGCAGATCGGCGAGGGCGCGCTGATTGGCCCGTTTGCCCGGCTGCGGCCGGGTGCCCAACTGGGCGCTGAAGTGCACATCGGCAACTTTGTCGAAGTGAAAAATTCCACCCTGGCCAAAGGCGCCAAGGCCAACCACCTGGCCTACCTGGGCGATGCCACCGTGGGCGAGCGCGTCAACTACGGTGCGGGCAGCATCACCGCCAACTACGACGGCGCCAACAAGCACCGCACTGTGATCGAGGCCGATGTGCATATCGGCAGCAACTGCGTGCTGGTGGCGCCGGTGACGATAGGGCAGGGCGGCACGGTGGGTGGCGGCTCCACCATCACCAAGGACACACCGGCTGGCGCGCTCAGCGTGGCGCGCGGCAAGCAGGTCAGCCTGCCCAACTGGAAGCGGCCTGTGAAGGTTAGCAAGGGATAGGGCTTCTTTCCTCTTCCTCTTTCTTCCTTCCTTCGGGCTGGGCTGGGCTTGTCGAGGCTGTTTTGTTTTGGTGAGTGTGCTTTTTGCTGAGGGTGGCTGGCCGGGACTCGCCCCGGCGGGCGACTCACTTTCTCTTGCGTCGCCAAGAGAAAAGTAAGCAAAGAGAAGGCGACCCGCAGTCTGGGTCCCTTCGCTGCGCTACGGGCAACCTGCGCTGCTCGACTCCGGCGGGGGTCCGCAGAACTCGCCTGCGGCTCAAACAACTGCGGCCCTGATCTCGCCTCCATCTGCGCTGCTCGGCCCAGCCACACGGGTGGGGAGCGGGTGCCGAAGACATAGCAAAACCAAATACAAGGAAACCAATACAAACAAGGACACGCCACGGCGTGTCCTTGTGGTTTTAGGTATTCGGATTCTGGTATTTGGCTGTTTGGCGTTTCTGGTCCACCCCCTTCTGTCTGCGCCGAGGAGCGCAGGGCCAGGCGGATCAGGGATCGCGATTGTCTGAGCCGCAGGCGAGTTGAGCGAGACCCCGCCTGGACCGAGATTGGTATGGACGCCTTCCTCTTTGATTTCGGCGCCGCAATCGAACCGGGGGTGGGACCTCGCATCGAACGGCATCGAGTGCCAAAGTGGAGTTCTTACCAACCACTTCAGACGGAGGTCCCGCCATGAATGCTACAACTTACGGTGTCGA
>NZ_JBFUKG010000029.1:0-32934 GCF_056400945.1 Polaromonas sp. P4_H1 | reverse complement strand
CACCGGCGTCGACATCGCCAACGTCAAGATGAGCATGAACCCGTTTGACGAGATTGCCGTCGAAGAGGCGACCCGCCTGAAGGAAAAGGGCGTCGTGACCGAAGTCATCGCCGTGAGCTGCGGCGTGCTGCAGTGCCAGGAAACCCTGCGCACCGCCATGGCGATCGGCGCCGACCGCGCCATCCTGGTCGAGACCGCCGAAGAGCTGCAGCCGCTGGCCGTGGCCAAGCTGCTCAAGGCGCTGGTCGACAAGGAGCAGCCCCAACTGGTGATTCTGGGCAAGCAGGCGATTGATGACGATTGCAACCAGACCGGCCAGATGCTGGCGGCCCTGCTGGGCTGGCCGCAAGCCACCTTTGCCTCCAAGGTGGAAGTCGAAGGCGGTCAGGCCAAAGTGACCCGCGAAGTCGACGGCGGCCTGGAAACGCTGGCCCTCACGCTGCCCGCCATCATCACCACCGACCTGCGTTTGAACGAACCGCGCTATGTGACGCTGCCCAACATCATGAAGGCCAAGAAAAAGCAGCTGGACAACGTCAAGCCGGAAGACCTGGGTGTGGACGTCAAGCCACGCATCAAGACCCTCAAGGTCAGCGAGCCGCCCAAGCGCAGCGCCGGTGTCAAGGTGGCCGACGTGGCCGCCCTGGTGGACAAACTCAAAAACGAAGCGAAGGTGATCTAAATGACCGCACTTGTAATTGCCGAACACGACAACAACGCCATCAAACCCGCGACCCTCAACACCGTGACCGCCGCCGCCCAGTGTGGTGGCGAGGTGCATGTGCTGGTCGCCGGCAAGGGTGCCGAAGCTGCAGCCCAGGCCGCCTCCAAAATAGCCGGTGTGGCCAAAGTCATCCACGTCGATGGCGTGCACTTTGAGCACGGCCTGGCTGAAAACATGGCCGCGCAGGTGGTCGCCATCGCCGGCAGTTATTCGCACATCCTGTTTCCGGCCACGGCATCGGGCAAAAACATCGCCCCGCGCGTGGCCGCCACGCTGGACGTTGGCCAGATCTCCGACATCACCAAGGTCGATGCGGTGGATACCTTTGAGCGCCCCATCTATGCCGGCAACGCGATTGCCATTGTGCAGAGCCTGGATGCCACCAAAGTCATCACTGTGCGCACCACGGGCTTCGATGCGGCAGCGGCCACGGGCGGCTCGGCTGCCGTGGAAACGCTGGCCGGCGTGGCCGACAGCGGCAAATCGTCGTTTGTCGGCTCCGAGATTGCCAAGAGCGACCGCCCCGAGCTGACCGCCGCCAAGATCATCGTGTCGGGCGGCCGTGCGCTCGGTTCTGCCGAGAAGTTCAACGAAGTCATGCTGCCGCTGGCTGACAAGCTGGGCGCCGCCCTGGGCGCCTCGCGTGCCGCGGTCGACGCGGGCTATGCCCCCAACGACTGGCAAGTGGGCCAGACCGGCAAGATCGTGGCGCCGCAGTTGTACATCGCCGCCGGCATCTCGGGCGCCATCCAGCACCTGGCCGGCATGAAGGACAGCAAGGTCATCGTCGCCATCAACAAGGACCCCGAGGCACCGATTTTCAGTGTTGCTGATTACGGGCTGGAGGCTGATTTGTTCACCGCTGTGCCCGAGCTGGTGGTCGCGATTTACTGAGCATCTTAACGACTGATTTCGCAAAGCACTATTTGCTAATTTCGGATTTCTTCGTTGCTGGGCATTGCGTCTTTCAGGCTCTCTGCGCTTTGAAGAAGCAGGCATCGTTGCTGGATTGGCCATGGCCGCGCCAATACCTCACGTCAATCTGTGCATCCTTCAGCTGATTGTTAACAAGCGATCGGTTTTGAACCTTTACGTAAGTCTCAAGCAGAATAGTTTGACAAGATTGACCTCCCAGGTTCCGTAGGATGACTTCCATTTTTCGTCAGCCTCGTATTGGATATATACGATCGTGCTGTCTTTCAACGTGATTTCATCGTAACTGGCGTCGGGGCCAAAGAGGCGAGCCTCGCTGGAAACTGAGCAATGGATTCACTTCCGAGTAACGTCTCGCATTGAGAATTGCTCTCCCTTAGATGAAGAATTTTGCACTTCCGCTTTGCGGCCACCCATTCACATCAGTGCTGATTCGCTGCGAGCATCAACGCCGTTGTGCGACACCTCGTAGGAGCGTTGGGGGTGGATCGTAAGCCTGCGTGAACTGAAAGCCGAAATATGGGTACGAAAACGGGTAAATTCCCAACCTGTATTTCAGCGATGCTAGGACACAAGAATTGAACCACCAGTCGCGCGCAAAACATCTCTGCATTCCTTCCCATGGATATATGAAATGTCAGCGTGCGATCGAGTCTGCCCGGCAAGCTCATTCGTCGTCGCCTCCGACGAACTGCCTGCGTGCCCATTGCGACAGGGCGACGGCGGTAATGAGCGCGAGGCCGTTGAAGATGCTGGTCACCCAGATCGGAATGCCCAGCATCGTTAAGCCCGTCACGCCGCTTCCAAGAAAATACACAGCAAAGATGGTTCCAGGTGTGTTAAACCGACCCGGCGTGAAGGCGGTCGCACCGAGGAAGGCGGCGGCGAAGGCGGGAAGCAGCAGGTTCATCCCTGAGTACGGGTCGGCCGAACCGAGAAGCCCCGCGTAAAGCACGCCGGCGAAGGCTGCCAAGCCGCCGGAGGCTACGAACGCGAAGAGTCGGCTGCGATCCACATTGACGCCGTTCAGCCGGGCGGCCTCCTTGCCGCGACCGACGAATAGCAGGCGTCGGCCGGACGGCGTGAGCTCGAAGAAATACCAGATCGCCGCGGCCGTCACTAATGCGATGAGAAAGACGTTGGGAATGCCGAGCCAATGCCCGGTCGCAACTGCGATCAGCCTGTCGTCGATACCGCTGATGGTCGACGAGTTCGTCATCCATTGCACTACGCCGGCCATCAGCGAGGTTGTCCCGATCGTCGCCACGAGGGAAGGGACGCGCAGCCGAATCACTAGCACCGCATTGACCAACCCGGCCAGGCAGCCCGCGGCTAGCGCGGCTAAGACTGAGAACCAGAGAGGCGCCCCGAGCCAGACGTTGAGCACGCCGACGATGCAAGAGGAGAGCGTGAGCGTGGCCCCCACCGAGAGGTCGAATTCGTCGGCCGTGAGGGGAATGATGATCGCGAGCGCCAGGACGGCCGACGGTGCCCAGGTGGCGAACATGACCGAGAAATTGCCCCAGGTGAAGTACATGCCGGGCAGCGCGAGAGAAAAGCCGAGCACGACCGCGGCCCAGGTGAAGGCGAGGACGAAGCGCTCGGCGCGCTGTGCCCAGTGGTGTGCGGCGCGCAAGCCGGAAGGCGTGGGTCTCATGCGCTCTGCTCCTCGGTGATTTGACTCGAGTCAGACGCCGCGTAGCAAGCCGCGACCACCGCAGTCTTTGAAAGCTGCTCGCGTGACAGCCAGAGACGCAATCGTCCCTGCGCAAAGATGGCCACGCGATCGCAGAGATCGGCCAGTTGTTCGGCGTCCGAGGTCGCGCACACGACACAGGTGCCCTTGTCCGCCGCCTCTCGCAGGGTCTGCATGATTTGACGCCGGGCCCCCACGTCCACTCCCTGGGTCGGTTCGACCACCAGCAGAAGCCGCGTCGTTCGACGGAGCCAGCGTGCCATGAGGACTTTCTGGGCATTGCCACCACTCAATGTGTTGACTGGGGCGCCCGGCGTGGCCGGCCTGATTCCGAACTCATCGCAGGCACCCTGTGCTTCCCGCATCATGCGTCCGCGGTCAAGGCGTCCGCGTCCCGTGAACTCGCAAAGGCTTGGAAAAAAGAGATTATCCGCAATGCTGAGGGCACCGATGCATCCTGCGCCAAGGCGATCCCCGGGCACGAACGCGACGCCCCGGTCGATCGCCATCGACGAAGTCAGGCCGCGAAGCAACAACGGCGCCTCGCCCGCAAATGTGAGAGTTCCCGAGGCGGCGGCCCTGGCCCCGAACAGGACTTGCGGCAGCATTTCGTAGCCCGAGCCGACCAGACCCGTCAGTCCGACGATCTCACCTGCACGCAGGTCGAGATCGGTCGGCGCCAGGCGGCGTGCGCAGGCGGCCTGCACGGTGATAGCCGCGCCCGGCTGCCCTTTTCTTTGATGACTGTCGAGGCGGCCCTGCGCGACGGTCTCGCCCACGATCATTTTGACGATAGCTGCGCGACCGACATCGGCGGTGCGCCCGGTGCCGACCAGAGCACCATCGCGGAGCACCGCGACCCGGTCGGTGATCGTCATCACTTCGTCGACGTCATGGGTGATGAACATGATACTTGCACCGCGCTCAACGCCTCGCCGCATTAGTGCGAAGAGCCGTTCCACGTCCGACTGCGGCAGAAAAGGGGTTGGCTCGTCCAGTAGGATGAGGCGCGGCGGCGGCGCTGTCTCGTCGAGGTTGGCGAAGGCCCGTACTAAGGCAAGCTGGGCGCGCTCGACAGGAGACAGGCGTTCGACCTGCGTGGCCGGGGAAAAATGCAAGCCATAGGCCTCCAGCAGTTGTGACGCCCGCGTTCGTAATCGGCGCCAATCGATGTAGCTGCCGCCCTCTTGGGCCAGCTCGCTCATGTAGAGGTTTTCAAGTACGGTCAGCGTGGGCGTCAGCCCCAGGTTCTGGTGCACGAAGCGCAGGCCGAGCGCACGCCAAACTCCGGGCGCGAACGGCAGGGATGTGGCTCTGCCATCGAATGTGATCACCGCGCCCGGATCCGGCGCAAGCACACCTGCGAGAATCTTGACCAGCGTCGATTTTCCGGAGCCGTTGCGTCCCAGCAAGCCAAGAATTTCACCAGGGTTGATCGTGAGGTCCACACTCTGCAGCACTCGTGCCCCGCCGAAGGTCTTGCTCAGTCCTTGGATCGCCAGGACAGGCGTCGGCGCGGTCATCGGCTCAGCTTCCATAACGTGCGAAACCCGCTGATATAAGCGTTGCCGTATCCCTTGTCGAAGCTGGCGGGAACGCCGGCGGCGGTCACATTGCTTTTGTCAAATAGATAGAAGGGGACGTTGAGCGACTTGGGAACTGGCAAACCGCACAAGTCGCGCAGGTGCCCGTCGATCGTAGCGTAGGCGATCCAGTCGAGGCTCTCACCGATGTCGAGATCGACCTTGCCGTTGCGCACGAAGTCGAGAGCGAAGGGCGTGCCATTGAAAGTGCCTACGGCGACCGTCTGCGCCCGTCCCGTCAGCGCGACCGCCGGCACAACGAATTGCGACATGCTGTCATAGATCGGCAGCACCACATTCACTTCCGGGTGCGCCTGCAAAGCGGCCTGCAAAGACGGCTGGATCTTAGTTGCCCATTCGGCAAGGCCGACATTGATCTGTTGCGTGATCTTACAAGTCGGGCAGTTGGCGGCGAGCTGCTCGGTTATTCCCCTTACCATCGCACCTGTGGGCGGTGCGTCGTCGCTCTTGATGATAATGATGTTCGCCTTCCCCCCAGTTCGCACAATGCTCCAGTCGGCGAGTATGCGGCCGACTTCGTTGAAACCGATGGTGAGCGAGCTACTGAGCAGTGAATTCTGCACCATGCCGGGGTCGTAAAAATGTGTGGTCGCCACCTTGACGCCCGCACCCTTGGCGGCGCGCAGCGACGGGCCCAAGGCGTTCGGGTCGATTCCCGCCGGCAGGGTAATCATGTCGAACTTGGCCTGGATTGCGTAGTTGACGCCCTGTGTGTGCTGATTGGGCTGGCCCTGGTTTTCCCACTCCGTCACGGTTAGGCCCAGCTCGGAGCCCACCCGCTTCATCCTGTCAGTAATGCCCTTGAGAAACGGATTGGCGCTGGTGAAGGGGATCGCGAGGATCTTCTTGCCTGAGGCGCATACCTTGGCGTCGAAAGCCTCGCCCGGGGCGACGAATTCGGGATTTCCGCTGTAGCGCACCAGCGTTGCCCTGGCCCGCTCGAGTCCGGCATCGGCTGCGCTTGCGTTACCGATGGAGCCGGCGCACACCATCGCGAGCACAAGCGCCGGGGTTAGTTGTTGTATTTTCATGTTTTGTCTCCGTTAAATAGGTTGTTAGAACCACACTTCGAGTTGGGCGCCAAAACTGGTGCCCGAGGTCCTGTCCGCGAAGGCGACCTGGCCCGTGACGTTGCCGGCAGCGCCGTTCCACTTGGCTCTGGTCACATACAGACGGAACTCGGGTCGAGCCCAGAAATCTGCTCCCACCGCCAACGTCGGCGCGATCGTTAGTTTGGTCAGGCGCGCGGTGTCGCCGCCGTCGGGTTTGTACTGGGACACGCCGAGCTCGCTGACGAGCTTGAAGTGTCGCGTGAAGGCATACGACAGCCGGCCTCCAGCGCTGGCGGAATCAGTCGCCACGCCGGAGGAGCTTGTCTCGCGAGCAAGCAGCGCCATGGCTTGGGCGCCCAAGGCGCCGCTCTGCCCGCTGATGACTTCCACGATGCGCCAGCCCTTAGCGCGAGGGCCGGCTGTAAGATCGCCAAAGTTGGCATTGAGCCCAGTGGAGCCTTGAGCGTACTGCAGGAGCAGCATGTTGCTCAAGGAGGTGTCGAATAGCTTGCCCTGGTCGTAGCGCGCCGAGAGGCCCAGGCCCTTGGTGCCGCCGGAAAAATCGCCCTTGGTCGCGGTGGCGAAGAAGTGCAGCGTGCCATTGGGGCCAGCGGGCAGGTCGACATATTCGAGATTGAAACGGTTGCCGGGCCGAGCGGCGTTGGCATCGGTCTTGTAGTAAGCTGCGCCCAGTTTGCCGGGCCCTATCGGCTGACCTTTGAAGCCGGCACCGACGCCGGCCATCTCGATGAATTGGGTGTCGACGATATACACATAGCCCCGCCTGCCGCGCTCCTTTCCGATCCAGAAAGTAGCATCGGGCGCGACGTCGAATCCTTTCGCCTCGGAAAACATCTGTTCGATGCTGAAGCCGCTGCCATTGGTGTCGGTGGCCGCCGTGTAGTGGGTAGCCATCAACGTGACTTTGTAGTCGATGTCGTCCTTCTTGAAGCCTTGCGAAAGCTGGAACTCGCCGTAGAAATCGCATTCGTTGCCCAGCCGGTACTTTAGGCCCGCGCCGCCGCCGTTGAGAGCGTAGCAGCCGCGCGATGCATTGGCGGTGCTGGTCAGACCCGGGCCGGCGCGGAAGTAGCCGTTCCAGTCCACAGCCTCGGCACTACCGGCGGCTAGCGCCAGTACGGCGACTACAGAGCGGGCCGCTAGAGAACAAAAATATTTCTCGATCATGGTGAGTCTCCTGTATTTCTTATTGGATGTAACGAAGCTATCTGAACAATCCTGCAAACTACATGCCATCGCCTGCAGGAGGTCACTCCGTTCTGCGGTGCCCACGCGGTGGACATTCATCGATCATGTCGTGAATGCGATGACGACCTGGCCGTGCGGTGGAAGCGGGTTGCCCCGCTGTCTCATTAGCCTCGACCCAGCGAGGCTTGGCCGCATCAGGGTTTCAATTCCGCGAAGTGAGAGCTCTTGGCGTAGTGGGCCGCGATATCGTCGCTCGTGGTCAACCAAACACCCTCGTGCCCCGTGATGTACTGAAGTACTTTCTCGAGGTACTTGTGACGAGAGGGCTGGTTGATGACAAAGGGATGCAGGCAAAGCGCCATCACCTTGGCTGAGTGCTCCGCTTCCTGATAGAGCTGATCGAATTGATCGATCACCATCCGGTAGAAATCGTCCCCAGACAGGCTCTTGCCGAGGAACATCTGAATGTCGTTGAGCTCGAGCGAATACGGTACCGACATCATTCCTTCGACGTTGAGGGGAAATGGCTGGTCGTCCGCACACCAGTCGAGCACGTAGGAAAGCCCCAGTTCCTTGACTAGCCGCGGGGTGTCGAATGTTTCCGTGAGGGCCGGCCCCATCCAGCCATTGACCTGCTTGCCGGTGGCGTCGGTGATTGTCTTGACGACGTCTGCCAAGTAGCTGCGCTCTTGCTCCACCGTCATATCGGCTTGGAAGATCGAGTTGTTCTTGCCATGGGCGACCCAAGCCCAATCGCGCGCTTTTCCCGCTTCGATGATCTGGGGATGGTGCCGGCAGCAATCCGAGTTGAGGAGAACCGACGCCCGCATCTTGTACTTGTCGAGGGTGTCGATCATGCGCCAGATGCCGACGCGTGGACCATAGTCGCGCCAGCCGTAGTTCAGCGCGTCGGGCTTGAGGTGCGCCGTGCCTCCGAAGATGCTGGTGGAGGGCTTGTCCACCTCATAGTGCTCGATGTTCACACCGACGTAAAACGCGATACGAGCGCCGTTGGGAAAAGCTAGTTTGGGACGAGCGATGATCGGTGAATAGTCGTAGAGCGTGTTGTTCAACTGAATCTCCATTTCTCGAAATTGATGAGCGCCCAGATTCCAAACGGGTCTCGGCGACGGGCCGAAACAAGCTCGGTGGCAGGGTGACGCGGATCATAGAGCTGGCCAACGATTTGTAGAATGGTGCTAGTGTTCCGAACACATCGGATGTAGATGTCCGCAATTAAAGTTGCTGGGCTGCGCGTCAGCTTGCCGCTTGCGGGCATGCTGATGATGCCGGTGCGGAGCGTCTTACCCCACATTAGCCCAACTGGTATCAAGTTGTCTGTCCAGGCGGACGTAGGCGCATCTTTCTCCTTGTAATACAAGAATGTGCCGTAGACCCAGCCTGTTTGCTCTTTGACTCGTTTATCCTTTACGCCAAAGTCTATTTGCATCAACCGCATCGGTTTGGTCTTGCGGATCGTCGCGGTATCAACGCTGGCATAGATGTTGGCTTCCCAAATCGGCGCACCTTGAAGGAATGGAACCTCTTCGTCGGTCGCTTCCGTGAAAAGGAACTTAGCTACGAAAGATCCATTAGGGAATTTTGTCTCCGTCAGGTTGACTTCTCCGCGGCTGCGCCAGATTCGACCAAGAAGATAGCCTCCCGGCGCATTAAACATGCCTACGGCCCAAGTTTGTACTTTCTTATCCAATCCCCCGTACAAGAACTTTTTTGGAGCAGGCCTCTCTTGAGTCAACCCGCATATCGGCTCGCGCCCGCTCCCTATGGATCCTTTTTCAATATTGGCGATGCGGTTTCCGAAAGAGAAGGTCATCCAAGGCATGTGGTACCAATCTTTTGATACCTTTGGACAGTTTGCTGAAATGTCTCCCTGAAAGGAGGACAGCGCATATCGGAGAACCGCACGGTAGTAATTGTCGACCTCTTCTGGCTTGCGGGGATCGAGCGTCATCCACGGTTGTGTCTCCATAGATGCAAAGCTACTAGGAAACTCGTAGTTGGCGGCGAATAGGTCGGCCGCATTCCCACCCCAATCGGCGGGTTTTCCCAAGAGCGAACTGGCAAACCCGATTGCAGAAGGGCTAGTGAGAGTGGGAGCTGGGGAGATATCGGCGACCACCCCACTTTTCTGTGCGGCAGCCTCAGCGCTCCATCCCAATACCAAACCGAGAAATAAAACTGTGGCAGAGGGCTTCATAGAAATCTCACAAAACTTTTGTTGAAAGTTGGCGCGTACTTTTCGAAGAAAGGGCAACGACTGGAACTCTTTCGCGTGCTCCAGTTAGAGGATCTGATACAACCTCAGCTCGCGCCCTAAAACTTCAACCCAAAGCTTGCACTGGTACTGCGTAGAAACTTGAACGTGGGCGCATCGCGGCCGGCCGAATAGGCCAACTCAAAACTAATCGCATCGGTGATACCGAAGTTCAGGCTCGCCCTGCCCAGCGCGTGATTCTTCTCAGTTTCCTTTGGCAATCTCCAGAATGTTGCCTGCAATGAAGCGCCCAGGTGCGGAATCCGTAGTGCAGCTGCAGCCGCAGGAAAATCCGCATCCAACCGAAACAGCGACTTCAGTCGCAGCACCGTGTCGCTCGTTTCAGCTGAGCTCCCAACATCAAATGTTTTGCCTACCTCGAGTCCGAAGGTGGCCAGTGGCGCAAGTACTAAACCCGGTGGTGACGCAAGGTTGCCGATGGCGTTACGCGGCCTGGGTCCGGTAGGCACAGGTGTATATTTTCCTAACCAGCCGTATATCGGGGTCACAGCCAGTTCAATCATGCCCTTCTTGGTCCCGCTCTTCCGCTCGGTTTCATATTTCAGGTTCGCCACAAACTCGGCGCCTTCACCCGGGCTGGGTTGCCAAATTTTGTAGCCACCAGCACGTAAGCGTAACGCGTCGAAGGGTTTCTGGTCCCCGCTTGAGGTCAATGCGCCCTCAAACGAATACCGCGGGAACCACCCTGCATAGCCGCCGTGTTGTGGCTCCCAAATTACTGCGAACTCTGAGCGGTACGACGATGACCTGTTGCCGCCTTCTTTCTGTGCAGCGTTCCAGCTAAAAACCGCGGGTTCTTGCGCCAGCAGCTTTGATAAGGTGTCAGATCGCTGCAGCTTGAAGCCGGCTGCCTCGGCGCGCTTGCCAAAATTAGGCGTCACGCTGGCGGTCAGTCCATCGGCTTGCGCCAGCACCACATCGTCGTTGTCAATGGCCGTCACTTTGTACTTGGCCTGGTAGCCGGGCTTCAACTCAAAGCCATTGCCGCCTACCTTATCGGCTGTGCAGCCAAAGGCGGGGCAGTCCACCGTGAACTTAGCCCATGCTGCGCTATCGTCGGCTCTAACCTGGTCAACCATTTCACCGGCGATACGATAGGTCTTCGCGCCCGGGACCGCCGCCCATCCCACAATGATGCGGCCATCATCAAGGTCGACGGGTGACACCGATTGGTTCCGCGGCGTGGTCATCTCCAGTCGAGGCGGTTGTGCCGACAACACTAGGTAGCGCCACGTCCACTGGCCCGCAGGCAGCGCTGTACTGGGTGCGCGTAAGCCATCGGTTCCGTTAGGCAAGGGCCATCGGTCGGTTTTGCCCGCGGCGTCCATCACGAAAATGACGTAAGCATCCTTTGGGTTGCTTAGCGCTGGAAGCGAAAACTGCCCGCCTTCGTAAGTCGCCTTGGGGTCATTGGTGGCGGGTACTGCCCAAGCGGTGACACATTGCGCAAGCGCTACGGCAGTCAGTACCGTTCGCATCGCGGCTTTCATCCCAGGTCCTTCTCGACCATGGCCGCCACATGTTCCACCGTCTTCAGTTTGGCGTCGGCAAACTTGTTGGGTGTTAGCGTTTTCATTTCGCAGCCTTTTACTGCCAGCCGCGCGCGTATGGGCTCGTAGTACATTTTTCGAAGCACAGGAGTGTGACCCAAGCCGTTGGGCCCGAGCGACGTGGGTACGCGAAGTTCAACGGCTTGCGCGAAAAAAGCTGCTCGAACTGGAAAAGCAGCAACAGGGCAATCCCAAGGCCTCATCCGTGGGGCATGCCGGAGACTGGCTGGAGTTGTTGCGCCTGCTTGATGCGACACGCGCTAAAAGGACGCACCTGGAAATTGCAAAGGCAGTATTTTCACGGCATTGCACTGGCACTGGCGGTTTAGCAAAGTCTGACGACGAACTGCGAAGCCTGGTAAAGGTGCGGAAGAAGCAGGCCGACTATCTCGCCAAAAAGGGCTACCTCTGCATTGCCGCTTGCCCGGCCAAACCGCCGCCAGGGCAGGGCGCTTAATTTGCCGCCACATCAGAGCACCGCCAGGGCGTTGCGCTAAGTGATCGAATGATCTGAAAGTCGCACTCGCAGCATTGGTGCAGCCCAAACACAAACTGGCATAAAGCTTGGCGCTACTGGGCTGTTTTCCTACTTACCAAAACACCCATTTACCGTAAGTGCAGGCGCAATTGGTGTTTGGCGCACGCTATGCAAGCGCGCAGCGTGTGGTGTGGGTCGTGCTGCGTGCCCGCCGTTGGTGGGTGACTCCCCCCCCCGCTTGTGCAGGCGCGTGTTGATGTCTGGGGAAACACTGGGTGGAGAACCAGAACCGGCCGACTTCCATCGACAGAAATAACTGATTGTTTGCGAGCTCACGGACTTCCGTAGGCTATGACGCCTTGAGGGTAAATTTCCACTCAGCGTAAGAGTTCTTTCCCTCGAAGGATTTGTATTCTTTGCTGAACCCTTTTTTCTTAAGGGTTGGTTGATTGGAACGGCTGCTAATCCCGATGATCCCGCTGCCTTCACGAACAAGTTGCCAGTCCGTTTGTCCGGTCATGGGATCCGGATAAAGTCGGCGCAAGTGATGCATTGGTTTCGGGAACCGGTGATCATTCACAAGATCTTCCAGGGATTGCGGCAAAGAACGTGACGAACCTGGCGGAATCGTGTTGTAGTAGGAAGCGAGCGCACGGCGATACTGATCACCGACGAATAACAGTTGCTCTTCCCTATCGCGCTGGGCCTGGGTTTGATGCATTTGGACGAGGCTGTTCGCCCCCAGCGTGGTGACCAGAACAAACACCAAGACCGTTAGCAGTACCACGCCGCGCTGTTTTTGGGATGGAGGCGCGCGCATCATCGCTTCACCAGTCAGTCATACTAGTGCCGTCTAGTCCACGACGCTCTGATTTGGATGAGATATCAAACACATCCTGTCCTTGAGAAAAATCACTGGCATCCGCACCATAGCTTCGAATGTTCCAGGTCTGAGATGCCGGCGTAGTTTTATCCGCAAAGAACGGGTCCCGCGGTATGCGCCGCAAGAGCACCAGTGGTGTGGCACTAAAACCCAGCGAAGCAGACTTTGCAACGCCTGTCACCAACACATCCAGGCTGGGTGGATAGCCAGACGTACCCGTCGGTTTGTCGATGACCCCCGCATCCGAAGCCGCCTTGTAACTGTCCAGCGCTTGTCTAATCGTTCGCAAGGCCCCTCGAAGCTCGGCTTCTTTGGCGCGGGTTTCCATCAATGCGCTGAGTGGCAGCACCACAGCGGCCGCAATGCCGACCAGGGCGAGCGTGACCAACAATTCAACCAGGGTAAATCCACGGCTTCGCGACTTCATACGTGCGTCAGTTTGAGGGTTGCGGAATCAGGGTCATTTGGGAGCGGCAGCAGCACCGGCAGCCGCATCCAGCAGGGGCGGGTTGTTGTCTGAAATGGCAGACGTTTCCACTGGTATTGGCACGTCGCCAGATTGGGAGCTCAGCATCGGAGGGGGGGCGACCTCATAAATGCCGGACTCCTGACCTGCAGGATTCGGCAACGTCGTCCAAGTGTTCGAGCCGGTCACAGGGTCTAGCGGGATGTGACGCAGGTATTGCTTGGTGACCAACTCTGAGAGTTCATTGGGAAGTCGTCCTTGGTCCGCCTTGAATTTATCGATAGCGTCACGCAAGGTGGCCAGATTCTGTTGGCGCACTTTTTCTCGCGCGGAATCGGCCGCTTGGAGATACCGCGGCAAGGCGATGCTGAGCAGCAAGGCCAGGAGCGTGAATACCACCAGCAGCTCAATCAGCGTAAAGCCACGAGTTGACCGCACGTGCTTTTGCCTGGTCACTGACGAGACCTCGTATTTCACGTCCTGCCCGCTATTGACATGATGTTGGTGTCGTCTCATCGGGTGGTTGGGGACGGGCGAACGTACATCGCCGGCGGCGAAGGCAAAGGATTATTGCCACCTCCCATCGGTGATCCGGGCGCGGCAGTCGGAGCGGGCATTGGATTGATCAGTGGCTGGCCCGGAATTCCTGGCATGGCACCACCGGGAGGGGGAAAGGCAGGGCGAATGCCGCCGGAAGCGTTGTTTGTCGAACCTGCTCCATCCGCGAATGAGCCGCCGAAGGTGCCGGAGATCTTCAGTTGCGTGACAGGTTCGGCGAGGATGGGCCGCTCGCGCAAAACATTGGCCGTGCCGGAGAAGATGTTCCTGGTGTCCGGCGGAATGGTCGGGATACTGCGAACAATGTGTGGCGTGATGGCCAGGACAATTTCGCTGCGGTTGTCCGCCCCGTCGTTATTCCCGAAGATGCGTCCTATGAGGGGAAGGTGCCCGAGGCCAGGGATCAAGGAGGCCGTGTTGCGGTCCTGGTCGGTAATAAGGCCGCCAAGGATCTGGGTCTCGCCATCCTTGAGCCGCAGGTTGGTGCTGGCATTTCGCGTGCCGATCTGGTAAGACCGGCCGCCTTGTGCATCGGTAAAGGCCTGGGCAATGTTGCTAACCTCCAGGTTGATCTTGATGCCTACATCATTGTCGCCGTACACCTGTGGCTCAAATTCAAGTTTGAGGCCTACATCTTGATAACTAACGGATCCTGTCACGACAGCCGAGCCTGTACTGATGGGTGTTACGGTGTTCGTGATCGTGGGAACCCTGTCGCCAATCATGATCTTGGCTTTCTCCTTGTTTCTCGCGCGAATGCGCGGGCTCGCGAGAATCTTGGCGTCAGCATCCTCAAGCTTGAAATTCAACGTCGCTGACAGCGGTGAGACCAGAAGATCGCCGCTCGTCATGCTTCGGAGTGCGCCAAGGGTTAAGGTGCCAGCAGCCCCGGGTGTCGTAACGCTGAAGCTGTTGGGCGGTTTGATGCCGATATTGCTGGTGCGAGTTCGGGACACTTCAAGGACCTGTACTTCCAGCATGATCTCCGGGTCAGGCACATCGTGAACGGCAATGAGTCGTTCCGCAAGACGCAATCGTTCTGGGGTATCCCGGATAACCAAAATCCCGGTGCGCTCATCGGCCGCCACTTCCTTGAGTTTGAGCATCGTCTTGAGCATGCTGCTCAGGTATTTGATGTCTGCGTTGGTGACTCGGAATGAACGAATGGTGAGATCTTCATACTCGGCCTCTTTCGCCGCGTTCGCGGGATAAATCATCATGGTGTTGCCGTTGACCACGCGTTTTTCGAGCTGGTTTTGCAACAAGATGAGATCGATGGCATCCGATACGGAAACATCCCGAACAAATATCGTCGCTTTATTGTTTTGCTTGACATCCTTATCAAACAGAATGTTCATTCCGGTGGACTTGGACAGGGACTCGAACACGACCCTAAGGGTTGCGTCATTGAACTGCAAGGTCACGGGCGCATCCAGGATGGATCGTGCAGCAAGGTCCTTGGCCTTTACCAGCTCAAGATTTGCCTTGGCATCCATGGCGGCTTCCTTGAGTTGGGAGGCGCGTTGGTTTTGAGGGTGATCTTCAAGTACCTGGGACGCACGGTCGAGCGCAAGCTCCATCTTTCCTTGTTTGAGGAACTCCTCGCCTTGTGTTAGCAGCTTGTCGTAACGGGCATCTTGAGGTAATGCCGACAGTGCGAGTTTGGCTCTTGCATGACCGGGATCCAATTTCAACACTCGCTCGTAGGCGGTACGTGCTTCAGTCAGTTTTCCATTGGCACGCAGGTTATCTGCTTGGGCCAGCAAGTTCAGGATGTTTTGGTCGCGCTTGAGTAGATGGTCGATCTTGTACTCGGGGTTCCTAGGGTCTTTTTGCGAGGCGATTCCCAAAGATTGAATTCCCTCGTCGGTCTGATCCATCGAGAGTTCAACCATGCCCTTGGTGTGATGAAAACCCGCGCAACTACTCAGAACGGCACTGCATGCAATAGCAACACTTTTAAGGATCCAGTGCCCCTTGCCGTGAATAGGCCTTGAATCAGAAGAGTAAGCCATGGCAACGTGTTCTTTCATGAGGGATAAATGCGTCAGATACGAATAAAAATGCACTTCAACGTGCCAAGGGCAGGAACTGACGTTGCTTGAGCGGCAAGTAGGTAAATTCGATTTTTTCAGGGCTTATGTTTTCCACCTGATAACTCGGGCCGATGGAGTCCCCAGCCCGCACGGCCAACACGTTGTCCCCTTGGCGCAGGAATGCAACGGGCTTTCCTTCCGCGATTTGGGCGCCATGAATGGCGCCAACTGCGATAAACGGAATTGGGGGAGCCGTGGGAGGAGGCGGTGCAAGGGGAACCGCAGCCACTTGGGGTGGCGGCGGTGGTTCGGGCGATGTGGACTTGGCCTGGCGCTTCTTGCCGGATGCGAGTTCTTGTGGACCACCAGGCGTCGCAGGCTTCTTGTCAAGATCCAAACCTGCCATCAAATTCAAGGCCCCAAATGGATTGAGGATGACGTGCTGGTCCATGCGGACCATATCGGCTTGCTGTTGTGCAATGACGGAGGTGTTTTGAAGTTCTTTCAGGGGAGGATGCGCCTGCGCGGCCGAGGTGCGCGGGGCACGTGTTGCTGGCGCGGCAATGCTTTTCCCCTCATCTTTGGCCGTCATCATCCACATCTGAAACGCGGCCGCCAGGAAAAAGCTGAGAATGCCCGTCGCCCCCAAGCCAACAAGGTGCGGCCAGCGACGAACGATGGGTGGTCGATTTGGCGCAGTCATCGTAGTTTCGCGTAATCCACTTGCGTGTCACTCGTGCTCTGCGATCGATTTGTACCTTGTGAAACCGGTGAATTCTTCGGTGGTGACTGGTAGAGAAAAGACAGCTTGAGCATGACGTGTTCCTGCAAAGCGGCATCGTCCTTGTGTTCAATGCGAATCTCTTGCAAGGAGACGTGAGGCATGGCGTTTAGCAGCTCTGCTACAAAACCTTTGAGTTTTGGATACTCTTCATTCACGCGGAGATTGAGCGTTCGAACAAGTAGGGGCAAGGTCGTACTGGGCTCGATGCGGTACTCAATGGCCCCAAGATTCACACCCTTGTCTTTGGCAAGTTTGAACAGACGCCCCAGATCGGCAAGGTGAGTGTTGTGTTCTGGTGCGGAAAAAATGGGTTCAATCGACTGAGACGGCTGCCCGGGAAATTGCGCGCTATTGGGCTGCTTTGAAATTACCCGTGACGAAGCTGCAAGCAACTCATTGGTTTGACCTTGGATGTGCCAGGAAGCGGCCAGCATCAGCAGCCCACAAATGCCCGCACACAGTCCTGCCTGGACGGGCCAGTCCACTTGCGAGATCACGCGCGCCCAGTGCGAAGGCGCGAGAGACCGGAGTCGAAACCATGCGCGATAGTTGGAAAATTTCATGTGATGTTTTGACGATGATGGCAGCTGGCGTTGGCGGCGTTAGGCTCAGGGCAGTGTGCTGTAGGGGCGAGCAACGTTCGCCCTGGTATCCGTTTGAGATAGCAATGTCATGGCACTGGGGTCCCACAAGACGGTCATCTGGAAGCGAATAACGTCAGGCCCGGTCTTTTCGTCAGGCTGTTGCATCGTGACTTCAACGTTGCGTATGTAGCTATTTTTCTGCAGCGCGTCGACGTACTTCAGCATGACGTGAGGGTTGGCTGCCAATGCGGTAACGCTTACCTGAGCCACATTGGCTTGTGCATTGGACGGAACGAGGGCCAGAATGGATACACCACCCCGCACCGCCTGGGCGGCCGTTTCCAGTGCGCCGAAAAGTCCAGACCAGGACATGCGCAACATCGTTTGAATCTTTTGCTGTGCCTTGGCACGCGCTAGTGCGGCTGGATCGTTTTGTCGTAGCAACGCGGTGCGTTGAACATCTGCCTGGGACCGCACCGCGGCATTGGCTGCCGTGTGGACATCGGTAGCCTGCTTCATGGCTTGAATGCCCTGTGCCAACGGCCAAATGCAGCCACCGGCAAATAGCAATCCAGCGGCTAACACCATCCAACTGGCGCGCGTATGCCGCGGAGCGTGGGGCGCAATATTAAAGGGATCGCGAACAGAAATGCTTTTCATCGGGTAGGCTCAAGAAGCTGAGGACCCAGGGGTAAGGGCAGGCCAATGGTGATGGCGCAGAGTGTCCCCTGGCTGTGCGTTGTTGCTGACCAGGAAACGTCGAATGGCGCCGTCCAGAACGTCGTCGGGATCGTCTGCGGCGATGGGCGGGGTTAACCAGCCACGCCAAAGCGCCTGGAGGTGGGCGCCTTCATAGCGCAGCAGTTGCACGACGCTTGAACGTGTTGCGATGCTTGAAGCCTCAGTCCAGACCAGTGTCGTCGCACCAGTTTCTGAAACATTGGAGGCTGCGGTTTTTTGTTCGCCGTCGTATTTCCTCAATGCGGTTAGAAGCGCGGGTTTGCAACTAACAAATTGCAGCTTGTGTTGATGCGAAAACGCAGTCAAGCCATCAAACACCTGGCGATCAACACAGGAAATCAGCAGTCTCTTCTTGTCATCGAGTGCCTGCCATGTGATGACTTGGGTCGTTGGATCGATATCCCACATCTGCCGAACCCATGCCTTTGTGTAAGCATCCAATGCGTTGGACGTGAGGGATTTTGCGCCGGTATTCGCGAGAAATAGTAGTCCAAGTCGGGTATGGGCGAGCCCGAGGTGGACCTCAAATCCACTTCCACCGGCTGAAGCGCTATGGGTGCTATAGGTATTTCTCAAAAGGGCCCAGACGTGCTCGAGCGCGCTGGGCAATGAATCCGGTGTGATCTGCGCAAAATGCTCCACGCGCGCGACGCGCTCGAGCGTGGTGCGGGGTGATGCGAGCCTGCGCAAGCGGAGAAATGCCCCCCGAAAGCCGCGAAGTCTGGGAGCCGCAGCTGGTTTGAGTACTTCCAGGGTTACCTGCTCACCCGTGAGCGTCAATACAAGGGTTCGTTTCATATCACTGAATGGGTGTCACGCGATTGATTTCGTCGATGGTGGTCAAGCCGCGAAACGCCAACGAAATTGCCGATTCACGCAAGCTTTCGAAGCCCTTTTCTCGCGCCAGCCGTTTGAGCGTCGAGATCGGCGCATGTTGAACGAGAAGGTCCTTCATTTCGTCGTCTATCGGCAGCGTTTCCGCAATCGCCGCACGCCCCTTGTAACCCGTCCACCGGCAATGCTCACAACCTTGGGCCTTCTTCAAGTTGACCTCCTTGAGAGCCTTTGCTTTTAGTGAGTCGGAGATTTTTATCAGGTCTTCGTGATTCGCATCAATTGGCTGGGCGCAATGCTGGCAGACGGTTCTTACCAGGCGCTGCGCCATGATGCCCGTGAGTGCTGCCACCAGGCTGTAACTGTCGACCCCCATGTTCGAAAAACGCCCAATCACATCAAAGACGTTGTTGGCATGTACCGTGGTGAAAACTTGGTGACCCGTCAAGGCTGCCTGAACGGCGATTTGCGCGGTTTCGCTGTCACGGATTTCTCCGACCATGATCTTGTCTGGGTCGTGGCGCAAGATAGAGCGCAAGCCTTTGGCGAAAGTCAGCCCCTTCTTTTCGTTCACTGGGATCTGCAAGACGCCAGATAACTGGTACTCAATAGGGTCTTCAATCGTGACGATCTTGTCCAGCCCCGTGTTGATTTCCGAGATGGCGGCGTACAGTGTGGTGGTCTTGCCGCTACCTGTCGGCCCCGTCACAAGCAAGAGTCCGTAGGGAAGGTAGGACACCCGGCGAATAAAGGCCTTGACGTCGTCCTCAAAACTCAAGGTATCCAGTGTCAAAGATTCGAATTGCCCAGTCAGGTGCTTGCGGTCCAAAATGCGAAGCACGGCGTCCTCGCCGGCAATGTTGGGCATGATCGATACGCGAAAGTCGATTTCACGCCGATCAAGCGTCACGCGAAATCGTCCGTCCTGCGGGATGCGCCGCTCCGAAATGTCTAAATCCGACAGCACCTTGATTCGCGAGACGACTTGATGGGCTGTGTCCAGGCTTTCGATGCGCTTGATGGATTGAAGGACTCCGTCGAGGCGATACTTGATGTGCAGTGCGCGGTGCTGCACTTCGAAGTGAATGTCTGATGCGCCCAGCTTCAGGGCGTCATAGAGCGTCGAATCAACCAAGCGAACCGTGGGATTGGCGGTGGACTCGATGTTGGCCATCGACAGCAGCAAGGTGCTGGATGATTCCAGCTCGTCGACAGCAGAGTCCTCGATATGGACGGTATCCATCGCTCGCAGGTTCTGTTCGGCACCTGACAGGCAGCGCACAAAGTCCTCTTCTCTGACGAGCACACGCACCAAGTGGGTGGGGGCGCGTTTTTCTAGCAGCGCCTCAAACCATTGTTGCGTGTCAAGGTCGCTTGGATCATGAATAATAAACAGCAGGGCGCTTTGTCCGTCGTCTTCTTTGAATGTGCCAACGATACAGCCACGCTTTTGGCATTCTGCGAAAGCGGCCTGATCGAAGTCGGGCTGCACCCGGTCGAGTTCCTGTCGGGTCATGGGCCGCATCAAGAAATGCGCTGCCCAGATCTCGAGTGCCTCGTCTTCGGGGATGGCAAGATGATTCGCCAGCCATGACACGCGCTGGCCGGCCGTCACCCCACCCAAGGCCTGCGCCAGAATGGAGGCATGAGGTCGCACGCCGCGTTGTTCGGCTGCGGGGTGGGTATCGATCAGAGTGAAGGTCATGGGCAATAGAGGGGAACTCACGGTGTCAACGCGCGCATGTCAACACAGATCATGAAATGCTTGAGGCCAAATCAAAGATTGGCAGATACATGAGAATCACGATGCCTCCGATGAGGATGCCAAAGATGATCATCAGCATAGGCTCGATCAATCGACTGACAATGTCGATGTTTCTCTGCAGGGTTCTCTCATAAAAATCGGCAATCCGGTCGAGCATTTCGGACAACGCCCCGGTGCGCTCTGCAACGTTGAGCATGCTGGTCGCCACGACATCAGATAATCCAGAATTCGAAAGCGCACTGCTGATGGCGACACCCTCCCGCATCTGATCGAGTGCCGTTCGTAACCGCAGGCGGTCGGTGGGACTGAGCAGTTCCATGCTGTGCAGAAGTGCTTTGTGTATAGCGATGCCGCGGGAGGTCAGGATGGCTGTGGTTCTGTACATCTGAAGATGCTGGAACTCACGTACCACCTTGGAAACGCCAGGTATCTTCTCCAGCATTTTTTTGCGTACTTCGGGTTTTTTCCACTGCATCACCAGGGTTGCAGCGGCTCCGCTCATGGCCACCAACATGAGCATGGGTATGAGAGGGTGAGCGTCGACAAATTGCCCCCAAGCCATCAACAGCTTTGACAGGAAGGGAAGTTCTCGGCCATTGCTTTCGATGAGCGTTGCAAAGCGGGGAACGACGACCCCCAGCAGCAGGACAACGACCAGCGACCCGACAGCCAACAGGAGCAAAGGGTAAACGCATGCGCCGATGACCCGGTCACGCACGGTGCGCAGGCTTTGCTGATGTTTGGCGTAGCGTGACAGGCCCGTTGCCAGGTCGCCCGTTTGTTCGCTGGCCGCCACGGTGGCGACCAACAACTCCGGAAACACCTGGGTACGCTCCAACGCGACAGAGAAGGAAAACCCCTCGGATACCGCTATGTTGAGCTGGTTAAGGATATGGCGGCGCGAGGGGGCGGTTTCCCTGCGCGTCAGGGCATTAATGGCTTCCTTCACCGTCACGCCGGCCTCCATGAGGGTGGCCAGGTCTTGCGAAAAAGCGACCGTGTCAATCGTCGCCGCTTTCGCGGCAAAGAGCCTTCGAGCATTCCCGAACAGGGGAGCGCCGACGGCTTTTACCACCTCGCACTGGAGAACGACCTGGCCGCGGCCACTGACCATTTGATGGACTTGCTCGACACTCGTGGCCTCGACTTGCTGCGTCGAAACGCGGCCCCGAGGGTCCATGACAACGACGTTAAAAGCGGTAGCGCTCATCGATGCCAGGCGGTGCAGGTAAATGAGCGGCGGTCATTCGGGTGACGACAGCGCAATGTCTTTGGCATCACCGCTGCCGCCGGGTTGCCCGTCGGAGCCCAGCGAAATGAGATCCACGTCGCGTTGCAATTCAGACAGCTTGTAAATATAGGCGTGTCCCCAGGGATCCAGGGGCACCCCCTTCTTGAGATAGGGACCCTGCCATCTGGGTACGCCTGGTGGCTGCGAGATGAGCGCTTCCAGGCCCTGCTCAGGGGTGGGGAAGCCGCCAACTTCCAGTCGGTATTGATCCAAGGCTTTTTCGAGGGCGTCCATTTGGGCGCGTGCTACTTTGACTTTGGACTTCGCAACCGTATCGAAAAACCGTGGCGCTACCAAGCCGGTGAGCAGCCCGATGATGACGATCACTACCAGCAATTCGAGCAGAGTAAAACCGCCGAGTAAACGGTTGCGGTCACCACACTTCAAGTAAGTGGGCCTGGCACGGCGGCGGTAGTGGCTCTCTTGGATCCGCGTCGCCTGCGGGGTCAGTTCTTTATCGATGCCTGCGCTGGTGGGGGTTTCAATAGTTGCACGATTCGTTGCCTGCTCGTCGGTTTTTATATCGCTCATGAATCTCTTTTTTTTTCGATAAAACGACGACTTCGTCAATTCCCTGATTCCGACCAAGAGGTCAGCAAGTTCTGTTCCTAGTCTCCGCACCATTGTCGCCAAATCAATTGCGCATTATTTGCGCGGTGATGAATGCGTAGGACTGTACTTGAATGGCGAAAGACTGACATCCTCTAACTGGGGGGCCTTTTATTAAGCGATACCTCTTTAGTGTTCTTTTTCCGCTATGCACGCTGGTTGTTGAGGTGCAGGGGGTTGTTTCCGCCAGGGACTGGGTTTGTAGTCGATGCTGAGTTGGACCTGTGGGCTTAGTGGTAAGCCGGGAATGTAGGCAGCTAAGCCGTTCGTTCGGCGGTGGTCTTGGCCCTCCGCATAGCCGCTCGATGCGGTAGTCCCGAGCGCGGAGCTTGCTGCAGTGGCTCCGACGCGACACTGCCCTCCAAATAGAGGGCGACAGAACCGCACCCCACCGCTAGACTGCGACGCACATTCGCCTAACTCGGCGAGATAAAAAAATGGGGCGGGGAGAAATCAATGCGCTTATCACTTCCGCTTGCATCGGGCACGATGCGGGTGAGTCGACTGCGGTCTTTATTCTGGGCGCGGTTGATCGATGCCAAAGGCGTGGCGACTGGCACCGCATACACGCCGCGCGGCTGGGTGGCCAGCGTCACGACCACCGCACCTGGAGGAGCGGGGCGCACCACCAGCTACAGCTACGACGGCGTCGGCCAGCTCACCCAGGTCAGCCAGCCCGACGGCACCAGCCTGAGCTACAGCTACGACGCGGCGCACAGATTGGTGGGCGTGACCGACGCCCGCGGCAACGCCGTCAGCTACACCCTGGACAACGTGGACAACCGCATCGCGGAGGAAGTGCGCGACCCCACTGGCGCCCTGCAGCGCAGCATCAGCCGCTCCTTTGATGCCCTGAACCGCTTGCAACAAATTACGGGAGCAGCCAATTGGTCGAATTAAAAAGAAGCAGTCGCATCAGCAAGGCGTTCGCAGCATGGCTGTGTATCGCCTCACTGCTGGCGCTTCTGACTGGCTTTCCACTGAGGGCATGGGCCTCATTTTCTGCTACTGTGGCGACTCCGGCGTGCACCGCAAACTGCTATGCGTACAAGAATCGTGCGGTCAATCCGCAACAGACGGTTTTCACTATTGGTATTTTTGCGGCTTGCAACTACGGCGTAGGCAAGACTTTAGCCACGCTTAATCCCGGCAAACTTGTGGTCGAGTTACGTGGTTATTACGGTGCCACGAATCAGAATTACGCAGCGTGCGAATACAAGTATTTCCCATATCCCGGGGACACCGTCAATTACAACTGGTCCTATCTTACTATCGAGGGGCAACCTGCGGCGCCCTATCCCGCTCAATACAGCTGCCCTGCCAACAGCACGCTCACAGGCACAAGCTGCACCTGCAACGAAAGCGAGGGCTACACACAGTCGCCGAATAGTCCATCGTGCGTATCCCGCGAAGAGAGCAACCTCACCCAAGTGCCTCTGCTGCCCCTGGCCTGCCCGAGGTCGGCAGACCCCAACCCCAGCTTTGGCAACCCCATCTACCCGTTAACGGGCAGCAAGGTAGAGCAGGTAGCCACTGGAGTCGAAATTGGCGGCATCGCCTTGAGCCTGACTTACGACAGCGTCTCCAAGGCGCCTGGCTCCATCTCCTCAGCGTACAGCCATGCGGCCTCCTTCGGCGAACTCTGGTTCACCAACCTGCACCGCAAACTCAACCTAGCGCCAAACCTCAAGACTGCACTCCTGTCGCGCGGAGACGGCCGCGTCCTCAGCTTTACTGGCACAGGCGGCGGCGTGTTTAGCGCCGGCGCCAACCGAAACGAAACCCTGACCTCCATCACGGGAGGCTATCGATTTACAGATATTTCCAGCGGAACCCAAGAGCTTTATAACGCCACAGGCCAGCTCACCAGTCTGACCACCGCCCAGGGCAAAGTGTTGAGCTTTGCCTATGCATCGGGGAGTTTGTTGACATCTATTCAGGATAGCGACGGCAGGATCATCCGGTTCGACTACGCTAGCGCAGGCGCCCTCAGTACGGACCAGCACGTCACTAAAATAACTGACGCCACAAGTCGGACTATCACTGCGGCTTACGACGCCACAGGCAACCTGTCATCGCTGACCTGGCAAGACGACAAGATACGCCAGTTTCTCTACGAAAACGCCAGCTTCCCCTGGGCTCTGACCGGGGTGGTCGACGAGAACAATACCCGCTACTCAACATTTGGCTACGATAGCCAGGGCCGTGCCATCTCCACAGAGCATTCTGGAGGTGTGGATCGCTTCAGCGTGAGCTATGGCCAAGCACCTTCGGTATCGGTGGTTGACGCCTATGACGTCGGCACCAATGTACTCAGTCGGACCAGAACTTGGCAGATTCCAACAAGCACGGTGCTGACTACCCCCAATGGCACCAGCGTGGACATAGGTGTCCAAAGTCAGTTTGGCATGCCGGCACTCACCGCCATGAGCCAGCCTGCCGGTTCAGGCTGCGCCGCATCGACCAGCACGATGACCTACGACGTCAAAGGCAACATCGCCAGCAAAGACGACTTCACGGGACAACGCAGCTGCTTTACTAACGATCTGGTCCGAAACCTGCCCACGGTGGCAGTCGCAGGCCTGACCAACACGGCGAACTGTTCAACCGTGCTCATAGCCAATGCCAGCTTGCCACAGGGCAGCCGCAAGGTGAGCACGCAGTGGCACCCTGACTGGCGCCTGGTGACCAAAGAAGCACAGCCCTTGAGTCTCACCACGAGCATCTACAACGGCCAGCCCGACCCGTTCAACGGCAATGCGGTTGCCAGCTGCGCGCCCTCAGCTGCAAAGACTCCGGACGGCAAACCTATAGCCATGCTGTGCAAACAGGTGGTGCAGGCCACGACGGACGTTGATGGCGGCCTTGGCCTGACGGCACCCATCGATGCCAGCGTGGCGCAACGCATATCGAGTTTCACTTATGACGCCTTAGGGCGAACGCTCGCCAGTACCGATCCACTGAACCGCGCGATGACCTATGCGTACTACGGCGGCACAAGTTTCACGGGTGTAGAGCCCAATGCCATAGGCCACAGCGTAGGCGACCTGCAAAGCATCACCAACGCGGCAGGTCACGTGACCCAGTTCACGCAGTACGACCGGGCGGGCCGGGTGCGGCAGATGGTCGATGCCAAGGGCGTGGTGACCGACACCGTGTACACGCCGCGTGGCTGGGTGGCCAGCGTCACCACCACCGCGCCAGGCGGCGTTGGGCGCACCACCAGCTACACCTACGACGGCGTCGGCCAGCTCACCCAGGTCAACCAGCCCGACGGCACCAGCCTGAGCTACGGCTACGACGCGGCGCACAGATTGGTGGGTGTGACCGACGCTCGCGGCAACGCCGTCAGCTACACCCTGGACAACGTGGGCAACCGCATCGCCGAAGAAGTGCGCGACCCCACCGGCGCCCTGCAGCGCTCCATCAGCCGCTCCTTTGATGCCCTGAACCGGCTCCAGCAGGTCAGCGGGGCGGCGCAATGATTCAAATGAATTTTGTAGACGGTGGGCCTCCACCACAGAAAGCCGCAGCATGAGTATTTTTCAGGGAATTTCCGGCGCTTCGGATGCGAACCTCAGCTGTCACGCTTCAGCGCAAGCCGGGGTGTCGATGTTCAAGGAGAGTGTGCGTCGCGTGAACGGAGCAGTAGCAGTGAAGGGATGTTTATCGCGCGGTGGATGTCAGCTCAGCGATTTCCGCATCACTACCGTGGTTTTGTGAGTGAGCACGGGTGCCCATGAACGCCTTAAGGCCCGTCTGCCGGGACCCCTGTTCAAGCAGGCCAAATCCGCGTGGAGGCGTAGTCCGGATCACCGGACAAAGCCAACTCATACAAATAGTCACCAATGGTCCGGCGCAGCAATTGCCAGCAGACCGTCTTGAATCAGGAAAAAATTCGTGATCGCGATTTGGAAGAAAATTCTCAAGGCTGCAAGCCTGGCGTTCTTGGCTGGTTTCATGAGCTTGTGGTCCTTCTCTTTGATGGCCACGACCCTGTGCGGCACTTACCAAACATGTAAACCAGAATCTCAGCACAGTGCATCTGTCGTCCAGATGTTAGACGGCATGGGCAACATCTACTATGCCTATGACGTTGATAGTGCGGGGTTAATTCCCGTCGCAAATCAAGCGTGCGCTTACTACGCTGCCGCTCACTCGAACGCGCAGTCAACGATGACCTTTGATCCGGGTTCATGCATGCCAGTTCTTCCCGTTCCGGATTCCAATGTTGGTGGTCAATTTGTACCGATTTCTGTTACCGGGACATACAAACAAGTCCGGAGTGACGGTGTGTTGCTGGCCTCTGGCCCTTGGACTGGAGGGTTGTTAAACGCCGGGTGTGGAGATTCTTTGAATGCGAACTTGGTATCCGCAGGGTCCAACGGTCAATGCTATTGCAACAATGGACTAAATTGGTCGCCATCCTTGAATGCTTGTGTGGCCGTATACGATCACTGGTACAACGCAAGCTCCAAAAACAGTCTTATCTGTGAAGCCCGGTTTGGAAAGCCGATCGCTCCCCTAGTAGGTGCCAAGATTCTAAAAGAAGATCTTGGCATTTCAGTTGGTAGGGAGTCGCTTGGTATTGTTTTTGACAGCCGCAAGAATGTTCCCTATGTGGCATCTCCTACCATTATTAATGGTGTGGCAGCTGTCGCCGCTTCCCCAGCGGCTTCGTTCGGAAGTACTTGGGCATCTACCGTTCACAAATCTTTGTATATCCAGCGAAATGGAACATCCAGCATTGGATACTCCGTTCAAGCTTATCGTGGCGACGGGCAGTTTGAGACATTCAATCACCCCAGTGTGACGGTGTATACGCCAAGCAACTCCAGTGTCATTGATCAAATGGTTCCTGTACTGGATGGGCAGGGAAATCAAACGAGCCAAGTTCGAATCATCGATCCGAAAGGCAACATCGAACTTTACGACATGTACAACCAGCTAACCGGCTGGAAGGGCGATTTATTAAGCATTACATATGTGGATGGCGGTAGTATTAACTACACATACAGTACTTCGACAACGCCAATCAACATTGCCCCATCTATCGGTCTCTTAATCGGCATAAGCGACAACCAGGGTCGCAACGTTCAGTTTCAATACGACCAGCCATCAAGCAGCGGAATTTCTGCGCGAATCAAGCGGCTAACCACGCCAGAGGGACGTGTTATCACTTTTGGGTACGATGCGAACAACAATTTGTCTCAAATCAATTGGCCTGATGGCAAGGTTCGCAATTATTTGTACGAGCGTAGCGATCTTGTTTGGGCGGTGACAGGTATCGTTGATGAGAATAATTCACGCCTTTCAGGTTACACCTATGATTCACAGGGCCGCGCTATCGGAACTGAACTATCGGGTGGCGTGAACAGTTATAGCGCGAGCTATGGAACACCACCATTCTTAAGTGTTACCGAGAATCGTGTTGGCAGCGTGATTACACGTGAGCATAAATGGGTGGAGCCCCAGGGAGTGACTATCACTTTACCTAATGGGACTTCCAGTAGCTTGAGCATCGCCAGTATCAATGGCATGCCGGTCATGAGCGGGCAAACGCAGCCAGCGGGATCCGGCTGTGCCGAAACCAACAATGCCACGGTATATGACGCGGTGGGGAACGTGCTCTCGCAGGACAACTTTCAGGGGCAGCGCACGTGCTATGCCTACGACAGCAGCAATCGGGAGATTGTTCGAGTTGAGGGCCTTGCCAATACGGTGACTTGCTCAACAGTGACACCTACTGGTGCCACGCTTCCTGTGGGTGCTCGAAAGACCAGTACATCGTGGCACCCGGACTGGCGGCTGCCTGCCCGAGTTACCCAGCCGGGTCTGACTTCTACCTTGGTGTACAACGGCCAGGTTGATCCGTTCAACTTTTCGACGGCCAGTTGTACAACCGCCGCCAACTTACCCAACGGTAAGCCCATGCCGTTGGTATGCAAGCAAGTTTCGCAAGCAACTGCTGAAGTGCTGGCGGTCCCTCCAGCGCCAGTCGATCCTTACATCAACTCCGTAACGGTATTGCTGCATGGAGATGGATACAACAACTCAACAGCAGTTGTTGATAGCAGTCCTGCACCTAAAACGGTAACAGTGGGCGGCAGCGCAAAAATTAGTACGGTGCAAAGTGTGTTCGGTGGTTCTTCGCTGCTTTTTGGCAGCAGTAATTATCCGATGCTTACCGTCGCGAACATCTCGGGGAATACATTCTGGCAAAGCGACTGGACGACTGAGTTCTTTGCTTTGACAGCCAACCCTACTACGAGTGCGGCGGCGATTTTTGGTAACCGGTTTAGCGGAGGAGGCGGAACACTTCTTACCTCTTACTCGTCGGGCGTTTTGACCGGTTTGTCTATCCAGGCTTTTTCTGGTGGTGCGTGGGTTGGTTGGGGTGTTGGTACGGGTACGCCAGGTTTTACCGCAGCCGCATCTGCTGCCGGCGCGTTCAACCACGTTGCAATTACCAAGCAGGGGAAAACATATACTTTTTTCCTTAATGGCGTGATGTTGCCGTCTGTGACCACGACATACCAGATCAGCAGTGCGCTGACGACCAACATTTATGTTGGCTCCGCCGACTATGGATGGATTCCTTACAACTTCAGCGGTTATATCGATGAATTCCGCATTACTCAAGGTGTGATTCGTTACACCGCAAGCTTTACGCCCCCGGCGGCAGCATATGCCGGCTATACGACTTCCGATCCTTCTGCCCCTACGGCTACGAGTACTTTCACCTACGACGCATCCGGCCGAGTCTTGACCAGTGTGGACGCCAACAACCGAACCACCGGTTATGCGTACTACAGCGACACCGCCTTCAGTGGCAATCCGCCGGGCTCATACGACCCGGACATCGACATGGTGCCATTCCTGTTGCACGGCAACGGTGTGGATGGCGCCACCTCAATTGTTGACGACAGTCCTTATCACCGGACGGTGACGCCGAGCGGCAACGCCAGGATCAGCACCGCGCAAAGCAAGTTTGGCGGGTCATCGATTGCGTTTGATGGCGTTGGCGACTATCTGTCCATTCCGTATAACGCTGATTTTGCTTTTGGTGCAGGTGAATTCACCATTGAAACGTTCGTGTACAAGAACGCCAACAACACCAATGGCAGCCGAATCTGGAATTCCAATGGGGACTACTATGACGGCGTGGCCGTCTACATTGACCCCAATGGCAACTTTGGCGTCTATGTGTCCACCAACGGAACGAGCTGGACACAATCCTTGCCTGTCGTTGCCAACCTGACCAATGGGCAGTGGTACCACCTGGCGATCACGCGCAGCGGCGGTTCCATCTTTGCCTTTGTCAACGGCGTCAAATACACCGTCACGACAGCGCTGGGGACGAGCCCGCTGTACACCAACACAGGAGTGAGCCGCGTCATTGGCGGGCAAATCGGTGTCGACCGGGCCTTGAACGGCTACATCGATGAATTCCGTATCACCAAGGGCAAGGCCCGTTACACCGCCAACTTCACCCCGCCCACGCAGGAATTTCTGAATAACGGTCTGGTTCTTAACATCGCGGACATAGGCCACAGCGTAGGCGACCTGCAAAGCATCACGAACGCGGCCGGTCACGTGACCCAGTTCACGCAGTACGACCGGGCGGGCCGGGTGCGGCAGATGATCGATGCCAAGGGCGTGGTGACCGACACCACGTACACCCCACGCGGCTGGGTGGCCAGCGTCACCACCACCGCGCCAGGGGGCGTTGGGCGCACCACCAGCTACACCTACGACAGCGTCGGCCAGCTCACCCAGGTCAGCCAGCCCGACGGCACCACCCTGGGCTACAGCTACGACGCGGCGCACAGATTGGTGGGCGTGACCGACGCCCGCGGCAACGCCATCAGCTACACCCTGGACAACGTAGGCAACCGCATCGCAGAGGAAGTGCGCGACCCCACCGGAGCCCTGCAGCGCAGCATCAGCCGCTCGTTTGATGCGCTGAACCGGCTCCAGCAGGTCAGCGGCGCCGCCCAGTAGGCGCCGGGCAACAAAACCAATAACAGATCCAACAAACACCGCAAACCACAAAAGCGGTGAGGCAACCACCCGGGAGGGGTACAACATGAACAAGCTTCAGGGACTAGTGAGTAACTTCGGGCCGGCCATCCGGCTGCTGCGCACCTTGTGCGTTGCCGCCCTCATGCTGCCGGCGCTATCGGCGCTGGCACAAACCGCGAGCAGCACCACGCTGGCTTCCAGTGCCAACCCCTCGACCTTCGGCCAGAGCATCACCCTGACGGCAACCGTCGCGGGCGACAACCCCGGCGGCACGGTCACCTTCATGGACGGCGCCACCACCCTGGGCACCGGCACCCTGAGCGCCGGTGTGGCCAGCTTCGCCACATCCACACTGAGCGTGGCCAGCCACAGCCTGACGGCTGTCTATGACGGCGATGCCAACAACACCGGCAGCACCTCGTCTGCGGTTGCTCAAGTAGTCAACCAGGCCACGACCACGGCCAGTCTGGCTTCCAGCGCCAATCCATCGACCTTCGGCCAGAGCATCACACTGACGGCAACCGTCACGGGCCAATCCCCCAGCGGCACGGTCACCTTCATGGACGGCGCCACCACCCTGGGCACCGGCACCTTGAGCGCCGGCGTGGCCACCTTCGCTACCTCAACACTGAGCGTGGCTAGTCACAGCCTGACGGCCGTCTATGCGGGCGACGCCAACAACGCCGGCAGCACCTCGTCTGCGCTTGCTCAGGTAGTGAACCAGGGTACAACGACAGCCACGCTGGCTTCCAGCACCAACCCCGCCACCTACGCCCAAAGCATCACCTGGACCGCCACCGTCACCGGCAATGCACCCACCGGCACGGTCACCTTCATGGACGGCGCCACCACCCTGGGCACCGGCACCCTGGGCGGCAGCGGCAACAGCCGCACCGCCACCTATGCCAGTAACACCCTGACGGTGGGCAGCCACAGCCTGACCGTCGTTTATGCAGGTGATGCCAACAACAACACCAGCACCTCGGCCGTGCTGACCCAGACCGTCAACAAGGTCACCAGCACCAGCGCGATGACTTCCAGCGCCAACCCCTCGGCCTACGCCCAGAGCGTCACCTGGACCGCCACAGTCACCGGCAACAGCCCCACGGGTGATGTCAGCTTTAAGGACGGCGCCATCGTGCTGGGCACCGGCACCCTGGGCGGCAGCGGCAACAGCCGCACCGCCACCTATGCCAGTAACACCCTGACGGTGGGCAGCCACAGCCTGACCGTCGTTTATGCAGGTGATGCCAACAACAACACCAGCACCTCGGCCGTGCTGACCCAGACCGTCAACAAGGTCGCCACCAGCGCCACCCTGGCCTCCAGCGCCAACCCAAGCACCTACGGCCAGAGCGTCACCTGGACGGCTACGGTCACCGGCAACAGCCCCAGCGGCACGGTCACCTTCAAGGACGGCGCCACCACGCTGGGCACCGGCACCCTGGCGGCTGGCGTCGCCAGCTTCAGCAGCAGCACGCTCACCGGAGGCGTGCACAGCCTGACCGCCGTCTATGCGGGAGACGCCAACAACAACACCAGCACCTCCGCCGCGTTGAGCCAGACCATCAACAAGACCGCCACCAGCACCGCGCTGAGCTCCAGCCTGAACCCCTCCAACGTGGGCCAGAGCATCACGCTCACGGCCAGCGTGACGGGCAGCAGCCCCGGCGGCACCGTCACCTTCATGGACGGCGCCACCTCGATCGGCACCGGCACCCTGGCGGCCGGCGTCGCCAGCTTCAGCAGCAACAAGCTCACCGGCGGCAGCCACAACCTCAGCGCCGTCTATGCGGGCGACACCAACAACGCCGGCAGCACGTCCGCCGTCGTGGCGCAGGGCGTCAACCTCTCGGCCGCCAGCACCACCCTGAGCGTCACGCCCAACCCCGCCACCGTGGGGCAAAACGTCACCCTGACCGCCCGCATCACCGGCTACAGCCCCAGCGGCACCGTGACCTTCATGGAGGGCGCCACCACGCTGGGCAGCGCCAGCGTCAGCGGCGGCGCCGCCACCTTCAGCCTGAACAGCCTGGGGCAAGGCAGCCACAGCCTGACGGCGGCCTACAGCGGCGACATCAACAACAGCGCCAGCAACTCCAGCGCCGTGGCCCTGAGCATCAACCCGCGCAGCGGCATGACCTGGCAATACGGCTACGACGCCATGGGGCGCATCAACACCGTGGTAGACCCCAACGGCCAGGCCAGCTACACCTACTACGACAGCCTGGGCCGGCCCATCCAGACCCAGCAGCCGCCCAACACCGGCTCTGCCACGCCCACCGTCACCCAGTTCGGCTACAACCTGGCCGACGGCCTGACCAGCGTGGCCGACCCGCGCAACCTCAGCACGACCTACAGCCCCAACGGCCTGGGCAAGGTCACCGCCCAGAGCAGCCCGGACACGGGCGCCAGCCAGTACAGCTATGACGCCAAGGGCAACCTGCTCACCAGCCTGGACGCCCGCGGCAAGCAAACCCAGTACAGCTACGACAGCCTGGACCGTCTGACTGCCATCACTTACCCCACGGGCAGCGCCACCACCCTCGAATACGACGGCGGCGCCAGCCCCACCCCGCAAGAAAAAGGTGAGCTCACCAAGATCACCGATGAGAGCGGCCAGACCAGCTACAGCCACGACGCCCTGGGCCGCCTGACAGCCAAGACGGTCGTCATCAGCGGCAAGAGCTTCACCATCGGCTACGCCTGGGGCGACAGCGGCAGCGCACTGGACAAGCTGACGGCCATCACCTACCCGGGCGGCTCACGCGTGAACTACAGCTACGACGCCCAGGGCGCCGTCAGCGCCCTCAGCG
>NZ_JBFUKG010000028.1:0-33999 GCF_056400945.1 Polaromonas sp. P4_H1 | reverse complement strand
AGTGCGTGTGCGGGAGGGGGAGGACGGCGTGTTCGATGTCTATTTCGCACACCACCACTGCCTGGAAATTGACTTGCGACAGCCGGTTGTGGATTAATTCAAACCGTCAACCATGTCTCCGCACACCTGTCCACCATGTGTCCGGTCCATACAGCTTCGCCAAAATAAAAGTAAGCAAAAGAAAAGGCGACCCTGCTGTCTGCGTCCCTTCGCTTCGCTGCGGGCAGCCTGCGGTGCTCGGTCCAGGCGGGGTCTCGCTCAACTCGCCTGCGGCTCAGACAATCGCGAGCCCTGATCCGCCTGGCCCTGCGCTCCTCGGCGCAGACAGAAGCAACCCAATACCGGAGACGTAAGACCATAAGGACACGCCATGGCGTGTCCTTGTTTGTCCTGGTATTTTCTTTGTGCATTCGGTATTGCTATCCGCTCCCCACCCGTGTGGCTGGGCCGAGCAGCGCAGATGGAGGCGGGATCAGGGCCGCAGTTGTTTGAGCCGCAGGCGAGTTCTGCGGCCCCCCGCCGGAGTCGAGCAGCACAGGTTGCCTGAAGCGAAGCGCAAGGACCCAGACTGCGGGTCGCCTTCTCTTTGCTTACTTTTCTCTTGGCGACGCAAGAGAAAGTGAGTCGCCCGCCGGGGCGAGTCCCGGCCTGGTCGTGAAGGCCCACAGCATCAACATCAGCACAGCCCCAGCTATCAATTAAATAGCTCTTCGCGCAGATATCTATTCGGGAAAAACCATTTCCCTCACAAATCCGTCCGCAATTTCCAGATCTCCGGAAACAACACCACATCCAGCATCTTGCGCAAATAACTCACGCCGCTGGTACCGCCGGTGCCGGGCTTGAAGCCGATGATGCGCTCGACCGTGGTGACATGGCGGAAGCGCCAGAGGCGAAACGCGTCTTCGAGGTCTGTGAGTTCTTCGCCGAGCTGATACAGGTCCCAGTACTGTTTCGGGTCGCGGTAGACGGTCAGCCAGGCCTGTTCGACCGCGGCGCTTTCAAGGTAGGGCTGTGTCCAGTCGCGTTCGGTGTGGCTGGCCGGCACGGCCAGGCCGCGCCGGGCCAGCAGGCGCAGCGCTTCGTCATAGAGCGAGGGGGCTTCATAAGCGGCCTGCACCTGCGCCAGCAGGTCCGGCCGGTGTGCGTGCGGCTGGAGCATGGCGGCGTTCTTGTTGCCCAGGGCGAATTCGATGCAGCGGTACTGGTAGCTCTGGAAGCCGCTCGACGCCCCGAGGTAGGGGCGCATTGCGCTGTACTCGGGCGGCGTCATGGTGGCCAGCACGTCCCAGGCATGGACCAGTTGCTCCATGATGCGGCTCACGCGCGCCAGCATCTTGAAGGCGCTGCCCAGTTCGTCGGCCGCTACATTCGCAATCGCCGCACGCAGCTCATGCAGCATCAGCTTCATCCAGAGCTCGCTGGTCTGGTGCTGGACGATGAACAGCATCTCGTCGTGCGCGGGCGAGAGTGGTTTTTGCGCGTTCAGAATCGCGTCGAGCTGCAGGTAGTCGCCATAGCTCATGTCGCGGCTGAAGTCGAGCTGGGCTTTCTCGTCGCGAACGATGTCCTCAGGCTTGCTCTGGGGGCTCTGGGGGTTGTGGGAGTCAGGGGCGTAGGGGCACATGATCAGGTCACCGCATGTTTCTGGTTGAATTCGGCTCTTTGCCACTCATCGGTGTCAAGTACCTGCTTGAGGTGCTCCACGGCGTTCCAGACATCTTCAAAGCCGATGTAGAGCGGCGTGAAGCCGAAGCGCAGGATGTCGAGATGTTTGCCGCCGTCGCCTGCGCGGTAGTCACCAATCACGCCGCGCGCAATCAGCGCCTGCACGATGGCGTAAGCGCCTTCCTTGCGCGTGAGGCAAACCTGCGAGCCGCGCTGCGCGTGCTCGCGCGGCGTTGCCAGCCCGAGGCCCTGATCTGCGCAGCGCTCTTCAACCAGTTGAATGAACAGGTCGGTGAGGGCCAGCGATTTGCGGCGCAGCACCTGCATGCCGCCCAGTGGCTCGGCCGCCAGAAAGCCGTCAAGCCCGCATTCCAGCGCCGTCATGCTCAGAATCGGCTGCGTGCCGCACAGGTACCGAGAAATGCCGGCGGCGGGCCGGTAGTCGGGCGTGAACTCGAACGGCGCGGCATGGCCCCACCAACCGGCCAGCGGCTGCCAGAAGCGGTCGGCGTGTTGGGGGTTGACCCAGACAAAGGCCGGGGCGCCGGGGCCGCCATTCAAGTACTTGTAGCCGCAGCCAATCGAGAAATCGGCCTTTGCGCCGTTCAGGTCCACGGGGACGGCGCCCGCGCTGTGTGCAAGGTCCCAGACCGTGAGCACGCCCGCTGCGTGCGCCGCGCTGGTCACGGCCTTCATGTCGTGCATGGCGCCGGTGCGGTAGTTCACATGGGTCAGCATCAGCACGGCCACGTTGGCGGTCAAGGCTGCGGCAATCTCCTCGGGCTCCACCAGTTGCAGACGGCAACCGCGTTCCTTGCACAGGGCTTCGGCAATATAGAGGTCGGTCGGGAAGTTGCTGCGCTCGCTCACAATGACTTTGCGCTGCGGCGCGTCCTGCGCGGCGATATGAAGTGCCGCGCTCAGCACCTTGTAGAGATTGATCGAGGTGCTGTCGGTGGCCACCACTTCGCCCGGTTTTGCGCCTATCAGCTGCGCAATCTTGTCACCCAGGCGCTGCGGCAGGCTGAACCAGCCCGCGCTGTTCCAGCTGCGGATCAGGCCCTGGCCCCATTCCTGGACCACGGCCTCCTGCACGCGTGCCGCCGCGGTTTTTGGCAGCACGCCGAGCGAGTTGCCATCCAGGTAAATCACGCCTTCGGGCAGGCTGAACTGGTCGCGCAGGGTGCGCAATGGGTCTTGCGCATCGAGTGCGCGGCAATCTTGCAGAGTTGTGGTCATGTCAGGTTCATCTTTCAGGGGAGTTCGCGCAAGACTGCGCGAACGGGGGAAGCATCGGCCGTCATCAGCTTGAGCGGCAGGGCAATCAGTTCGTAGTCGCCTTCGGGCACCTCGTCGAGCACCAGGTTTTCCAGCACGCGCAGGCCGCGCTGGCGGATCACCTGGTGGCTGTCCAGGGTTTTGCTTGCGGCCGGATCGATGCTGGCGGTGTCGATGCCGATCAGCTTGACACCGAGCGCGGCGAGGCGCTCAACGGTCTCGGGCGCGTAGGCCGCGAGCATGGGGTCCCAGTGCCCGACCGGCATGCGCTCGTAGGTGCGAACCAGCACGCGCGGCGGCAGGTCATGTATGGCATGCGCGAGGTGCTCCCACTCGATCAGCGGCCCTTTGGCGATGGCGTGAATGACGCGGCAAGGCCCGATATAGGGCGTGAGATCGATCGCGCCGATGGCGGCGCCCTGCGGGTCGTAGTGCAAGGGCGCGTCGGCGTGTGCGCCTATGTGCGGCGACAGGGTGAGGGTGCTGACGTTCACCGGGCAGCCCGGCGCGATGCTCGCGGCCCATTGCTGTTGGTAGGGCGTGTCGCCCGGAAAAACCGGCGAGCCTGGCGCCACGGGGGGCGAGATGTCCCAAAGCCTCAAGGGCCTTGCGGTGGTGGATGGTAGGACTCTGGCTGTCATACGTGTAAAGGTAGCACCGCCGAAAAAGCCGTGGTGTCGGTTATTTCCAACAAGTGACAAAAATAGTTTAAACCTAAAGTAATTGCCGGCAAAAACGTCGAAACCAGGGGGGAGATAGGGTGGTGCGCGCTCCTGCCGTCCTGCCGTGGCTGGGGCACAATCCAGACCATCGGCACTGGCCGTCGGGCGCGGGTCTGGCACCCGGATTCTTCTTCATCAACATCAAGCAAAGAGACAGAGGTACAACATGAGTTCGAACGACAAGGCAACCGGCAAGGTCGCTGTGGTGACGGGTGCAGGCACCGGTATTGGCAGGGCCGTCGCGCTGGCACTGCTGCGGGAGGGTTACTGCGTGGCACTCGTCGGGCGACGCATCGAACCACTTAACGAGGTGGCCAAGGAGTCAGGCACCGACCGCGCGCTGCCTGTCCCTACCGATGTGGGCAACCCTGAATCGGTCGCGGCCCTGTTTGCCAAGATCAAGGAAGTGTTTGGGCGGCTCGACCTGTTGTTCAACAACGCCGGCGTGAACGCCCCGGGCGTGAACATCGAGGACATCACGTTCGAGCAATGGCAAAACGTGGTGAACATCAACCTCACGGGTTCTTTCCTCTGCGCGCAGGGCGCCATCCGGCTGATGAAAGACCAGCAGCCGCAGGGCGGCCGCATCATCAACAACGGCTCGATTTCCGCCCACGCGCCACGCCCCAATTCCGCGCCTTACACCTCGACCAAGCACGCCATCACGGGCCTGACCAAATCGATCTCGCTCGATGGCCGCAAGTACAACATCGCCTGCGGGCAAATCGACATCGGCAATGCCCTGACGGAACTCTCCGCCCGCATGACCAAAGGCGTGCCCCAGGCCAACGGCGAGATCGCTGTGGAGCCCATGATGGACGCCAAGGAAGTGGCCGATGCGGTGGTTCACATGGCCGCGCTGCCGCTGTCCACCAATGTGCAGTTCATGACCATCATGGCCACCAAAATGCCGTTTGTGGGTCGCGGCTAGGCCAATACGGTTCAGTCAAGGACTGTGAAGCTCCCTCCCCTTCCGGGGGAGGGTTGGGGTGGGGGCCAGCGGCGACCAGATAAGCACGGTGGCCCGATGCCCACGCCGCGAGCCCCCATCCCGGCCTTCCCCCAGCGGGGGAAGGAGATGATCGGCCGGACCGTGAAGCCCCGAACCGGGGCCTCCCCCTACGCGGTAGGCTGCTAGGCCTTGGCGTGTGCCGTAGCCGTCGCCCGAGGCATGGCCGTAGCAAGCACGTAATATGCGATGCCGGCGATGGCCACGCCAAAGAACCAGCCATAAATGCCCCACCAGGACGGCAGCAGGCTGGTGAAGTTGGGCAATATGCTGGAAAACAGCGCGCCAATGACGGTGGCGATGAGGGCGTTGCGGTTCCAGCCGCCCTGGTAGCGGTATTCGCCGTCCTCGTGGTAAAGCGCTTCCACATTGACCTGGCCTTTGGCGATCAGGTAGTAGTCCACCAGGATGATGCCCAGCAGCGGCCCCATGGTGGCGCCGATGGCGCCAACAAACGTTGCCGCGTTGCCTTCCCAAGGCGCAAACGGGTAGAGCACCAGTGCGATGCCTGCCGCGATGTAGCCGCCGGTCTTGAAGCTGATCTTGCGCGGAAACACATTGGCAAAGTCAAAGGCGGGCGAGACGAAGTTGGCCACCACGTTGATGCCCAGCGTCGCCACGGCAAAGGTCAGCGCGGCCAGCAGCGCCAGGAACCAGCTGTCGAACTTGGCGGAAATCTGCTCGGGGTGCAGCAGCACCTCGCCATAGACCTTGAAGGCGGCAATCGTCGTCACGCCGGCCACCAGCGAGAACAGGATCAGGTTGATCGGCAGGCCCCAGAGGTTGCCTTTCTTGACGGTGGCCTTGTCTTTGGCGTAACGCGAGAAATCGCAAAAGTTCAGGTACAGCGCGGCGAAGTAGGTGATCCAGGTGGCGCCCACGGCCATCAGTGCCCAGAACGAGCCGGGCTCGCCGGGCACGCCGGCATCCTTGGTCTTGGCCAGCAGCACATCCTGCGGAATGCCGTGGTCAAACGAAAAGCCGCCGGCCTTCACGCACAGGCCCACCGCAAGCACCAGCATGGCCACCCACACCGCCGGGCCGGCCCAGTCCTGGAACTTGCGCACGGTTTCCATGCCGTTCTGGATGATCAGCAGCTGCAGGGCCCAGACGACGACGAAGCAGATCACCTCCAGGCCGGAATGGCCCAGCAGGTGGGTCGATTTGTGAAACGCCATGATGGCGTCGGAGCGGGTGAGCAGCGCCACAATGGCGCCCGAGGCTGCGGCGGTCTGTGCGCCATACCAGAAGCAGGCCACCACGGCGCGCACCAGTGCGGGCAGATTGGCGCCCCAAACGCCGAAGGAGGCGCGGGCCAGCACGGGGTAGGGCACGCCGGTTTTAACGCCTGCGTAACCGACCAGGTTCATCAGGAAAAAGATCACCATCGAGCTCAGGCCGATGGCAAGCAGGAAGTTGGTGAAACTGCCGCACAGCAGGAACAGGCTGGCCGCCAGGTAATAGCCCCACAGGCTGTGCACATCCGAGGTCCATACATTGAAGATGCTGAAGGTGCCCCAGTTCCGCGTTTTTGCCGGGGCCAGGTCTTCGTTGTAAAGGTCGGGCGATGGGTTGCGAATGTCCATGGGTGATCTCCAATGCAGAGGGTGGATGCCGGGCCAGGGGGATGGAACTACAAGGCAACTGACCAGCGGGCCGGTCAATTTTGTATACACGACTGTACTCAGAAATGAAAACTTCAATCCACGGGTTTACCCGTGGCCTGATGCTGCGGTGCAGCATGTTTCATGCCATGGGTCCGGGCGCGCATTACTGCCGGACACGCGGTTCGGCAACGGATTTTTGCGAGCCTCCCGGACCTTCCCTGGCGTTAAAGCCTTCCGGGTCTTCCCGCGTCGTTGCAGTCCCTTGCAGCCGTGCTGCTGCCTTGCCGGTCAGTAGGCTGCGCTGGGGATTACCGCCTGTGCGGAGCCGGGCGAGATGAAGTCAGCCGCCATGCGCCGAACCGCATTGGCATAGACCAGCACATCGACGCCGGTGGCCACAAAGGTGCAGCCCAGGGCGAGGTAGTGCCGTGCCAGCGCCGGGTCCGAGGTGAGCGAGCCCGCTGCCTTGCCGGAGGCGATGATGGTCTTCATGGCCTGCTCGATGGCCGCCCGCACCTCGGGGTGACCCGGTTTGCCGCGGTGCCCCATGGACGCTGCCAGGTCGGCGGGGCCGATGAACACCCCATCCACGCCGTCCACCGCGCAAATCGCTTCCAGGTTTTTCAGGGCCGTGACGGTTTCCGCCTGCACCAGCAGGCAGACCTCGCTGTCGGCGTGATCCAGGTAGTCGGTGCGCGCGCTCCAGCGCGAAGCGCGTCCCACTGCACTGCCCACGCCCCGGATGCCCAAGGGCGGGTAGCGTGTGGCGTCCACGATGTGCTGGGCCTGGGCGGCTGTGTCGACCATGGGCACCAGCAGGTTTTGCGCGCCAATGTCCAGCAGCTGCTTGATCAGCGGCACCTCGCCGGCCACCGCCCGCACCACCGGCTGCGAACGGTAGGGTGCTACCGCCTGCAGGGCGGCCAGCGTGCTGCGCAGGTCGTTGGGCGCATGCTCGCCGTCGATCAGCAGCCAGTCGAATCCGGCCGTGGCGGTGACTTCCGCCAGGTAGGGCTCGGCCATGGACATCCACAGCCCGATTTGCTGCTGGCCGCGGGCCAGTGCGGCCTTGAAGGGATTGCCGGTGCTCATGAAGTCATCCTTTGATGGTGGAAATGGTCGTTGGGGGTGTTGAGGGACGTTGGCGGACTGCGGACCGATGCCGTCGCGCATGCCAACGATACCAGCCTCCCGCGCGCGGCGGTCAGCTCACAATGCCCAGGTGCCAGGGCACGAATTCGTGATCGCCCAGGCCCAGCGCCTCGCTCTTGGTCGGCTCGCCCGAGGCATGGCGCAGGATGGCTTCGAAAATCCGCTGGCCCATTTGCGGCACGTCCAGCTCGCCGTCCAGGATGGCGCCGCAATTGAGGTCCATGTCTTCCTCCAGGCGGGTGAACATGGGCGTGTTGCTGGCCAGCTTGATCGTGGGCGCCGGCTTGGAGCCGAACATCGAGCCGCGGCCGGTGGTGAAGCAGATCAGGTTGGCGCCGCTGGCGATTTGCCCGGTCGAGGCCACCGGGTCGTAACCTGGTGAATCCATGAACACGAAACCGTGGCGGTCGATGGGCTCGGCATATTCATACACGGCCTGCAGCGGCGTGGTGCCGCCCTTCATGGCCGAGCCCAACGATTTTTCGAAGATGTTGGCCAGGCCCCCGGCCTGGTTGCCGTGCCCGACCACGCCATTGAACTGGGCGTTCTGGCCGGCCGTGTATTGCTCCCACCAGGCCAGCCGGTCCAGCAGTTTCTGGCCGACTTCGGGCGTGACGGCCCGGCGGGTCAGCATGTATTCCACGCCGTGGATTTCGGGCGTTTCCGACAGGATGGCGGTGCCGCCGTGGCGCACCAGGATGTCCATGGCCGCGCCCAGCGCCGGATTGGCCGTGATGCCGGAGAAACCATCGGAGCCGCCGCACTCCAGGCCAATCTTCAGATGGCTGGCCGGCACGGGCTGGCGCCGGGCCGCGTTGGCGTCCGGCAGCATCTCCCGGATGGCCGCTATGCCGGCTTCAATGGTTACGCGGGTGCCGCCCACCTCCTGCATCACCAGCGTGCGCATCAGCTTGCTTTCAGGCAGGCCCTGCGATTCCACCAGCGACGCCACCTGGTTGCGCTCGCAGCCCAGCCCCACAATCAGCACCCCCGCCAGGTTGGGATGGCGGGCGTAACCGGCCAGGGTGCGGCGCAGCACATCAAAATGTTCGCTGGGCGACGACATGCCGCAGCCGCTGGTTTGCGCAAAGGCAGCCACACCGTCCACATGTGGAAAGTCCGCCAGCCGTTCGGGCGTGAAGTGGGCCGCAATGTTCTTGATGACGGTGGCGGAGCAGTTGACCGACGACAGGATGCCGATGAAGTTGCGGGTGCCGACACGGCCGTCGGGGCGCACAAAGCCCATGAAGGTGGCGCGCTCGGCATCCGTCACATACTCGACTGGCCGCACGTCCTGGCCGAAAGCCGGGTCGCGCTCGAAATCCACCAGCGTCAGGTTGTGCGCGTGCACATGGTCACCTGCCTCGATGTCGCGCGCGGCGATGCCGATCACTGTGTCGTACTTGATGATGCGCTCGCCGCCGGCGATGCGGCAGGCGGCGATCTTGTGACCGGCCGGCACCTGGGCGCGCGCCCGCGCGTCAATCTCCGGCAGCGCCTGGCCCAGGGCGAGCGGGGTTTTTGCCACGAGCACGTTGTCGTTGGCGTGCAGGCGGATCAGCGGGCTGGCGGTGGGGGAGGGCATGGCGGGGCTGGATAGGTCTGGTCTGGAAAAGGCGGCGCGGGCGGCGCTCAGCTCTTCATCAATTCCCTGAGCTTGAGCTTTTCAATGAGCACGGTTTCTTTCTGGTAAACGCTGGCCACATACTTCTCGTAGTCCGGGCCGTCCAGGTAAAGCACCGGTGCATCGATCTTGTCGGCGACCTGTTTGAACTCGGGGCTGGCCACGGCGACGCGAAACGCTTCGCGCAGTTTCTGGGTGATGGCCGGGTCCATTCCTTTTGGGGCGCCGATGCCGTTGGGTGCATCCACGACGACGTTGTAGCCTAGCTCCCTGAGTGTGGGCGTGTCCTTGAAGCGTGCGGTACGCCGCTCGCCCCAGGTGGCCAGTAGCTTGAGCTTGCCGGCCTCGACATGCGGCGCCCAGGAGCTGGAGTCGGCCAGCAGGTCGACATGGCCGCCGAGCACCGCCTGCAAGGCCTCGGCACCGCCCTTGTAGGGCACGTGGTTGAACTGGACGCCAGCGGCCAGGGCGAACTCCTCCATGCCGACGTGCGTGGCGCCGCCTATGCCCGCATGGGCATAGGTCAGCTTGCCGGGGTTGGCTTTGGCAAAAGCCACGACCTCCTGAAGCGACTTGAAGCGCGAGTCGGCCGGGGCGGCAATGCCGAAGGTCTGGCCCGAGGTGCGCGCCAGGTAGGTAAAGTCCTTGAGCGGGTCCAGCTGCAGTGTGCCGAGCTGCGAGAAACGCGTGACGGAAATGGGGATCTGACCGATGGTGTAGCCGTCGGGCCTGGCCGAGGCCATGGCCTTGGTACCTATCATGCCGGAGGCGCCGGCCTTGTTTTCAACCGCGATGGACTGGCCCAACACGCGCGAGGCAATCTGGCATAAGGCCCGCATGGACTGGTCCGCGGTGCCGCCGGCAGGCCAGGGGCAGATGAAGGTGATCGGCCGATCGGGATAGGCCTGCGCCCGTGCGTTCAGGGGGTTCATGAGTGTCAGTGCCCCGGCACCCGCAGCGGCGGCGCCGATGAGCAGTTCGCGGCGCCTGACCCCGGCGGGAAGGGTGGAAATTTTCATGTTTGTCTGCCTCGGGTGGATGGATACGGATGAATTTCTTATGCAGCGTCTTATGCAGCGATTCTTGCCCGATTCTTCATAACAATCTAATCGAATAGTGGAATCACTTCATAGCCTCTGGGTTAACATGAACCATGGCCCAGATTGACCGTGTCCTTCGCTCCAACATCAAGCTGCGCCACCTGCAACTGATGGTGGCGCTGGACCAGTTTCGCCATCTGGGCCGAACGGCCGAGTTCCTGTCGGTCAGCCAGCCGGCCGTCTCGAAAATGCTGACCGAGGTCGAGAGCATGCTCGACCTGACGCTGTTTGAGCGTTCCACGCGCGGCACGGTGCCCACTTCCAGCGGCCAGGCCATCGTGCGTTTTGCGCGCTCGGTGCTCGCGGAATACGAACGCACGCGCGATGAAATTGCAGCGGTTGCCAGCGGGGCGGCGGGCCGCACCCGCGTTGGTGCCATGGTGGTGGCGATGCCGGTCCTGCTGGCCGGCGCGGTCAAGTTGCTCAAGCAGCGTTCGGCGCAGGCCACGGTGTTGGTGGAGGAGGGCGACCTCACACACCTGCTGCCCAAACTGCGCCTGGGCGAACTGGACCTGTTTGTCGGCCGGCTGGAGCCTGGCTACGCCGCGCCGGACCTGGTGACCGAGGCGCTGTTCAACGAACCGATGAAGGTGGTGGTCAGGCGCGGCCATGCACTGGCGCGGCGCAAAACCCCGGGCTGGGCCGATCTGGCCGCCATGCCCTGCGTACTGCCGCCGCCCTGGGCTTCACTGCGTGTGAAGATCGAGCAGACTTTCTTTCGCCACGGGCTGAACCCGCCGGTCGACATTGTCGAAACCTCGTCCTTCCTGGTGCTCAGCACTTTTGTGCAGCAGCGTGAGGCGGCCGGTTTCCTGGCGCGCTCGGTGGCCCTGCACTTTGAGAAGGAGGGCCTGTTGGACATTTTGCCCATCGAGGTACCGATTGAGCTGCCCCCCATCGGCCTCATCACCGTGCGGGGGCGACGGCTGACGCCGAGCAGCGAGCAATTGATGGATTGTTTGCGCCTGGTGGCCGAAGATGTTCAGAACGAAGAGGTTCAGACGCCTGGCCGGAAATCGACACAGGCTGCGGGGCGGAAGCCGGCGCAGAAGCCGGCACAGAAGCTGGCACAAAAGGGGAGCAAGCGGACCAAGACAACCGGCACATGACGGCGGCGTACCGGGCCCCGCGTGGCTCCGCCGCGCTATGGCGTCAATTCACATCCAGCGCAAACAGCCGGCCCGACCACGGCGCGTTGGCCAGTGCATCGAGCGAGACCGGCTGCCTGGCCGTCGTCACATAGAGCCGGCTGAGGTCGGAGCCTCCGAATGCCAGGTCGGTGGGGCACGGGACGGGCAGGCCGATCACGCGGTCCAGGCTGCCCTCGGGTGAGATCCGGACCACGCTCCAGCCATCCCGCAAGGCTGTCCATACGCCGCCTGTGGCATCAAACGCAATGCCGCTGACGCGGCCCGAGCCCTTGGGCACCGTGGTCAGCCGGCGGATGGCCGTTGTGCCGGGCTTCATCGTCAGGATGTCGCCGGAAGCCGGGGCGCAGGCATACAGGGTTCCGTCTTCCGGCCGATAGCGCAGGCACTGCACCGGCTCGGTCAGGTGCCAGCGCGGCTTGAAGGTGCCGGACGGCGCTATCGTGCCGACCGCGCTCCCGCCGCTGGCCACCTCGAACGCGGCCCAGATCGCCTGGCTGTCGTCGGTGCAGATCGCCTGCAGCACGCCGCCGGGCCAGGCCGTCACGGGCACTGCCGCGCCATCGGCGGAAATGCGCGAGGCGCCGGATTGATGCGTCAGGATGAAGTCCTCGTCCTGCAGGATCAGTCCGCTCACGGGCAGGTCCACCTGTGCAATCAGCCGGTCGGTTTCGCCATCAAAAACCCGCAGCGAGGGCGCCAGCGAGTCGACCCAGTACAGGCGCTGGCGGCGCGCGCACCACTGGGGGTGATTGCCGAAAAAGGCCCAGGGGCCGGGCACGGGCTGCAGGGCTGAATCATCAGCCAGCTTCAGGCTGTCCTTGAGTTGCGCGCCAATGCGCCGGGCGGCGTCCGCCACTTCCGGGCCCAGCAATTCCAGCCGTTCGCGCGTCAGGCGCCAGGCTGGCCCTGCCACGCTGATGGCGCCGCGCACTTTGCCCTGCGGATCGACCACCGGTGCGCCCACGCAGCGCACCCCCAGCACGATCTCCTCGTCGTCGATCGAGTAACCTCGCGCCGCGGTGATCCTGAGATCGGCCTGCAGCCGCCGGCGGTCCGTGATGGTGAGCGGCGTCAGTGGCTTGAGCGTCATGTCGCGCACCAGCGCATCGCGCTCCGCATCGCTCATGGCCGACAAAATGGCCTTGCCCTGGCTGGTGCAATACGCCGGCTTGCGCTGGCCGAGCGCGGCCGCCGAGCGCTTGCTGTGCGCGCCGTCGTAGCGCTCCAGCGAGATCACTTCCGCGCCGTCCAGTGTGGCGAGGTAGGAGGTCTCCCCGGTCAGGTCGCGCAGCGCCCGCAGTTCAACGGCGGCCGCAGCCACCAGGTCGGGCAGGGCATAAGCCTGGCGCGCCATCTCGAAGCAGCGAAAGCCCAGCCGGTACACCTTGCGCACCGGGTCGCGCCGCAGCAGGCCGCGCGCCACCAGTGTCGCCAGCAGGCGGTACACCGTGGTGCGCGGCAGGGCCAGGCGTGCGGTGATGTCGGCCTGGCTCAGGCCCTCGGCGGTGGCACCCACCGCCTCCAGGACGTCGATCGCTTTCTCAAGCGCGCCGGTGCCGTCGCCACTACTGGTTGCCACTTTATTTGTCCCAATATGTGGAAATTGACTGATGTTGGGTCTGCCGCGGGTGCAGATACCCGATGGAAATATTCCGTGATCTTATTACGATTGAATCGTCAGGCCGCTCACCATGCGCCCTGAATGTGCCCTGAAGTCATACCCACAATTTGAGACATCATTTTTTGAGCCTACACCCATGACCCACGCCATCAACCCTCCGCCACTGCCGGTGATTCCGCAGCGCACCCCTGCCGTTCATGTTCCCGATTCGGTGCTTGACCGCCTGGCCAAAGTCACCAGCGGTTCGCTGACGACGCAGCTGTACATCAAGGGTTTTCGCCAGCCTGTGCTGCACGGACTGACGCCGCTCAACAAGAAAATCAAGCCCTTCGCCGGCCGTGCCTACACCATGCGCTTCATACCGGCACGCGAAGACGTCGATGTGTACGGCAACCTCACGACTTCGCCCAACGCCGACAACCTGCAGTGGGTCGGTGTCGAGCAGGTTGAGCCCGGCCATGTGCTGGTGATCGACAGCAACAAGGACGGACGTGCCGCCTCGATGGGCAACATGCTGATCACCCGCATGATGATGCGCGGTGCCCGCGGTGTGGTCACCGACGGTTCCTTTCGCGATGGCACGGAGCTGGCGCAGATGGACTTTCCAATCTGGTGTACCGGCGTGACCGCCACCACCCGGCTGTCCTATCACCATGTGGCCGACCTGCAGGTGCCCATTGGTTGTGCCGGCGTGGCGATTTATCCCGGCGATGTCATCCATGGTGACGGCGACAACATCACGGTGATCCCCGCCCATCTGGCCGAGGAGATGGCCAACCTGTGCGAGGCGCGCGACGACATCGAAGCCTACATCGGCCTGCGCGTGCAGGCCGGCGAAGCGCTGTGGGGTCTGTATCCGCCCAGCGAAGCCACACGCGCGCAATACAAGGCGTGGGTGGCCGCCAGCCGTCCGGCCATTGCGCCCGTCAAGCCCGCCGGCAGCCGCTGACGCATTCTTTCCTCTTCCTCTGGGGGAGGCCCTCACCCCCGCCCTCTCCCAGGGGGAGAGGGAGCAAAACCAAGGACCCCTATGACCACCTTCAGCCCCGAGCACTACAAGGCCCTGATCCGCCGTTACTTCGACGCCTGCAACGCGGCCGACTACCAGGCCCTGATGGACTGCTTCACCCCCGACGCGGTGCATTACTTTCCGGCGGGCCTGCCGGAGATCCCCTGGCGCGGCGCCGACACCATTGCCCGCAAGTGGATCTGGTGTGTCGACACGCTGGGTTCGCAATGGACCATCGAGAAAATCCTGGTCAGCCATAACAGCCCCGAAGCGGTGATCGAGTGGACGCACTGGAAGAACAAGAGCGGCACGGCCCTGCGCGGTGATGAGTGGTACCGCTTCGATCCCCAGACGGGCAAGATCGCCGAGATCCGCGCCTACTATGCGGCGCCGGCCGACAAGACGGTGGCGATCAACGAGCTGGTCGACTTTGACTATGCGGGGCGGGGGTATCACCTGCGCAGTGACTGAGGGGGACGGTCCGCGCAGTCCACGCTCGCGTTCTTTGCAAAAAAAGATGCAGTGCCCAAATAGTCCGCAGACGAATAGCCATGAAATTCATGGCTATTCGTGAGGTTTTCAGGGCCTTTTCATGGCCGCTTGCCGAATTCCTGTGTTTCTGTCGTCCATGCCAAGGCCTGCTCGCTCAGCGAGAACCCCAGGCCCGGGCGGTCGGACACCCACATGCGGCCATCCTTGAGCTGCATCTGCTCGTTGAACAGCGGGCCCAGCCATTCGAAGTGTTCCAGCCAGGGCTCAATGCCATAGGCGGCCGCCAGGTGCAGGTGGATCTCCATCGCGAAGTGGGGCGCCAGCTTGCGCTGCTTGAACTCGCCCAGGGCCATGATCTTCAGGAAGGGCGTGATGCCCCCCACGCGCGGCGCATCGGGCTGGATGAAGTCTGTGCCCGCCATGATGAGCTGCGCATGCTCGTCGAAGCAGGTCAGCATCTCTCCGGTGGCGATAGCGGTGTCGAAGCGATCGGCCAGCAGGCCGTGGCCTTCGAAGTCATGCGCGTCCAGCGGCTCCTCGATCCAGGTCAGGTCGAAGTCCTCGAAGGCACGGCAGGCGCGCGTGGCCTTCTGGCGGTCCCATTGCTGGTTGGCGTCCACCATCAGCGGGAAGCCGTCACCCAGCAGCTTGCGCACCGCGCCCACCCGCTCGATGTCGATGGACAGGTCGGGCTGGCCCACCTTGATCTTGATGCCGCCGATGCCACTCTCGCGCGAGATGGCCACGTTCTTCAGCACCTGGTCCAGCGGCGTGTGCAGGTAGCCGCCCGAGGTGTTGTAGCACTGCACCGAGTCGCGCTGCGCGCCCAGCAGCTTGGCCAGCGGCAGCCTGGCGCGCTTGGCCTTCAAATCCCACAGGGCGATGTCGAAGGGCGCGATGGCCTGTGTCGTCAGGCCGCTGCGACCCATGGAAGCGCCGGCCCACAGCAGCTTGGTGAAGATTTTCTGGATGTCGTTTGGGTCTTCCCCGATCAGGTTGGGCGCTAGTTCCTTGGCGTGGGCGTACATGCCGGGGCCGCCAGCGCGCTTGCTGTAGCCGAAGCCGATGCCTTCGTGGCCGTCACGGGTGCGGATCTCGGCGAAGATGAAGGCGATCTCGGTCAGCGGCTTTTGCCGGCCGGTGAGCACCTTGGCGTCGCTAACCGGCGTGGCCAGCGGCAGGAAGGTCAGCGAGAGCTTGACCCATTCGATGCGGTCGCCGGTGTCGGCGGCGGTGCGCGCGTCGGACGCGACCTGGGCGTAGGAAACGATGTTGGATTCAACTGCCACGTGAAAATCTCCTTGTGTATGGAAGCGCTTCCATTTTGCACCGTGCTGCCGCACAATCCAAGCAGCTATTCAAGTAGCTATGGCCGTAACTGCCGTGCCCATCCCAGGATGCGGGACAAATCCGGAAGATGGCTGGAAAAGCATGGCCAAAGACCCAAAAGATGACCTGAAGGAAGATCCGAAAGATGGCCCGTCGATGAATGTTTCCAGGCGCGCCGCCGGCTTGCGCGGCGCCCGCATGGCCGATGTCGCGGCGGCCGCCGGCGTGGCCCTGGTCACTGTCTCCCGGGCATTGAACGAGCCGGGCAAGGTGTCGCCGGCCACGCTGGCCCGTGTGCGGGCTGCGGTGAAGCAGCTGGGCTATGTGCCGGACCTCACCGCCGGCAGCCTGGCGTCGGCCCGCTCGCGCATCGTCGGCGCGGTGGTGCCCACGCTGTCCAACGCCTGGTTTGCAGATGCCATGAATGGCCTGGCTGCGGCACTGGCACCGGCAGGCTACCAGCTGATGCTGGCCCAGTCGAGCTACCACCCCGAGGCCGAGGCCGGACTGGTGGATGCCTTTCTGGGCCGGCGCGTCGACGCGATCGTGCTGACGGGTGCGACGCACGAGAAGGCGGTGCGGGCCAAACTGCGCCGGCTGGGCTTGCCGGTGATGGAAATCTGGGATCTGCCGGCATCGCCCATCGACATGGCGGTGGGCGTCTCCCACACCGGTGTGGGCGAGGCGGTGGGCCGCTTTCTGCTGGCCCGTGGCTATCGCCGTATCGGTTTTCTGGGCGCCCGGGAGGAGCGTTCGCTCAAGCGGCTGGCGGGCCTGGCGGCGGTGCTGAAAAAGCAGGGGCTGGACGATGTCGACGTGGCCGGCTTGCCCACGGAATTGCTCCCGCCGGCTTCCAGCATCGCGGCCGGTACGGCGGCCATGGAACGCCTGGCGGCACGCTGCCCGGCGCTGGATGCCGTGTTTTGCAGCAACGACATTCTGGCCATGGGCGCCTTGCTGTATTGCCGGCAGCAGCAGTGGCAGGTACCGCAGCGCATGGCGGTTGTCGGCTTCTCGGATCTGGCGATGGCCGAGGCCGCGTTCCCGCCGCTCACCACGGTACGGGTGCAGGCGACGGAGCTGGGCCGGTGCGCCGGCCAGATGCTGCTCGAACGCTTCGCCGGTGTGGCGAAACCCCGCGGCGGCAGGGTGCTGGACCTGGGGTTTTCGCTGGTGGAGCGGGCCAGCGCCTGACGCCGGCCGCCGCCCACGGGCTCCTTATTCCGCCTTGATTCCCGCGATCTTGATCACACGGGTCCAGCGGTCCACTTCCTTGGCGACGAAGGACGTGTAGTCGGCCGAGCCCAGCGAGGGCACCACAAAGCCCTGCGACTCCATGCGGGTCTTGATCGCCGGACTCTGCATGGCCTTGACCGCGGCCGCTTCGAGCTTGTCCACAATGGCCTTGGGCGTGCCCTTGGGCGCTGACAGGCCTGACCAGGACAGCGCAGAGAAGCCGGGGTAGCCCGACTCGGCAATCGTCGGCACGTCCGGGTACAGCGGGTTGCGCGACAGGCTGGAGACCGCCAGCGCCCGCAGTTTGCCGGCCTTCACATGCGGCAGCGCCACGTCCTGGTTGATGAACATCATCGGGATCTGGCCGCCCAGGATGTCGGTCATCATCGGGCCGCCGCCGCGGTAGGGAATGCCCACCATGTACAGGCCCTTGCAGCTCTGGTTGCCCTTGGCGCCGGTGCAGGTGCCCACGGTCTGCTTGAGCAGCTCCATCGCCATGTGGCCGGACGCCGCGTGGGTGTAGCCGTAGTTCAGCTTGCCGGGGTTGGCCTTGCCGTAGTCGACCAGTTCCTTGAAGGTCTTGAAGGGCGTGTCGGGGTGCACCACCAGTACGTTGGGGCCGGAGTGGATCTGGGTGATGTGGATGAAATCCTTGTTCGAGTCATAGGCCAGCTTGGGATTGAGGCCGTGCGCCACCGCGTTCTGGCCGACACCGCTGAGCACCAGCGTGTAACCATCGGGTGTGGCCTTGGCGGCGCGCTCGGCACCGATGACGCCGCCGGCGCCGCCGATGTTCTCCACCACGAAGGGCTGCTTGAGCGCCTTGGTGAGCTCCTCGGCGATCATGCGGCCCATGATGTCGCTGGTGCCGCCGGCCGGGAACGGCACGATCAGCTTGACCGGTTTGGTCGGGTAGTCGGTCTGGGCCTGGGCGGCCAGCGGAAGCGCGAAGCCCAGCGCTGCGATGGCGCTCAGGCAAACGAGATGGCGTCGAAACATGTTTTCTCCGATGAGTGTTGGAAGTTGCTCTGGTACGAGCAAGCCCGGTCATTCTGGGTGACGCCTCCGGCGGGGCCTACAGGGGTTTTCGCGGAGAGCGGCTTGAAAGTCCCAACCCATGGGACAAATCAGGGCCCCAACCGGGGGCAAGTCGGCCTGCGCTGCCGGCGCATCCCGGGTTCGCCGGCCCAGCAGCCCCACCAGCCATTTCGCAGCACCGGCCTGCTGGCCGGAAAAGTCAGTGGCGGGGCGTGGACCAGACGCCGGCAGCCTGCAGCAGGCCGCGCGTGTAACCCAGCGCGAACGACATGAAGCGCTCGCGGTTTTCGTCAAGGTCCGACACCGGCACATGGTCCGGGCACAGCGGGCCGGCATAGCCGCCGCGCTGGTAGGCCTTGATGGCCTGGAACATGTCGACGTCCCCCTCGTCCGGGAACACTTCCTGGAAGTCCAGGTAGCCGCCGCGGATGTTGCGAAAGTGCACCATGAAAATACGTCCGGTGGACGCAAATTCCTCGATGACGGGAATCATGTGCTTGCCCGGCTCCCTGAACATCTCGGCCACGGTGCCCTGGCAGAAGTTCAGGCCGTGGTTCTTGCTGGGGCTTATCGCCAGGAATTTGCGCAGGCCGCCGGCCGAACCGACCACGTGCTCGATGCCGTTGAGCCCGCCCACGGGGTAGGCCGGGTCATGCGGGTGGCAGGCCAGCCGCACGCCCGCCTTGTCGGCGGCGGGTACGAGGCCTTCGACCAGAAACTCGATCGCATCCCAGCCGGCCTTTTCCGTCACCGGTGGCACTTCGCGCGCCAGTTTCTGGCCGCACAGCATGGCGGTTTCGGCATCGCCTTCGTCCTGGTTGGTCGGGTAGCCCACGCCCCAGTAAGAGTTCTGGCGATCGCCTTCCTGCGTGTATTCGGCGTACACGAAGCCCGAGTTGCGGGCGCCGCCTCGTCCGGGTTTGAGGCCGGTGCGCGTGATGCCCACCATCTGCACGTTGTACTTGAGGCAGGTGATGCCGGCGTCGGCGGCTTTCTGGATGTTCTGCGCCAATACGTCCCGCTGCTTGCGGGCGCTGTCGAGGTCGACCAGCGAGTCCAGCAGGATGGAGCCGACGTCGAGGGCGAAGACGTCCAGTTTCAAGTCGAAACTTTCAACCCATTTGCGGTAGCTTGCCAGTTTGGCGGCGTCCCAGGCGCTGACACCACCGGTGGCGGAAACCAGTTCGGTGCCGCGGTTGTCCAGCACGACACTTTGCACGCCCAGTTGCGTGGACAAGCGCAGCCGGCGCTCGTTCGGGTTGAGAAGCTGTTCACTGATATACATGGCGTAGCACGGTCCAAAATGATTGATGGATATTCAGGCTCCCCTCAAAGGGAGTCGAAGTTCATTTTGGTGTGCGGGTGCGGACGGTACAAGCAGAGGATGCCGCTGCACGGTTGGCGAGTTCAGCCTTCGTCCCATGGATTGGGACGGTTCATGCCTTTTGGCTTCAGGGGGCGAGGGCAGCCGTCCTGCACCCGCGCCTCCACGGCCGTGAACCTTGCGGGTCCAGGCGGGTCGAATTCAACAGGCTGACAGGAAGGCGAGGACCTGATCAGTCAATCCGTCCGAGCAGCAGGAACTCCATGAGTGCCTTCTGCACATGCATCCTGTTTTCCGCCTCGTCCCAGACCACGGACTGCGGCCCGTCAATGACGTCGGCTTCGACCTCTTCGCCGCGGTGCGCGGGCAGGCAGTGCATGAACAGGGCATCGGGCTTGGCGGCCCGCATCATGTCGGCATCGACGCACCAGTCGGCAAAGGCTTTCTTGCGTGCCTCGTTTTCGGCTTCATAGCCCATGCTGGTCCACACATCGGTGGTGACCAGGTCGGCGCCGGCGCAGGCCTGCATCGGGTCCTTGAAGACCTGGTAGCTTTCGGCCGAGCGGATACCGGCGATGGACTGGTCGACTTCATAGCCGCCGGGCGTGCTCACATGCACCTTGAAGCCGAGGATCTCGCTGGCCTGCAGCCAGGTGTTGGCCATGTTGTTGCCGTCGCCGACCCAGGCCACCGTTTTCCCTTTGATGGAACCGCGGTGCTCGATGTAGGTGAAGATGTCGGCCAGGATCTGGCAGGGGTGGAATTCGTTGGTCAGGCCGTTGATGACCGGCACGCGCGAATGTTCGGCAAAGCGGTCAATCTTGGTCTGCTCGAAGGTGCGGATCATCACCAGGTCGACCATGCGGCTGATGACCTTGGCGCTGTCCTCGATCGGTTCGGCGCGGCCCAGCTGGCTGTCGCCCGTGGTGAGGTGCACCACGCTGCCGCCCAATTGGTACATGCCGGCCTCAAAGCTGACGCGGGTGCGGGTCGAGGCTTTTTCGAAAATCATCGCCAGCGTGCGGTCAGCCAGCGGCTGGTGTTTTTCGTAGGCCTTGAACTTTTTCTTGATGACCGCCGCCCGCTCGAACAGGTAGGCGTACTCGCCGGCATTCAGGTCGCTGAACTGCAAATAGTGCCTGATGGGCCTGGCCGCGGTGCTTTTCGCTTCGGCTGATTCGCCGGCCCCGGATTTCGTTGCCTTGGTCACGCTCTTGGTCATGCTTTCTCTTTCAATAACTGCTTGATCAGCGGGACCACAATCGCCACGACTTCATCGGCTTCTGCGGTGGTCATGATGAGCGAAGGCACCAGGCGGATCACGGTGTCGGCCGTCACGCTCAGCAGCAGGCCTTTCTCGGCAGCGCGGGCAAGCAGTTCCCCGCAAGGCTTGGTCAGCTCAATGCCCAGCATCAGGCCGCGGCCGCGGATTTCCTTCAAGCCCGGCTCGTCGGCCAGTTCGCGCGCCAGCGCCGCCCGCAGGTGCTCGCCCACCTTGACCGCATTGGCCAGCAGGCCTTCTTCTTCCATGATGCGCAGGGTTTCCACGCCGGCGCGCATGGCCAGCGGATTGCCGCCAAAGGTCGAGCCGTGGTTGCCGGGGCTAAAAATATGGGCAGCCTTGGGGCCGGCCACCACCGCGCCGATCGGCACGCCCGATCCCAGCCCCTTGGCCAGCGGCATGACATCGGGCTTGATACCGGACCACTGGTGGGCAAACCATTTGCCGGTGCGGCCCATGCCGCACTGCACTTCGTCGATCATGAGCAGCCAGTCGCGCTCGTCGCAGAGGGCGCGCACCTCCCGCAGGTACTCGTCCTTCATACTGTTGATGCCGCCTTCGCCCTGGATGGCTTCAAAAAACACCGCGACCACATTCGGGTTGCCGGCCGTGGCGGCCTTCAGGGCCTCCAGGTCGTTGAGCGGCACACGGATGAAGCCTTCGACCAGCGGGCCGAAGCCGGCCTGCACCTTGGCGTTGCCGGTGGCGCTCAGGGTGGCGATGCTGCGGCCATGGAAGGCTTTTTCATAGACCACGATCTCCGGCCTCTCGATGCCCTTGTCATGGCCGAATTTGCGCGCCAGTTTCAGCGCAGCTTCGTTGGCTTCAAGGCCGGTGGAGCAGAAAAACACGTTCTCCAGGCCCGACAGCTCCACCAGCTTGGCCGCCAGCGTTTCCTGCAGCGGCACATGGTAGTAGTTGGAAGTGTGGATCAACCGGCCGATCTGCTCCTGCAGCGCAGGCACCAGTTTCGGGTGGTTGTGGCCGACGGTATTCACGGCAATACCGCCCAGCGCGTCCAGGTAGGATTTGCCGTTGACGTCCCAGACGCGGCAACCCTGGCCATGCGACAACGCGATGGGCAGGCGGCCATAGGTGTTCATGACGTGGGGTGAGGCGGCTTCGATGGGCTGGGGCAGGGCTGCGTTCATGGGAAAACTCCGGGCAAGGCGGGGAACAGGCGGCCGCCGGGAAGCCGGCGGGCATGCAGCAATTTTAGGCGCAGACTTCGCGGGCTTTTGTGACGATAGTGCATCACAGCAATGCGCAGAATTGGAGTGACAGTCAGGACTTGAGTCTTATATAAGATACAATCATGGTGCGGTGCAGCATGGCGCAATACCCCCAGCTCCTGGCACGCGACAAACCCTCCATCAGATGGTCTCCAACTCCGCCAAAGAAGTCTTTATTCAGGGCATTACCCGAGACGGCAAAACCTTCCGGCCCAGCGACTGGGCCGACAGGTTGTGCGGTGTGATGAGCCAGTTCCGTCCCGGCGGGCCGCAGCCGGGCAGCCACCTCACCTATTCGCCCTGGTGCGTTCCCACGGTCATCAATGGTCTCAAGTGCGTGGTCGTCAACGCCGAGTTGCGAGATGTCGAGCCCATGGCCTGGGACTTTGTGATCAACTTTGCCAGGGACAATGAACTGCAGGTGGCCGAAGCTTGCCTGATTCCCGATAAGCTTTAAAGCGGCTGCGCGGGCACGATGCGGGATTGCGCGGTGCCCGCAATCTTTATCTGCCTGAGTACATTCTTTTTGTGCTGCGTGTGCCTTGTCCCGCCCCACCCCCGCTCGCTACGCTTTCCCGGAGTTGAAAACAAAAAAGCCGTCTTTCGACGGCTTTTTGCTTTGCTGCAGCGCACCCTACAAAACGGCGGACCGAAAAATCAGTCCGGGCGGTTTGCCTGAAAGATCAGGCGGCCTTTGCGGGGGCCAGTGCCAGGGCTTTCACCTTGGCGGACAGACGGCTTTTATCGCGCGCTGCCTTGTTCTTGTGGAAGATGCCTTTGTCGGCCACTATGTCCACAATGCTCTGGGCTTTGGCGAACAGGTCTTTGGCCTTGTCCTTGTCACCGGCTGCAACGGCTTTTTCGACGTTTTTCACAGCGGTACGGTATTTGGAGCGCAGCGAGGTGTTCGCGGCGTTGAGTTTGACGTCCTGGCGGACGCGTTTGCGGCCCGACGCAAGGCGCGGGTTCTTTTTCTTGGGTTTGGCGGTAGCCATATATAGTTTCCTTTAATCCTGGGGAGGAGTCTGTGGATGTTGCAGCAAAGCCTTGGATTATACGACGGCGGAGTTTCAGGCCGGAAATGGTGGTTTTAGACCAAGAAGGACTTACACCAGCAGGGGCCGCGGAACCGGCTTCGCCGGGCCGCAGGCGCAGCGGCCCGAGGGGCTGGAGCCCGCGGCTCCAAGCCTGCCTGCGCAGGCTTGGACAGGCGACAGAGGCGAAGCGTCTCGCGAGCCGCGGCCTGCAAGGCCTCGGGAGCTACACGCAGTGAGCGACCGTGGGGGCTATAAACTCCACGGGTGTCACTTTTTAAAGCCGCCTCCACCGTATCCCTGCTGACCCTGGTCTCCCGAATCACCGGTTTGGTGCGGGAACTGCTGATTGCCTCGACTTTTGGCGCCAGCGCCATGACCGACGCCTTCAACGTGGCGTTTCGCATTCCCAACCTGTTTCGCCGCCTGTTTGCCGAAGGCGCCTTCAGCCAGGCCTTTGTGCCCGTGCTGGCGGCCAGCAAGGCCAACAACGGCGATGCCGAAACCAGGCTGCTGATCGACCGGGTCGCGACGCTGTTGACCTGGGCGCTGCTGTTGACCTGCGTGATAGGCGTGGCGGGGGCGCCGGTGCTGGTATGGGCCATGGCCAGCGGCCTGAAGCAGGAGCCGCGTGGTTTTGAAGCCGCCGTGTTCATGACCCGCTGGATGTTCCCCTACATCGCCTTCATGTCGCTGGTGGCGTTGTCGTCCGGCGTGCTCAATACCTGGCGGCGTTTTGCGGTGTCGGCGGCGACGCCGGTGCTGTTGAACCTGGCCATGATTGCGGCCGCCTGGCTGGGCGCGCCCTGGTTCCGGGCGCAGGGCATTGAGCCCGTGTACGCCTTGGGCGCCGGCGTGATGCTGGGTGGGGTTTTGCAGCTGGCGGTGCAGGTGCCGGCCTTGCTGCGCCTGGGCCTGCTGCCAAAAATCGGATTGAACTGGGCACGCGTTCAGGCTGCCTGGGCCGACACGGCAACCAAAAACATCGCCAAACTGATGGTTCCTGCCTTGCTGGGGGTCAGCGTGGCGCAGATTTCCCTGCTGATCAACACCCAGATCGCCTCGCACCTGACGCCCGGCAGCGTGAGCTGGCTGACCTATGCCGACCGGCTGATGGAGTTCCCGACGGCCATGCTGGGCGTGGCCATCGGCGTGGTGCTGATGCCGCAGCTGGCGGCGGCCAAGGCGGCCAGCGACGCCGCCAAATACTCAGCCATGCTGGACTGGGGCCTGCGCATCGTGGTGGTGCTGGCCGTGCCGTGCGCGGTAGCCCTGCTGACCTTTGCCCAGCCGCTGGTCGCCACGCTCTACCACTACGGCGCCTTTACCGACCGCGACGTGCAACAGACCACCACCGCGCTGATGGGCTACGGCGCAGGCCTGCTGGGCCTGGTGGCCATCAAGGTGCTGGCGCCGGGCTTTTATGCCAGCCAGGACATCCGCACGCCCGTGCGCATTGCGGTGGTGGTGCTGGTCATCACGCAATTGCTCAATCTGGCGCTGGTGCCGGTTTTGCAGCACGCCGGGCTGGCGCTGGCCATCGGCATCGGGGCGCTGATCAATGCGCTGTGGCTATTGGTTGGCCTGATGCGGCGCGGCAGCTACACACCCGCCCCCGGCTGGGGTGCATTCGCCTGCCAGGTCCTGGCTGCCAGCGCGTTGCTGGCGGTTTTTTTGCTGTGGGCCGCAGGCCGTGTCAGCTGGATCGGCCTCAAAGATGCATATTTGCAACGGATTGGCCTGTTGGCCCTTGTTTTATGTGTATCAGCGGCTATTTATTTTGCAGCGCTCTGGTTCTCCGGGCTGAAGCTTCGCCAGCTGGTCCGGCGCTGATCCGGTCGACCCGGTCTGCCCGGTCTGCCTTTTGTCGGTCAGGACGAACCGGGGGTATACCTGATCCCCACAGCGGTGCCAGTTTGTGAGAAAGTAATGCCATGCAATTAAATCTGGCCGTACCGTCCCCATTGCAGTATTTCTCCAGCCTGGTGCAGAGCGATGAGCATTTCCCCCTGCTGGAAGCCGCCATCAGCCTGGCCCAGGATGAATACCCCGACCTTGACGTGCAGCAGGTGCTGGGCGATGTGGACCAGCTGCTGGCCCGCCTCAAGCGCCGCCTGCCGGCGGACGCACCCGCGCTGCAACGCCTGCGCGCGCTGAACCAGTTCTTTTTCCACGACCTGAGTTTTGGCGGCAACGTCAACGACTACTACGACCCCGACAACAGCTACCTGAACGCCGTGCTGCGCACGCGGCGTGGCATTCCCATCACGCTGGCCGTGCTGTGGCTGGAACTGGCCCTGGGGCTGGGCCTGAACGCGCGCGGGGTGGCCTTTCCAGGGCATTTTATGGTCAAGGTCAACCTGCCCAAGGGCCAGGTGGTGATAGATCCGTTCAGCGGGCAGTCCCTGAGCCGCGAAGAGCTGGCCGAGCGGCTGGAGCCGTTCCGCCAGCGCGGCAGCATGGCGGAAGAGTTCGAGGTGCCCATGGGCTTGTACCTGCAGTCAGCGCCGCCGCGCGACATCATCAGCCGCATGCTGCGCAACCTGAAGGAAATCCACAAAACCCAGGAAGACTGGCCACGCCTGATTGCCGTGGAAGACCGCCTGATCGTGCTGCAGCCCGACGCCTGGCCCGAGTACCGGGACCGCGGGCTGGCCTGGGCAGCCCAGGGGGAAGTGACCCAGGCGGTGACCGATCTGGAAACCTACCTGGCGCATGCCGAGGATGCACTGGACATTGACGCGATGAGCGAGCGCGTCGCCCAATTGCGGGGGAAACACTGACTTTGGGCGTCCGGCGGGGATAGGGTTTCACGGCGCCTCTTTTGCCCGCCAACACCGGCCAGGTTCCGAAATGGCCAAACTGATCGCACACTGACCGGTAACCGCCTCAGGGTCGGACGCAGTCGGGTGCCCTGTCAGGTGCTCCAGAGACGGGTGCCATGCCAGCGCCAGAGCATGGCCAGCGCCACCAGGCTGAAGACCGCGCCGGCGGCAAAGGTCACCGGTGCGCCTAGCTGGTCCCACAGCACTCCCGCCAGCGTGCTGGCCAGGAGCATCGCCAGGCCGCTCACCAGGTTGAAAAACCCGAACGCCGTGCCGCGCAGGTCGGGCGGTGCGGCGTTGGTCACCATGGTGGCCAGCAAGCCCTGGGTCATGGCCATGTGCAGGCCCCACAGCGCGATGCCCGCCCAGACCCAGGTCCAGTGGTTGCTGTAGGCCAGCAGCGCATCGGCGCCAATCAGCACCGCCAGCCCCCAGGCCAGCAGCGTGGTGTGGCTCACCGAGTCCGACAGCTTGCCGAAGGGGTAGGCGCCCAGGGCATAGACCATGTTCATCCCGATCAGTACCAGCGGCGTGTAGGCGACCGGCAGGCCACCCTGCAGCGCCCGCAGCAGTAAAAACGCTTCGCTGAAGCGCGCCAGCGTGAACACGGCGCCGATGGCAACCACCCGCCAGTACGGTCCGCTCAGGCGCTTCAGGTTGTCTTTGCTGATCGGGTTGAGCCGCGGCGCCTGCCGGTCGCGCACGGGCTCGCGCACGCCGAACAGCAGCAGGGCCACGGCCAGAAAGCCGGGAATGATGGCCACCCAGAAGATGGCCCGGAAATCATTGGCCCAGAGCAGCATCAGGCCCATCGCAATCAGGGGGCCGAGGAAGGCCCCCACGGTATCGAGCGCCTGGCGCAGCCCGAAAGCCGCGCCGCGCAGGTTGGGCGGCGCCAGATCGGCCACCAGCGCATCGCGCGGGGCGCCGCGCAGGCCTTTGCCGACGCGGTCAATCAGGCGGGCGGCCATCACCATGCCAGTGGTTGTGGCCAGCGCAAAGAGCGGTTTTGACAGCGCACCCAGGCCGTAGCCGAATACCGCCAGCGGCTTGCGCTTTCCCCAGTAGTCGCTGAGCACGCCCGAGAACACCTTGACGATGAGCGCCGTGGCTTCGGCAAAGCCCTCGATCAGGCCGACGGCCCACATGCTGGTGCCCAGCACCGTGACCATGAAGACCGGCAGCAGGCTGTGGATCATCTCGGAAGAAATGTCCATGAGCAGGCTGACAAAGCCCAGTGCCCAGATGCCGGCCGGAAGACGCTGCGAGCGGCTGGCGTTGTTAGCCACGGTGTTTACCGGAGGGGCTTGCCGGTCAGCCATCGCGGCCGGATCAGCCGACGATGACGGCGGCGCCCTCGCCGCGGGGGGCGATCACGCCAATCTCATAAACCTGTTCACCGGCGTCACGCAGGGTTTTGGCCGTGGCCTGCGCGCTGGCGGCGTCCACCACCACCACCATGCCGATGCCGTTGTTGAAGGTGCGGTTCATCTCAAAGTCGTCGATACCGGCGGTCTTTTGCAGCCAGGCAAACAGCTCGGTTTGCGGCCAGCTGCCTTTTTTGAGGTGAGCCGCCGTGCCCTCGGGCAGCACGCGCGGAATGTTTTCCAGCAGGCCACCGCCGGTGATGTGGGCCAGCGCCTTGATCGGATGCGCCGCCAGCGCGGCCAGTACGTTCTTGACGTACAGCCGGGTGGGCTCCATCAGGGCTTGCTTGAAGGGCTTGCCATCCAGCGTGGCGGGGCAGTCGGCGCCGGCGCGATCGATGCATTTGCGCACCAGGCTGAAGCCGTTGGAATGCACGCCGCTGCTGGCCAGGCCCAGCACCACGTCGCCGGTCTGGACTTCCTTGCCCGTCAGGATCTTCGACTTTTCCACCGCGCCCACCGCAAAACCGGCCAGGTCGTACTCGCCCTCGGGGTACATGCCGGGCATTTCAGCCGTTTCGCCGCCAATCAGGGCGCAACCGCTCAATTCGCAGCCTTTGGCAATGCCGCCGACCACCGCCGCGGCGGTGTCCACATCGAGCTTGCCGCAGGCGAAGTAATCCAGGAAGAACAGCGGCTCGGCACCCTGTACCAGCACATCATTGACGCTCATCGCCACCAGGTCGATGCCGACGGTGTCGTGCATGTTCCATTCAAAGGCCAGGCGCAGCTTGGTGCCCACGCCGTCAGTGCCGCTTACCAGCACCGGTTCCTTGTAGCGCTTGGGCACCTCAAACAGCGCGCCAAAACCGCCAATGCCGGCCAGCACGCCTTCGCGCATGGTTTTCTTGGCCAGCGGCTTGATGCGTTCAACCAGGGCGTCGCCCGCGTCAATGTCAACGCCGGCGTCTTTGTAGCTCAGGGGGGAAGAGGATGAGGTGGTCATGGGGTGGGGCTCTGGTGCGATGGGGTGCGGTCGGTCGGGTGGGCGGGGGTCTGCAGTCTGGAGCAGCCCTGCAAGCCCGATAGAATTCAGCCTTAGATTCTAAAGGCTGCGTGTCCAGTGTCCTGCCAGACCCCTGGCGGACCTTACCAGCCTCCCTCGGCAAGCTCACCGCAAGGCTTTATGCAATTCACCCACACCCAAAAAAGCGTCGCCGCCTGGTGCCTGATTGCGGCGCTGGCCGTTGTCGCGCTGTGGCTGCTGGGCCCGGTGCTGACGCCTTTTGTGGTGGCGGCGGTGCTGGCCTATGCGCTGACGCCGCTGGTGAACAGGCTGGACAGCCTCGGCAAGGGCCGCCTGCCGCGCGTGGTAGCGGTGCTGCTGGTGGAGTTTCTGTTTATCGTGGTGCTGTTCGGCCTGTTTCTGCTCATCGTGCCCATCATGGCCAAGGAATTGCCGCTGCTGCGTGAACAGGTGCCGCTGCTGGCGGACCGCCTCAACACCGAATTGGCGCCCTGGCTGGCGAAGTTCGGCTTTCGGGTGTCGCTCGACGTGGCCAGCATCAAGGCCTTTGTGCTCAAGTACCTCAATGCCAATTTCGAGGACGCCTTCGGCTCGCTGCTGTCCTCCCTCAAGCTCGGGGGCAGCGTGGCGCTGGCCATCATGGGCAATGCCGTGCTGATTCCGGTGGCACTTTTTTACCTGCTGGTGGACTGGGATAATTTTGTCGGCCATGTGCTGGAGCTGGTGCCTCCCCGCCTGCGCGAGGGTTTCGACAGCTTCACCAGCGAGGCCGATTCAGTGCTGGGCCAGTACCTGCGCGGCCAGTTGCTGGTCATGCTGATCATGGCCGTTTTCTATGCCGTCGGGCTGGCGCTGTTTGGCCTGGACCTGGCGGTGCCCATCGGCGTATTTACCGGGCTGGCGATGTTCATTCCCTATCTGGGTTTCGGCGTGGGGCTGATACTGGCGGTGCTGGCGGGCGTGCTGGAATTCGCCTCCATCAAGGCTCTGGTCATGGTAGCGGTGGTGTATGGGCTGGGGCAGGTGATTGAAAGCCTTTATCTCACGCCGCGGCTGGTGGGGGAGCGCATTGGCCTGCACCCGCTGGCGGTTATCTTTGCCTTGCTGGCATTTGGTCAGATGTTCGGGTTTGTCGGCGTGCTGGTGGCACTGCCGGTAAGCGCCGTGTTGCTGGTGGGTATTCGTCGCCTCAAGGCCAGCTACATCGCCAGCAGGCTTTACACGACCTGAGGGCTTCCATGAGCAGGCGTGAAACCGGCAGTGTGCAGGCATGAAACAGATAGCGCTTGATATCGGGCTGGCCTCCGCCCCCTCGTTTGCCAATTTCTTCGGCGGGCCGAACGAGGCGGCGCTTAAGCACCTGGAGCTTTGGGCTGGCAACACCCTGCGCTCACCGGTGCCGACCTACCTGTGGGGCGAGCCGGCCAGCGGCAAGACCCATTTGCTCAGGGCCGTCAGCGAGGCGCTGCGGGAGCAGGGCGCCCCGGTGGGCTGGATGGATGCGTCCATGCTCGAGCCACCGGAATTCAGCGAATCCTGGGCCGCCGTGATTCTGGACGACTGCCATCTTTACACGGCGGTGCAGCAGCAGGTCGCATTCAACTGGTTTGTCAATGCGCTCAATTCGGCCGATGGCCGTCCGCGTGGGGTGCTGGCCGCCGGCCTGGTGCCGCCCGCCGATCTGGCCTTGCGTGAGGACTTGCGCACGCGCCTGGGCTGGGGTCACGTGTTTGCCCTGCAGGCCCTGACCGAAGCGGAGCGCCGTGCCGTGCTCAGGCGCGAAGCCGATGCACGCGGCGTGTTTCTGGGCGATGACGCCATGGACTTCATGCTGACACGGTTTTCGCGCGACCTCGGAAGCCTCATGCAACTGCTGGACCAGCTCGACAGCTACGCCCTGCAAACCAAGCGGGCCATCACGATCCCGCTGATCAAATCCATGCTGGAGAGTCAATGACCGTGACACAAAAAATTGCTTTGTTCGACCTGGATCACACACTGATCCCGATTGATTCGGATTACGAATGGGGCGAGTTCACCATTGCGCAGGGCTGGTGCGAGGCCACCGAGTTCAAGCGCCGCAACGCCGAATTCTTTGCGCAATACCGCGCCGGCACGCTCGACATCCACGACTATGTGCGCTTTGCCACGCGGGCCATCCGCGAGCAGGGCGCAGCCAAATCGATGGCTGCCCATGCCCGCTTTATGCAGGAAGTGGTGCAAAAACTCATTACCCCGCAGGCCCTGGCGCTGGTTCAACAGCACCGCGATGCCGGCGACGAGCTGGTGATCGTCACGGCCACCAACGAGTTCGTGACCCGTCCAATTGCCGAGGCTTTTGGTGTGAAAGAGCTGATCGCCGTGGAGCTGGCGCGTGACGCCCAGGGCCAGCTGACCGGTGAAATCAGGGGCACGCCGTCCTTCCGGGAAGGCAAGGTTGCCCGCGTGGAGCAGTGGCTGGCCACCCGCCAGCTGGGCTGGCACGATGTGCAAACCTGCTTTTACACCGACTCCCTCAACGACCTGGCGCTCCTGGAGAAGGTGAGCTGCCCGGTGGCCACCAATCCGGATGAACGCCTGCGCGCCATCGCCACCGAGCGCGGATGGCGCATACTTGACCTGTTCTAATTGACCAGGGCGGCGCCAGCCGCCCCGCAACGACGGGCTAGCCCGAAAAATTCTGTTTTCATGATCAAAAAATTCATCGACAAGCTGTTTGGCAAATCCGGCAGCACCGAGACCACTGCTTCCGAAAGCAGGCGGATCAAAAAATTACCTTTCGGCAAGCGCCAGGACGTCGGCCCCAAAGAACACGGCATCGACCCCAAGCTGGTCGACGACCGTGCCATGGATGTCGTGCGCACCTTGAAACACGCGGGATTTGAAGCCTATGTGGTGGGCGGCGCCGTGCGCGACCTGCTAGTCGGCCTGCGGCCCAAGGACTTTGATGTGGCTACCGACGCCACACCCGAGCAGGTCAAGAGCCTGTTTCGACGCGCCTTCATCATCGGCCGGCGCTTTCGCATCGTTCACGTGATTTACGGTCGTGGCCGTGAGCATGAGGTCATCGAGGTCTCGACCTTCCGCGCGCACCTGGACAGCAGCCTGGCGGAGCAGGTGGGCGGCAACGAGCGAACCAGCAAGAGCGAGCTGGCCGGCATGAAGCATGCTGTCGACAGCTCGGGCCGCGTGCTGCGCGACAACGTCTGGGGCCCGCTGGAAGAAGACGCTGCGCGGCGCGACTTCACCATCAACGCCATGTACTACGACCCTGAAACCCAGATCGTGGTCGATTATCACAACGGCATCCGCGACGCGAAGAAAAAGATCATCCGCATGATCGGCAACCCGGTCGTGCGCTACCGCGAAGACCCGGTGCGCATCATTCGCGCGGTCCGCTTTGGCGCCAAACTCAGTGCGCTGGGATTCAAGTTTGAAGACAAGACCTCAGCGCCCTTGCGCGAGATGAGCGGCCTGCTGGCCGATGTGCCGCAGTCGCGCCTGTTCGACGAAATGCTCAAGCTGCTGCAGACAGGCCATTCGCTGGCCAGCATCGAGCAGCTCAAGACCCTGGGCCTGGGTACCAGCATCTACCCGCTGCTGGATGTGGTGGTCGATGCTGCCCATGAGCCTTTCCTGAACCTGGCGCTGAAAGATACCGACCGCCGCGTGGGTGAAGGCAAACCGGTGGCGCCCAGCTTTTTGCTGTCGTGCATCCTGTGGTCCGATGTGCGCGACGGCTGGGCGCGGCGCCGCAAGCGGGGCGAACACCTGATGCCGGCATTGCAGGATGCGATTGATGACGCGTTCAACGCCAAGATTGGCGACGTCTCGGGCCGCGGCAAGCTGGGCACCGACATGCGGGAAATATGGACCATGCAGCCGCGGTTTGAAAAGCGTGTTGGCAGCTCGCCGTATTCGCTGCTGGAGCAGCCACGCTTTCGCGCGGGTTTTGACTTTTTGCGCCTGCGCGCGCAGACCGGTGAAGTCGACATGGCGCTGGCCGAGTGGTGGGAAAAATTCAGCACCGCGTATGACGATGAACGCCACGCCATGATTGAAGAGGCACGCCAGGAGCAACTGCAAAAGCCGCAGCATCCGCGCACGCGCGTGAAGCGCCAGGACGCGGAGGCGGACGGTTCAGTCGCCAGCCCATCCAGTGTCCGCACGGACGCCGATCAACCCGAAACCTCGTCAGAACAGGGCGACACGGCGCCGGCCCGAAAACGCCGCCGGCGTCGCAAACCGGCGAATCGCGCCAATGCGGCCGATCCCGGCAGTGCAGAAGGCGGTGCTGGCGGCAGCGACCAGCCCTCGCCAGGTGTTGCCACCAACCCTTGAACCTTGGGGTGTGAGCCGTGAGTGTTGAGCGCGTCGTTCAGGCCTACATCGCTCTGGGAGCCAACCTCGGTGACGCAGCGGCAGCGCTGAGGCAGGCGGCAAGCGCCCTGGACCGCCTGCCGCTCACGCAGGTCCGCCGGATGTCCGGCCTCTACAAAACTGCACCGCTGGACACCGATTCGGGCGAGGCCATCGCGCCCGGCGGCGACTACCTCAATGCGGTGGTCGAACTGGAGACAGGCCTGGCCGCACCGGCGTTGCTGGAACAGCTGCAGCGGATCGAGCAGGAGGCCGGCCGCGAAAGACCCTACCGGAACGCCCCGCGCACGCTGGACCTGGACCTGCTGCTCTACGGCAGCGCCAGCATCGCTTCGGCGCAATTGACGGTGCCGCATCCGCGCATGCTGCCGCGGGCTTTTGTGCTGGTGCCGCTGGCTGAAATTGCACCGGAGCGGGTGAGCCCCGAACAGCTCGCGGCGGTGGCGCACCAGGCCATTGAGCGGCTGGGCGACTTCGTGACGTAGCGGATTCTCAGGGTGCCAAGCGCTCGCGCAGCCAGCTTGAATCGGCTTGCAGCGTGTAGCGCAGGCGGTCATGCAGACGGCTTTTGCGGCCCTGCCAGAACTGCCAGTTGTCGGGCTGGAGGCGGTAGCCGCCCCAGTGCGGCGGGCGCGGAGGCTGCAGCAGGAATTTGGCGCCATATTTGGCTGCATTGGTCACCAGCACACTGCGGCTGGCAATGACTTCGCTTTGCGGACTGGCCCAGGCGCCAATACGCGAATCCAGCGGGCGGCTGTTGAAGTAGGCGTCGCTTTCTTCCTCGGAGACTTTCTCGACCACGCCTTCAATGCGCACGACACGTTCGAGTTCGACCCAGTGAAACTGCAAGGCCGCATAAGGATTACCGGCCAGCTCGATGCCCTTGCGGCTCTTGTAATTGGTAAACCAGACAATGCCGCGCGCGTCATAGCCCTTGACCAGCACCACACGGGTGGAGGGTCGCAGGCTGCTGTCCACGGTGGCCAGTGTCATCGCATTGGGCTCCGGCACCTGCGCCGCAATGGCCTCGTTCAGCCACTGGTCGAATTGCTTCAAGGGGTCGGCGTGCGATGCGTCTTCATTGAGTTCCGCGCGTTCGTAGCTTTTGCGGAGGTCGGCCAGGTCGAGAGTGGGGTTGCTCATGTTCACGATTGTGCACGGTTCAGGGGGCATCTCGGCGTGGCTGGCCCAGGCTGGCATGACGCTGTTCGCTGTTTGATGGTCTGTTTAATAGTCTATTTAAGGGGAATGGCACTTACTTTGGCAGGTTGGCCTTCGGCGACGTGCGTAAGTGCTTGAAAGCAAAGGGAGATGGCTGACCAAAGGGTCGATAGGATGGTTGTTTACGAAGCACCCAAACCATCTTCCCAAAGGCCAGCCACCATGGATCGTAATGCCCAAAGCGTCTTGCATCAACGTTGCAGCAGCATTGGACGCCGGGCGAGATCGACCCAGGCGGTGGAATTCTTCAACGTTCTGACGAGTCCGGAGT
>NZ_JBFUKG010000027.1:0-34138 GCF_056400945.1 Polaromonas sp. P4_H1 | reverse complement strand
GCGATCACTTTCAAAGCGCTTGCTCCAGCGATCGATGTAGCTGTCGCTGCAATCCAGCTTGGTGCGAATCTCCGCCCAAGTGAGCCCATCGGCCAGCAGCAGGATCAATCGGGCGTGGCGCGCCGAATCGGCTCGGGCGTTCCTCGCTGCAGCTTGCTGTTGAAGTTCCATGCGTTCGCTTTTGGTCAGTTTCATCGCAACCTCCATGGCCACAATGATACTTCCGTTTTAAACGTTACAGTCCACTAGCGCCCTCAGCCCTCAGCCCTGCACGAACAGGGTCACCAGCGGATCCGGCCCCACCTGGCGGCTCCAGTGGCCATGCACTGCCGCATCAAACGTGGCGCCCGGCGGAAGCAGGTCGGCCGAATAAAAATGCTCACCGGGTTTGAACACCCGTGACACCCCGCCCTGCAGACCAATCTCCATCTGGCCACCGAGAATGACGACCCACTGCGGCGTCCCCGTGCAATGAAACTGGCTGCGAAATCCCACCGGGCTGTGGCGTAGCTGGTAGCCTGTGGACGGAAGCACCGGCGACAGCAGCGCTTGCGGCGAGCCTTCCGTCAATGCGATCGCCTCCTCGCGGAATTTTGCGCGGCCGTCAGTGTCGGTGTAAAGGATGACTTTGGTGAAGGTGGTCAATGAAATCTCCGGTGTCGTCTTGGGATAGCCATCAAGGTCGGGGTTGCGCACATTGTCATGCCGCCGCAGGCGCATTGAAGTCGATGAGCACTTTCAGCGCCCGGCCCTTGTCGCCCGCCAGCTTGAAGGCATCCGCCGCCTGGTCGAACTTCAGGGTGTGCGTGATCACCGGCCGACCGTCGATGAGGCGCTGATTGAGAAAGCGCACCGCGACCGCAAACTCCTGATGAAAACGGAAGGTGCCGCGCACATCCAGTTCCTTGGCCACCAGCAGGTTCATCGGCACGCTGATATCACCGCCCAGCCCCACGATCACGACCACACCGCGCGGCGCCATCACGTCCAACCCGCCGCGCAAGGCCTTGTCGCTGCCGGATGCTTCGAACATCACCTCGATCATGCCCTTGTTGAGCGCATAAGGCGCCAGGCCGCCAGGCTGGCGGGCGAGATTGATGGTTTCGTCCGCACCCAGCGTTGCGGCGCAGGCCAGCGGCACGTCGGCAATGTCGGCTGCAATGATGTGCGCCGCGCCGGCACGCCGCAGGCCGGCGATCAACAGCAACCCGATCGGACCGCAGCCCGTGACGAGCACGCGCTTGCCGAATACCGAGCCAGCGCGCGTGATGGCATGCAGGCCGACCGACAGGGGCTCGGCCAGCGCCGCCTCGGCCAGCGGCAGGTCATCGGCGACCAGGTGGGCCTGGCTGGCATCGATCACCAGATGCTCGCGGAACGCGCCTTGCACATGGGGGAAGCGCATGGCACTGCCGTAAAAGCGCATTTCCATGCAGTGGTTCTGCAAACCCAGGTTGCAGTAGTGGCAGGTGCCGCAGGGCCGCGAGGGTGACACCGCAATGCGCTGGCCAACCCGGAATTGTGTGACGGCGCTGCCCACCGACTCGATCACCCCCGACACCTCGTGCCCCAGCACCATGGGCTCCCTGATGCGCACGGTGCCAAAGCCGCCGTGCTGGAAGTAGTGCAGGTCCGAGCCGCAGATGCCGCCGTAGGCAATGCGCACGCCGAGCTCGGTCGGGCCCGGCTGGTCGGACACGAAGGTGTCAAAGCGCAGATCCAGCGGAGCGTGGCAAACAAGTGCGCGCATGAATTTCTCCTCAAATAGCAAAGTCGGTCAAAAAAATCAAAAAGTTAAAGAGTCAGAGGGTGGCGGTCACGCCGCCGTCGACGTACAGGATGTGGCCGTTGACGAAGCTCGCTGCATCGCTGGCGAGGAACACTGCCGCGCCGCCCAGGTCTTCGACGTTGCCCCAGCGCCGGCTGGGCGTGCGTCCGATCAGCCAGGCGTTGAACTGCTCGTCGGCCACCAGCTTCTCGTTGAGTTCTGTCCTGAAATAGCCAGGCCCGAGGCCGTTGACATTGATGCCATGCGGGCCCCAGTCAATCGCCATGCCTTTGGTGAGCATCTTGACCGCACCCTTGCTCGCCGTATAGGGTGCGATGTTGGGCCGGCCCAGCTCGCTTTGCACCGAGCAGACGTTGATGATCCTGCCGCGGCGGCGCTCTATCATTTTGCGTGCCACGGCCCGGCCCATGAAGAACACGCTGTCGACGTTGGTGCGCATCAGCTCATGCCACTGCTCGGTGGAAAATTCGTGCAGGGCCATGCGGCGCTGCATTCCCGCGTTGTTCACGAGAATCTCGATGGCACCGAGGGTGCTCTCGATATCCTGCACCGCGGCCTCTACGGCCTCGGCCTGCGTGACATCAAACATCCGCGTGTGGACCTGCAGCCCTTCGCCGCGCAACACGCCTGCCGCCTGTTCCAGCCTGCCGGCGTCCCGGCCATTGATGACCAGGGTGGCGCCGGCCTGCCCAAGCGCGCGCGCCAGCGCGAAACCGATGCCGGCGGAAGACCCGGTGATCAGCGCGAGCCGGCCGTCCAGCCGGAAGGGATTCGAAGTACTCATGGGAGTGCTCGTGGGAGTGCTCATGAAAATGCTCATTCAGTGCGGTGGGAAACCGTCATCGCCACGGCAGCGGCAATGACATCGGGGGGTGTCGTGATGTTGAAGGCCAGTGCGTTCTCGCTGGCGTCGGGCGCCTCGAGTGTCGCCAACTGGCTGTCCAGCAAGGTGGCCGGCATGTAGTGACCAGCGCGCTGCGCCATTCGTTCGGCCAGCAGGGCCCGTTCGCCGTGCAGGTATACAAAACGCACGGTGGGCGAGCCCTGGCGCAGCACATCGCGGTACGAGCGTTTCAGGGCCGAACAGGAAAGCACCAGGCCGCGCCCCGCGAGGCGCGCCTCGCGGATACGACTGGCCAGCACCCCGAGCCAGCCCTCGCGGTCCGCATCGGTCAACGGCACGCCGGCGGCCATGCGCGCCACGTTCTCGGCCGAGTGGAGTTCATCGCCCTCGATAAACTCCAGTCCGAGGCGGGTGGCGAGCTGGAATGCAACAGTGCTCTTGCCGCAGCCGCTGACGCCCATCACGACAAAAATATCGGGCTCCATCACATGCGAAACGAAAGTGCGCTCTCCGCTCTCTTCAGTCAACCCGGTTGCCGCTGGCAGCATCGAACACGTGGGCCTTGTTGGCTGCGATCTCCAGCATGACAAGCTCGTCCGGCTGGACATTGGTACGCCCATGCATCACGACGATCAGCTGTTCATCGCCCACTTGCAGCAGCAGCTCGGTCTCTGCGCCGGTTGGCTCCACCACGATGACCTTGGCCGCGATGCCCTGGCCCGTGGTTGAAATCTTCAGGTCGCCCGGCCGGATGCCATAGTGCACCGCCTGCCCGTCGCGGCCCTGCTGGAGCGTGCCTACCGGCCAGCGGCTGCCCTGGGCCTCGACCCAGCCGCCGCCCTCGCCCTGACGCAATACACCCTTGAGCACGTTCATCGCCGGCGAACCGATGAACTGCGCAACAAACAGGTTGGTGGGCCGGTCGAACAGTTCCAGCGGCGTGCCTATCTGCTCGATGATGCCGTCATGCATGACGACAATGCGGTCGGCCATGGTCATGGCTTCGATCTGGTCGTGCGTGACGTAGACCGTCGTGGTCTTGAGCCGCTGGTGCAGCGCCTTGATTTCAGCGCGCATGGCCACGCGCAGCTTGGCATCCAGATTGGACAGCGGCTCGTCAAACAGGAAGACCTTGGGGTCGCGCACGATGGCCCGGCCCATCGCGACCCGCTGGCGCTGACCGCCCGAGAGTTCACGGGGAAAGCGATCCAGCAAGGGGTCAAGGTTCAGAATGCGCGCCGCATCACCAACGCGCTTGTTCGTCAGGTCGGCTTCAGCCTTGCGCAGCTTCAGGCTGAAAGCCATGTTGTCGCGCACCGTCATGTGCGGATACAGCGCGTAGCTCTGGAACACCATCGCGATGTCGCGGTCCTTGGAGTCGAGGTCGTTGACCATCTTGCCGTCGATGGCAATCTTGCCGCCGCTGATTTCCTCCAGCCCGGCCAGCATGCGCAGCAAGGTCGACTTGCCGCAGCCCGAGGGGCCCACCAGCACGACGAACTCGCCATCGGCAATGTCGAAGCTGATGCCGTGGATGATCTTGACCTTGCCGAAATTCTTTTCAATTTTCTGGAACGATACGGATGCCATGTGGCTGCCCTTTCTTGCTCAGCTCTTGACAGCGCCGGCCGTGAGGCCCGACACCATGTAGCGCTTGAATGTGTAATAGATTGCCGCCGGCGGCAGCGCGTAGATCAGGCCTGTCGTCATCAGCAGTTCCCACGGCGAATCGTCGGCCGACAGGAAGTTGCCGAGCGCCACGGCCAGGGTGACACTGGTGTCGTTGGACAGCAGCAGGAACGCATACAGGTACTCGTTCCAGGCCAGCAGCAACGCGTACGTACCCACGGCAACGAGCGATGGCACCATCAGCGGCAGGTAGACCAGGCGGAAAAGCTGCAGCGCCGTGGCGCCGTCCATCTTGGCCGCCTCGTCGAGTTCGTACGGCAGCTTGTCGGAGGCCTGCTTGAGCACCCAGATGCAATACGGCGAGGCGATCGTCACCATCGCCAGGATCAGCGCCCACTGGCTGTTGAGCAAGCCATAGTTGCCCATGGTCTTGTACATGGGCACGGCCAGGAACGCCGCCGGAATGAAGTAGGTGAACAAGGCCATGTTCATGACCGTGCGGCCGCCGGGAACCCTGAGCCGGCTGATCGCAAACGCTGCCGCCGTAGACACGGCCAGCGTCAGGAAACCGACCGACAGCGCAATCACCAGCGAGTTGCCCATCTGCACCCAGAAGTGGTCGAGGTAGAAGTGCTTCTGGTGAAAAACAAAAGAGAAGTTGTCCAGCGTCGGGTTTTTCGGCCAAAGTCGGCCCGAGGTCGCCTGGTCGCGCGGCGAGATGGCGAACAGCACCATGTGGTAGATCGGAGTGATGGTCCACAGGAGCAAGGGAATGCCGACCAGCAGCAGCCGGGCTTCGTTGGCGACCGCCTTGAGGGTGATGCGTTTCATTTGGAGCTCCGATGAGCTGCGTCCAGGAGAGCGAATACGCCCTCGGAGGCAGCGTAGTAAGCGCGGCGGTTGACATTTTTCCGCAGGGCCGCCCCAAGGAAAAAACGGCCCCCTCGGGGGGCAGCGCAGTACGCGCAGCGACAAGCGTGGGGGTTCATTTCGAGAGCCGTTTCATCATGAAATAGACCAGCGGGAGCACCAGCGGCAGCGCCACGACGATGGAAGCCAGCGACAGGTCGACCTGGTCCAGCCGCAGATAGCGGATGCCCAGCGTGGCCAGAACGTGGGTCAGGTCAGCCGGCCCGCCGCCCGTGAGCAGGTACACACTGTTGAAATCGCCCAGCGTCCAGATCATCGACAAAATGGTGGACGTCAGGTACAGCGAACGCATGGACGGCCAGGTGATGAAGCGGAACTTCTGCCAGCGCGAAGCGCCATCCACCGACGCCGCTTCGTATTGTTCGGCCGGAATCGCCATGCGGCCGGCCAGCAGGATCAGGGTCCAGAAGGGCAGCGATTTCCAGATGTGGGCCAGCATGGAAAACGACAGCGCCAGCGTCGGGTCATTGAGCCAGTTCGGGCCGTCGATGCCGGTCAGCTTGAAGATCAGGGTGTTGATCACGCCCCACTCGGGATTGAGCATGAAGCGCATCGACAGAATGGTCGGAATCGAGGGTACGGCCCAGGGCAGGATGAACACCAGCGACAGCCACTTGACCCACCAGCGCGTGTTCAGGAAGAAACCCGAGAGAAACAGCGCGACGATCATCTTCAGGTTGACCGAGACGACGATGAACACGACGCTGTTGACCACCGTGCGGAAAAAAATCGGATCGGCAAAAAGCCGTACATAGGTTTGCGGTTCCCGCGCCAGCCACAAACCGTAGCCTACCGGGTAAATCACAAACACCAGAAAAATCAGCAGATACGGAATGACCAGGATCATTCCCCACCGTTCCCACGACGTCATGCCCTTGCTGGCAGACCCCGCTGACGGGCTCACCTGGTCTACAGTGATAGTGCTCATGGCATCGCTCCTCGCGCAACCGCTCCCGCAAGGGGAACGGTTGCGCGACTTTCTTTAATGGACAGACTTGGCTCTTAGTTCGCGACGGTCTTGATGCGGGCGATCATTTCGTCGACCGCCTTGTCAACCGGCACTTTCTCGTTGAGAACCCGGTTCGCCGCCTTGGCCCAGACGTTCTCGTTGTTGAGAACGGTGAACTTGTAGTTCTTGGTGAACTCGAAATTCACCGTGCCGGCCGTGAACTGGTTGTACACGGCGGTGCGGTGCGGATCGGCTTTCCAGAACGGACGCTGCTGCGCCGTCTTCATCACCGGGAACCAGCGGCCCAACGAGCCCTCGACGTACGGCGTGAGGTTTTCCTCCTGCAGCAGGAAGGCCACAAACTCCTTGGCGCGGGCCTTGTTCTTGGCCTGGTTGAACACCACGCCGGTCTTGATCGCGGCACGATAGACCATCTTGCTGCCGTCAGGCTTGTTCGGGAAGCCGGCGGTGCGGATGCGCTCGGTGTAGTTCTTCTTGGCAACTTCGCGGTCCTCGGGCTTGAGTGCCGCGTTATTCATGTCATCAAGCCACTTCGCGGCGATGGAGATCGTGGCGTTGTGGGTCAGGATGGTGGTCTTGTTGTGAAACGCGACGTTGTTGTCCGGGTCTTTCCAGCTGGTGGAAGACGGCGGGGTGCAACCCTTGGTATACGGCTGGGTGTAGTCGGTCAGCGCCGCGATCAGCCCGGCGCGCACCTTGGGATCGTCGACCAGCAGTTTGCCGCTGTCACTGACCAGGCTCACGTTATGGGCATCCATGAAGGTCAGGAAGGAGTAGAACGAGTCGCTGGAGTCCACGCCCAGCGGCTGGCCAATGCCGAAGGTGCGGTTGCCGGTTTTTTGGCGATAGGCAGGCTGCACCTTGTCGCACCAGAAGGACCAGTAGTCCTTCCAGGCTGTCGGGATGTCCGACTCCTTGAACCCGGCCTCGGCCAGCATGTCACCCCAGTACTGGATGTGCATGGTCTGCTGCTTGATCGGGAAGGCGTAATAGGCCCGCGTCTTGGCAACGTCGTTGTACAGGAAGGCGGTTTCGACCGTATTGGGCGCAAAGCGCGCACGGATCGGGCTGATCACGCTGCTGATGTCTTCAAGCTTGCCGTCGAAGGCCCACTTGCCCGTGACCTGGAAATCGTAGACGTCGGCGTAGGCCACGTCGGGCGGGTTGCCGGAATCGAGCGCCGCCACGGTCTTCGGAATCATGTCCTGGATCGGGTATTGCGAGAGCTCGACCTTGACACCCTTGTGCTTGTCTTCATACTTCTTGATGGCCGCAAACAGGGCATCATCCTCGGCCTTGTAGAAGCCTTTGACCCACCAGATGGTGAGTTTCTCCTGGGCTGCTGCATGGCCGCCGGCTAAAAGCGCCGTGGTCATGAACGCCGCTGTGGCAAGTAGTTTGAACTTCATCGACAGTCTCCTTCTTTGGTTGGTGAGGAAAGGCTTGCGGGAATCAGGCCGCCTTCAGCGGCAAAGCGGGTCGGTGGACGCGTGGCAGGCGGCGGCGCGAACCAAGCACCTGCTCGATGTCCTTGTGCGCCCCTTCGATCAACACCAGCACGGCGCGCTCGGCCTTGGCCGGATCGCGCGCCACCACGGCATCGAGCACAGCACGGTGCAAGGGCAGCGAGCTGCGCGGACCGTCCTTCTTGCTCGTGGAAATTTCGAAACTGGTGCGCAGCAGCGCGCCCAGCGCCTTGCTCATCTGCACCAGCATGCGGTTGTGCGAGGCACGCAACAGCCCCTGGTGAAAACGCAGGTCGCTGGTCACATAGTCGCCGCCACCCATCACGGCGCGGTGCATGCCGGCATAGGCCTCTTCGATTTCAGCAATGTCGGCATCGGTAGCACGGGTCGCCGCCAGCTTCACGGCCGCCGGCTCCACCACCAGGCGCAGGTCCTGCAGGTCGCGGATGAACTCGGGTGACAGGCCGGCGCGCGACTGCCACGCAATCACGTCAGGGTCGAACCAGTTCCATTGGTCGGACGGCAGCACATGCGTGCCGACTTTGGGGCCGGTATGGATCAGACCCTTGGCAACCAGCGACTTGACGGACTCGCGCACCACCGTGCGGCTGACACCCAGCTGCTCGCACAGCACCGGCTCGGGCGGGATCGACTGGCCGACCGCATAGCGGCCCGCGACAATGGCTTCGCCTAGCAGGTCTACCGTGTTGCCGTGGACGTTTTTGATCATGTGCTGGAAGTGAGTTTCGTTGCTATCATATGATGATTAGAAGCCCGAAAACCTATGGAAAACCCGAGGCTTTTACTGGCATTCGGGTACTGGTGTGAGCAGGGCTTCCCCGGCAAAATGGGCGCGCAGATTGGCCGCGGCCAGATCGGCCATGGCGCCGCGTGTCTGCCGCGTGGCGCTGCCAATGTGCGGCGCCAGCACCACGTTGTCCATGGCCCACAGCGCGGGCGGCACGTTCGGCTCGTTTTCGAACACATCCAGGCCGGCACCGGCGATCACGCCCTGCTGCAGCGCTTCCACCAGCGCCGCTTCATCGACCACCGAGCCACGCGCCACATTGATCAGGTAGCCCTGCGGGCCCAGCGCCTTGAGTACACCGGCATTGATCAATTTGCGGGTACCAGCGCCGCCGGGCGTGATCAGCACCAGAAAATCAACCTCGGCCGCCAGCGCCTGCGCGCTCGGGTAATAGGCATAGGCCAGTTCCGCCTTGCGGCTGCGGGCGGTGTAGGCCACCGACATGCCGAAGGCCTCTGCGCGGGTGGCGATGGCCTGCCCAATGCGGCCCAGACCCACGATGCCCAGCCGCGCCCCGGATACCTTGCGCGCCAGCGGCATCGGCCCCTCCGGCCAGCGGCCGCTGCGCACATACTGGTCGGCTTGCGGTATGCGGCGCGCCACGCTCAGCATCAAGCCGATCGCCAGATCGGCCACGTCGTCATTCAGCACGCCGGGCGTGTGCGTCACCTGGATGTTGCGCTCCAGCGCCGCAGCGACATCCACGCCGTCGTAACCCACGCCCATGATGGAAATCATTTCCAGCGCAGGCAACTGCTCCATCAGCGAACGCGGCACCCTGGACTCGCCGCTGCCGGCGATGGCGCGGATACGTCCGGCGGCAGCGGCAAATGCCGCCGGGTCGGTTTGATGGATTTGTTCATGCACGACAAAAAACTCGCGCAGGGGCTCAATCAGGTAAGGCGGCAGCTTGGCGACGGCCAGGATTTCGGGTTTGGGCAAGGGAATCTCCTCAGTTCAACAGGCTTGACGAATTGCCATAATGGGGCATTAGGTCTTATCATCATACGATTGAGTCCCGATTGACATCCATGCAAACCCTGAATCCTTTACGGAAACTTTTACGGAAACGCAGCACATCATGAGTAACCAGACACCCAAAAAGAAACCCGAAGAATTACGCAGCCAGCAATGGTTTGGGCGGCAGGACCGCGACGGCTTTGCCTACCGCAGTTGGGTCAAGGGCAAGGGCGTGCCGCATGACCAGTTCGACGGCCGCCCCGTCATCGGCATCTGCAACACCTTCAGCGAACTCACCCCCTGCAACAGCCACTTCCGCACCATTGCGGAGCAGGTCAAGATCGGCGTGTACGAGGCCGGTGGTTTTCCGCTGGAGTTTCCGGTGATGTCGCTGGGCGAGACCCTGCTGCGCCCGACCGCCATGCTCTACCGCAACCTGGCCAGCATGGACGTGGAAGAAAGCATTCGTGGCAACCCGATTGACGGCGTGGTGCTGCTGATGGGCTGCGACAAGACCACCCCCGCCCTGGTCATGGGCGCTTCCAGCGTCGACCTGCCCACGGTCGGTGTCAGCGGCGGCCCCATGCTCAGCGGCAAGTGGCGCGGCCAGGAGCTCGGCTCCGGCACCGGCGTGTGGAGCATGAGCGAGCAGGTACGCGCCGGCACGCTCAAGCTGCAGGATTTCTTTGAGGCTGAAAGTTGCATGCACCGCAGCCACGGCCACTGCATGACCATGGGCACAGCCTCCACCATGGCCAGCATGGTCGAAGCGCTGGGCATAGGCCTGCCCGGCAACGCCGCCTACCCGGCGGTGGACGGCCGGCGCAACGTGCTGGCCCGCATGGCCGGTCGGCGGGCGGTCGAGATGGTGCACGAAGACCTCACGCTCTCCAAGATCCTGACACGCGAAGCGTTTGAAAACGCCATCAAGACGCTGGCGGCCATTGGCGGCTCCACCAACGCCGTGATTCACCTGATTGCCATTGCCGGGCGCATTGGCGTGAAGCTGACGGTCGACGACTTTGACCGGCTGGCCAGCGAACTGCCCTGTCTCGTCAACCTGCAGCCTTCCGGCAAATACCTGATGGAAGATTTCTGTTACGCCGGTGGCCTGCCGGTGGTAATGAAGGAAATTGCGCAGCACCTGCACACCGATGTCATCACGGCCAACGGCAAAACCATTGGCGAGAACATCGCCGACGCCGAGAACTACAACACTGACGTGATCATGCCGCTGAGCACGCCATTCAAGGACAAGGCGGGCATTGCCGTGCTGCGCGGCAACCTCTCGCCGCGCGGCGCCGTCATCAAGCCCAGCGCCGCCACGCCTGAACTGATGGTGCACAAGGGCCGGGCTGTGGTGTTTGAAACCATTGAAGACTTCCACGCACGCATCGATGACGAGGACCTCGACATCGACGAGAACTGCGTGATGGTGCTGAAAAATTGCGGCCCCAAGGGCTACCCCGGCATGGCCGAGGTAGGCAACATGCCGCTGCCGCCCAAAGTACTGCGCAAGGGCATTACCGACATGGTGCGCATCAGCGATGCCCGCATGAGCGGCACCGCTTACGGTACCGTCGTGCTGCACACGGCGCCCGAAGCGGCGGCGGGTGGCCCGCTGGCGCTGGTCCAGAACGGCGACATCATTGAACTCGACGTACCCAACCGCCGACTGCACCTGCACGTGAGCGACGAAGAACTCGCCAGACGCATGGCCGACTGGAAGGCACCGGCGCCGCCGCTGACGTCTGGCTACTGGAAACTTTACATTGACCATGTGCTGCAGGCCGACGAGGGCGTGGACCTGGACTTCCTGGTGGGCAAGCGCGGCGCTTTTGTCCCGAGGGATAATCACTGACTTTTCCCGCGAGGCAATCACTGCATTGCCTTGCGCCGCAAGCACCGGTCGGCGCCGCGCTGGCAGTTACCATGGGTGCAGCTGGCGCGTCCCGGCCCCCATCACAAGCCTGAAGGACGCCCCGGCCGCTGTCTTTTTCAGGAAGTTCAATGCAAGCCAGGAAATTTGATGGTGTCGCACATGGCGACACCATCTCCCAAGTCAACCCGATCCATACGGGAGCCACCGAAAACCGGTGCGGCCTGATCGGCGCCGCATCGCTGTCGCTCCCCCCGCACACGAGGACCTTGCCATGAGCTCCCTGCTGGCGGTTGACTGGGGCACGTCCTCGCTGCGCGGTGCCCTGCTGGCGCCCGACGGCCAGGTGCTGGAAGAGCGCGCCTTTGCGCGCGGCATCCTGACCGTCGCGCCAGGTGAGTTTCCTGCGGTGTTTGACAGCTGCTTTGGCGCATGGATGAACCCGAAAACGCTGTGCCTGATCTCCGGCATGGCTGGCAGCCAGCAAGGCTGGCTGGAGGCGCCCTACTGTCCCTGCCCTGCGGGCTTCGACAGCATTGCCGGTCAGCTTGCGTGGGTGGAGCCGGGCCGCATCGCCATCGTGCCCGGCTTGTGCATTGAAGCCGGCGGTGTACCTGACGTGATGCGCGGAGAAGAAACGCAGGTGTTCGGCGCCCTGCAGCTGCTGGGGCTGGACAACGCCCGGCTGGTATTGCCCGGCACGCACAGCAAATGGGTCACCGTTGCCAACCGCCGCGTCACCGGTTTTTCGACCTGGATGACCGGCGAGTTCTATGCCCTGCTGCGCCAGCATTCCCTCCTGGCGCGCACGCTGCCAGAGAAGGACACTGCGCCAGACGCGGGCGCTTTTGCGCAGGGCGTTGCCCATGCGCTACGCGGCGAGGGCCTGCTGCACACGGCGTTCAGCACGCGGACCCTGTCACTCTTCAAGCGCATGGCCACCGACGCATTGCCCAGCTACCTGTCGGGGCTGGTCATTGGCGAAGAACTGAAGTCCCAAACCCTGCAACGCGGCGATACCGTGGTGGTCATGGGCGCGCCAGCGCTGACCGCCCGTTATGAGCAGGCGCTTGCGCAGCTGGGTGTCACGGTCCAGCGCGTCGGCGACGGCGCCACCTGGCGTGGCCTGCGCGCCATTGCCGACACCCTGCCCCACCCTTGAAAGCCACACCAATCACCATGAACGCCCATCAAAAATTTTCCAATGCCCTGCAGACTGTTCCGCTGGTCGCCATCTTGCGCGGACTGCAGCCTGCAGAGGCCCTGCCGGTCGGCCAGGCCCTGGTGTCCAACGGCTGGACACTGATTGAAATCCCCCTGAATTCGCCGCAGCCGCTGGACAGCATTGCGGCCATGGCGAGCGCATACCCCCAGGCGCTGGTCGGCGCCGGGACCGTGCTCACGCCTGACGATGTACGCAATGTGCAGGCGGCCGGCGGCCAGCTGATTGTCTCGCCCAACTTCAACCCCGCGGTCGTGCGTGAGGCCGCGCGTCTGGGCATGGTCTGCCTGCCTGGCGTGATGACGGCCAGCGAAGCGTTTGGCGCGCTGGAGGCTGGTGCCAGCGGCCTGAAGATTTTCCCCGCCGAAATGATCACGCCCGCCGTGGTGAAGGCACTGCGCGCGGTGTTGCCGGCCAGCACCGTGGTGCTGCCGGTGGGCGGCATCACGCCCGACAACATGGGCCCTTACCTCGCTGCGGGCGCCAACGGTTTTGGCATCGGGTCCGCACTATACAAACCCGGCACGCCTGCCGCCGACGTGGCAGAAAATGCCCTGAAATTCATGGCAGCCTGCGCTGGTACCATCCGGGCATGAACGCTCCAACACCCAGGCCATCCTCCCTCATTTCATTCGGGCTGGCCGGCCGCGTCTGTATCGTCACCGGTGGCGCGCAGGGCATTGGCGAGGCCTGCATCCGGCGCTTTGCGCGCGAACAGGCCGAGGTGGTCATTGCTGATATCGACGACGCCAGAGGCGCTGCGCTGGCCCGTGAAGTGGGCGGCCTGTATGTGCACTGCGATGTGGGCGACAAGACCCAGGTCGACGCACTGGTGGCGCAAACCATCGCCGCGCACGGCCGAATTGATGTGCTGGTAAACAATGCCGGCATTTTCCGGGCCGCCGATTTTCTGGAAGTCACGGAAGCCGACTTCGACGCGGTCCTGCGCATCAACCTCAAAGGCTCATTTCTCGTGGGCCAGGCCGTGGCGCGCGAAATGGCCAAAACCGAAGCAAGACCAGGCGTCGGCGGGTCCGCCTCGCGGGGCAGCATCGTCAACATGAGCTCGGTCAACAGCGTGCTCACGATTCCCACGATTGCCAGTTACAACGTCAGCAAGGGCGGCATCAACCAGCTCACGCGTGTGATGGCGCTGGCGCTGGTGGACAAAGGCATACGCGTCAATGCCGTGGCCCCCGGCACCATCGCCACCGACCTGGCCGCCAAAGCCGTGCTGACCAGCGAAGAGGCCAAAGCCCGCATCATGAGCCGCACGCCGATGAAGCGCCTGGGTGAACCGTCGGAAATTGCCGACACGGTCGCCTACCTGGCCAGCGATGCCGCCAGCTACATCACCGGTGAAATCGTGATGGTTGACGGCGGGCGGATGACGCTGAATTACACAGTTCCGGTCTGAGGAACAAGCACCGCTCGCGGCAGGTTTGCGTTCCTGTGCCGCCCGGCCGGAAGCAGGGCATCGGACGACAGGCGCACGCTCCATTTTGAACGGACCGATTCCAGCAGTGCGCGAGAACCGGCACCCGTCCGTATCTGGGAAGACTGGAATGACTGGAAAGACGCCAACTCTGCCTGATTTTTTTTGAGTTATGGCGCTTGTCCTGTACACGCATGATCCGATTCCGCCGTTATGGAGGTATCCGCAAAATGCGAGGAATCCATCACCATGCAAGTTCACGCAGAACAAGTCAAACGGGTCGATAAAGCACACCGCGCCGACGAGCAAATATTGCTGCTGGCAGAGGTCGATTTCAAGTGGCTCATGGCTGGGCTCGGCTGGTGGATTGACGCGGCCCGCTTTCATAGCGACCCGGCCTATGCCGCCGGCCTCCTGCGATTGGCCATGGCATCGCCTTCTTTTGCGCTGCGGGACTGTGCCGCTTCGTTGCAGGCTCAAATGAGCCGCCCTGCTGCATGCAACGCCGGGCGAGCCGGCCCCTGACGAGCCACGATCCAGATATATAGACGTACAGATGTACAGACGTCCATCATCCCGGAACCTTGACCAGGGAGGGTTGCGGCCTCAGTCACAGCACCCGAACTGCTCCTGCTGTGGCGGGCACTTGACGGAGCCGTAGGAGCAATAAACGCAGCAGTCGCCAGCCTTGGGCCTCAGCATCGCCTTGCAGTTTTCGCATTCATGGAAAAACTGGCAGGCATCGGTTGGCATGGTCTCCCGTTTTGCATGGCCGCACAGCGGACACGTCAGGATCGACTCAAGGATTGGCCTGTTCATGCGGACGGCCCCATCGCACTATCCCGATTGCCCGGTCCTGAAAAGGCAGGTCCTGGGGCCCGAAGCACTACTCGCCCGTCGCCGGATGACCCGTCACCCTTTCACGCCCGCAATGTAGTGTTCGAGCTGCTGGATGATGAAACTCTGCTCAGAGATGATGTCCTTGACCAGATCACCGATGGAAACCAGGCCGATGAGCTTGCCGTTGTCTATGACGGGCAGGTGGCGAAGGCGCTTGTCTGTCATCAGCGCCATGCATTCCTCGTTGGTATGGCCAGGGCCCACGTACTGCACCGGTGAACTCATGATGTCGCGCACCGGCGTTTCCCTGGACAAGCGGTCCACCAGGAGCATTTTCCGGGTGCAATCGCGTTCGCTGATGACGCCCACGAACTCTTCGCCGTCCAGCACCAGGAGCGCACCGAGGTTCTTCTCCGTCATCAGCTTGACGGCATCCCGTACCGGCGCCGACGGGGAGACGGTGTAGACCTTGTGATCTGCCTTCGACTTGAGGATTTGTGCAACGTCTTTCATGGCTTTTCCTTCGCGGTCTGCAGCCGTTGAACACCATCACGCACCATCACGGCGACGGGTGCGGGTAAGCTGGCTTCCCGATCCGAATAAAGCGCTCGCGCTGATCACCCGCATCGCATCCACCACGGCGGTCACGTCTGGCAACCAGTGATGATCGCCTCTCAATTTCATTCTAGGTGTCGTCATGCCCCTCGTCAAACGGGCTCAACGGCCCCCGCACTGCAACCCCACAGATCCAGACATGAACGCATGCCTTCGCGTCCCTGGTGGCGTTGCCAAGCCCTGTCGGCGTGCCCGCATGCGGAGCCGGAAATCCTTTAAAAAAACCGCGCCATCAGGGGGCCTAAAATTTCGTATGACCTCTGACACCACCGCAGCTGATAAAACGACGTCGCCCGGGGCGGCCGCCGGCCTTTTCACGGATGACATTCACACCGTCCGCTGCGCCTGGTGCCAGTCCACGCCGCTGTATCGCCACTACCACGACAGCGAGTGGGGTTTCCCGGTGGCGGACGAGCGCCGGCTGTTCGAAAAAATCTGCCTTGAGGGTTTTCAGGCGGGCCTGAGCTGGCTGACCATCCTGAACAAGCGCGAGGCCTTTCGCAGCGCTTTTGCCAATTTCGAGGCGGAACAGGTGGCCGAATTTGGCGAGAGTGACGCCAAGCGCCTGCTGGGCGATGCCGGCATCGTGCGGCACGCCGGCAAGATTGCCTCGACCATCAACAACGCCCGGCGTGTGATCGAACTGCGCCGCGAATTCGGATCGCTGGGCGCCTTTGTCTGGCGGCTGGAGCCCGAGGCGGCCAGCCGGCCCGAGCGCATCACGCAGGAAGCCGTCAGGGCCATGCCGGTTTCAGCCGCCGCCACCGCGCTGTCAAAGGACCTCAAGAAACGCGGCTGGACCTTTGTGGGGCCGACCACGCTGTATGCCTTCATGCAGGCCATGGGTCTGGTCAATGATCATCTGGAGGGCTGCGCCAGCCGGCAAAAGGCCCTGGCCGCCCGGGCAGCCTTCAAGCCACCGTGCTAGTGCAGTGTTGCATGCTTGATGGGACAAATAAAAGCGATGGATTTTGGGTCAGGGCAAGGCGCAAACCACAGCGATACCCGAGGTATCGCGCGGATTTGCAACGCCGCCATGACGCAAAAGACGCGGTTTTATGTTCCAGATAGCATGCAACACTGCACTACCGTGAGGCCCCGCGTGGCATCCGCCCGCCCGGCCCCTTCCCTTCCTCCCTGCTATAGCCAGCGTGCGCGCTTGAAGCGCCGATAGAGCAGCGCGCAGGCAATGGCAATCATGCCCAGCGCCATCAGATAGCCGTAGCGCCACTTGAGTTCGGGCATGTTTTCAAAGTTCATGCCCCAGATGCCCGCAAACGCGGTGCACACCGCAAAAATACTGGCCCAGGCCGCCAGGCGTTTGGTGACTTCACTCTCTTCAATCGTGACCATCGCCAGGTTGACCTGGATAGCCGTGCCAATGGTGTCCCGCATGTTGTCAATCAATGCATTGATGCGCGTCAGGTGGTCACCCACATCGCGAAAATACTCCTGCACGCCGGCGCAGATATGCGGCACCCGGCCACCATGCAGCTTGCTTGCGCCTTCCAGCAGCGGCGCCACCGCATGCTTGAGCACCATCACCCGGCCCTTGAGCTCATACAGCCGCTCGATGTTGGAGCGGGCCGAGTCTTTTAAAAAGATGTCCCGTTCGATGATTTCCAGCTCGGTCTCGAGTTGGTCGATGATGGGAAAGTAGCGGTCCACCACTGCATCCATCAGTGCATACAGCACAAAGCCGGAGCCATGCCGCAGCAGTTCGGGCTCCCCCTCGCAGCGAGCGCGTACACCCAGGAAGCCCTTCTGGCTGCGGTTGCGCACCGAGAGCACATAGTTGCTCCCGGTGAACACATCGACCTCGCCGATGTTGAGTTCGCCGGGATGGTCCGGCACCGGCTCGACCAGTTGCAGCACGGAAAACAGCGAAGCGCCATACTCCTCGATTTTGGGCCGCTGATGGCCATGCCGCGAATCTTCAACCGCCAGCTCATGCAGTCCGAATTCATGCTGCATTTCCTCGAGTTCTTCCGGCGTGGCGTCCTGCAGCGCCACCCATACAAAGGCATCGGGGTGCGAAAGATATTCGCTGATCTCGCTGACGGGAATGTCAGCCAGTTTGGTGCCGTTCTGGTAGACCACGCAATTGATGAGCATAGGAGGCGTCGCCGGAATAAGCAGCCGAATTAAGCAGCCGAAATAAGCAGATTGAGACGATTCTGGCACACCGAAGCGGGCTGGCGTGACAGGGACAGCCCTATGGCCTGACCACCCCTACCCTCTCACGCCCGCAGGCTCACCCGGACTGGAGACGGCGCAGCAGCGTTGCCGTGCTGCACGGCCAGCCGAGCCGGCCGAACCAGGCCCCGCCGGCAATGGCAGCGGCAATCACCACGCCATAAACCACCAGCGCTGCGCCCTGTGCAACAAACACCTGAACCAGGCCGCTGCCCCAGCGGATGGCCAGCCAGCCGCCAAGGGCGGCGACCACCAGACGCGCCAGGTTTCCCATCACGGGCCAGAGCAGGCGGGCCGCCCCCTGCGAGGCGAAATATAGCACGAGGCCGAGGCCGAAAAATCCATAGAGCGGCCCGACCGCGCGCAGGTAAAGCGTTCCGGCCTCGAGCATGGCCGGGTCGTTGCCGAACAGCGAAAGCCAGGCCCGCGGAAATGCAGCCGCAGCCAGACCAATCGATTCGGTCAGCGCAAAGGCAATGGCCGCGCCTGTCCAGGCCGCCCGCAATGCGCGTTCATGCTGGCCCGCCCCCATGCAGGTGCCCACCATCGCGACCAGCGGCGCACCCAGGCCAAAAACCAGGGGTACCAGCAAATACTCCAGGCGTGACGCCGTTCCGTAGCCGGCAATGGCTGCAGACCCAAAGCCGCCTGCCAGAGATGTCGCGACCGCAATCGACAGATTGGTCGCGGCGGTGGAAACGGAACCAATCAGGCCAATGCGCAAAATGTCCCGGAAAAGGGGCCAGCGCAACTGGACGTTTTGGAAAAAAGGTTTGAGCAGGCTGCGGCTCGACCCCAGGTACACAAGCAGCGCGATGCTGCCGGCGAGGTAATACAGCAACAGCGCAATCGCGCCCCCCGCAATGCCCAGCGCCGGAACCGGACCCCAGCCAAAAATCAGCAAGGGCGACAGCGGCACCAGCGCCAGAACGCCCGCGACCGTGACGTTGGCGGGCACGGCCATGTTGCCGGTACCGCGTATGACCGCCGCCAGCGAGTTGAACAGCCATACCAGCACCGCGCCGGTGAACACCCAGTTTGAATAGGTCAGCGCCGCCTGCAGCGAAGCGCCGCTGCCGCCCATCTGCACATACAGCCAGCGGCCGCCCAGCAACAGGCACAGGCTGAAGGCCAGGCCAAAACCCAGCGCGATCACCACGGCGTGCAATACCAGCGCATTGGCATCATCGCGCCTGTTGGCGCCCAGCGCCCGCGCCACCGACGAGGCGATGCCCCCGCCCATCGCACCGGCCGAGGTCATCTGCATCAGCATCACGAGGGGAAACACCAGAGCCATGCCGGCCAGCGCATCGGTGCCCAGTTTTCCAACAAACCAGGTTTCGATCAGGCCCACCGCAGCCTGCGCGACCATCACCAGCACATTGGGCGCGGCAAGGCGCAGCAGCGTGGGGCCAATCGGCGCTTCCAGCAGGAGGCGCGTACGCTGGTCAATGCCTGCCGTGTTGCCTGTCATGCCGTTCCCGCTTCAAACCATTAGCAAACCACGAAAAAACCACGAATCAGCTCGACCGGCGGGGCACGACCACCTTGTTGACAGAGATTTGCAGCACCTCGCCACGCTGGTTGCGTGTCTCACAGCGCACCGTGGCCATGCCGCGGTCGGGCCTGGAACGCGACGGCACAATGCCGGTGATCTCGCTCTCGACCCGCAGGACGTCCGTGGCGCGTGTGGGCCGGGGCCAGCTAAGTTCGACGCCGGCACCCACGATGCCGCCGGCAATCGGCAAGCCGCCGGTCACCAGCAAACGCATGGTCACGGCAGCGGTATGCCAGCCGCTGGCGGCCAGCCCGCCAAACAGCGTGGCCTTCGCCGCCTCCTCATCGAGATGAAAGGACTGCGGATCGAACTGCGTGGCAAAAGCCTTGATCTGCGCCTCGTCCATGGCGTGCTCGGCACTGGTGTATTTGTCGCCCACCTGGAGGTCTTCAAGGTAGAGCACGGCTGAAGAAGAGGCGTTTGTCATGGGGTCTATTCCTATTCCTATTCCTGATTGCGTCATGGCGTCAAAACGTCATGGCCTGATGGGTTGAGAGCGCGGTGGTCAGGCTGCCGCAGGCACGGCGCGGCGCGGCAGACCGGCTTCGCGGATCGGCAGGTTCACCAGCGCAGCGCCAGCGGCCAGCACAATGTCGATGTACCAGACCCAGTCGTAGCTGCCGGTCACCTGAAACACATAACCGCCGAGATAGGCGCCGAGAAACCCGCCGACCTGGTGCGCCAGCATCACCACGCCAAACAGCATGGCCATGTTGGAGGTGCCAAACATCTTGGCGACCAACCCTGCCGTTGGCGGAACCGTCGAGAGAAAAGTCACCCCCATGACGGCCGCAAAGACCAGCATGACGGCCGGCGTTTTGGGCGCCAGCAGGAAGGCCAGCACGGCCAGACCACGCGTGGTGTACAGCAGGGCCAGCAGCGACTTCATGCGCCAGCGGCCGACAGCCCAACCCATCGCCAGGCTGCCGACGATATTGAACAGGCCGATCATCGCGAGCGCCCAGCCGCCCACCTCGGGCGGCAGGCCGCAGGCCGCCACCACGCCCGGCAGGTGCGTGGCCAGGAAGGCGACGTGAAAACCGCACACCAGAAAACCCAGGCTGAGATAGAGGTAGCTGGGCGTGGCCAGCGCCTGGCCGATCGCCTGGCGGGCGCTGAGTGCCTTGGTGCCCGATGCCGCTGCGGCCTGCGCCGCCAGGGCTTTCGAGTTGCCCTTGAGCGTCCACACCGCCGGCAGCGCCAGCAGCACCAGCACGCCAAGCCATTGCATCGCGCTGGCCCAGCCCACAGCGGCCGTCAGGCCAATGGCGATGGGCGCCATGGCGAACTGGCCGAAGGAGCCGCCGGCATTGACGATGCCGGTGGCCAGACCCCGTTTTTCAGGTGGCACCAGGCGCGTGCTCGCGGCCATCAGGACCGACGGACCGGCCATGCCGGCGCCGCCCGCGGCCAGTACGCCGATGGCAAAAATCAGGCCGGCCGTGCTGGTCATGAGCGGTGTGATGAAGGTGCCCACGGCGACCAGCAGCACGCCGATGAAAATCACGCGGCCGGTGCCGATGCGGTCGGCCACGGCGCCGGCAAAGGGCTGTGTCAGGCCCCACCAGAGCTGGCCGAAGGCAAAGGCCAGGCTGATGCTGCCAATGCCCAATGCGGTCGACGTGTTGAGCGCCGACAGGAACAGCCCCATGGTCTGACGCACGCCCATAGTGAGGGCAAAGACGCCGCCGGCTGCCAGCAACACCAGCCAGAGTGCGCCCTTGCGCGGGCCAGCGGTTTGGGGCTTATTCATCATCGGTTCCTGGTTCAGGTTTAGCTTCATGTTCAGCGGGGGACAGGAGTTCAAGCGATTCATTGATCAGCCTGTGCAAGGCCAGCACACGTTCGGCGCCCAGCCGCCGGTTCAGGCCTTCCTGCGCGACCTTCCAGCGCAGGCGGGCCTCTTCACGTTTGGTGCGACCTGCCGGCGTGATGGCCACAATGCGGCTGCGCGCATCGGTGCCCGCAGCCAGCTCAACCCAGCCCGCGTCAATCAGCGGCTTGAGGTTGCGTGTGAGGGTGGAGGCACTGAACTTCATGCTCTGCGCCAGTTCACCGGGACGCAGGGGGCCCAGCTTCAAAACATGGCTCAGCAGCGAATACTGTGTGGTCTTGAGCCCCGCCTTGGCCATTTCAAGGTCATAGTGGTGAGCCACGCGCCGCATCAACTGGCGCAGCCTCAGGTTGGTGCAACCCTGGGCCTTCAGCTCGGCTTCCACTGACTCCATTGACAGGGATGATTTATCGCTCATAATTTAATTGTACCTACAATCATTGCATATACAAATTAAATGAACACAAAGACCCCGCAGGACACGTTGACACAATGGCTGGAACAAAGCGCAGCAGTGCGCGCCCGCATGCTGGCGGGCGGTGGCAAGCCAGGCCTTGCCGGCCCCGAACAGGTGGCGGGCAAAACCGGCATGGAGGTGATGCAGGCCATGCTGGCCGGTGAGTTTCCCTACCCCCACATTGCCGAAACGCTGGACTTTGCGCTGATTGAGGTAGAGCCCGGCAAAGCCATCTTCCAGGGAACACCGCAACTCAAACACTACAACCCGCTGGGTACTGTGCATGGCGGCTGGTACGCCACGCTGCTCGATTCAGCCGTGGGCTGCGCCGTGCACTCCATGCTGCCCGCGGGCCGGGCCTACACGACGGCGGAGTTGAGCATCAACATTGTGCGGGCAGCGTCGCACCAATCCGGGCCGCTGCGCGCCATCGGCACTGTCATCCACTGCGGCCGGCAACTGGCCACGGCCGAGGGCCGCATCGTCGGGCCGGATGGCAAGCTGTATGCGCATGCCACGACAACCTGCCTGGTATTTGAGGTGCCGGCGCGGGCATAAGCGCAGCTTGGCGAGACGAGGTGCGGCGCGGCTGATCAGGTGAGCGCTGAATGGGTCTGGAGCCGTCGGGAGCCGCGACCCACCGGGCAAAAGAAACTCAGCAGTTCCTCAAAGTTCCTCAGGCGCTCAACTTGCCCGGGTCAGGTTTCAGCCTTTCCAGGAAGGGCGCCAGCAGATCCAGGGGTAGCGGGAAAACGATGGTCGTATTCTTGTCAGCACCAATGACCGTCAGCGTTTCCAGATAGCGCAACTGGATTGCCTGCGGCTCCTGCGCAAGGATTTTGGCCGCCTGGAACAGCTTCTCGGAAGCCTGCAGTTCACCCTCGGCGTGTATCACCTTGGCGCGGCGCTCGCGCTCCGCTTCCGCCTGTCGCGCGATCGCCCGGATCATGGACTCTGTCAGGTCGACCTGCTTGATCTCGACATTGCTGACCTTGATGCCCCAGGAGTCGGTCTGCGCATCGAGCGCCAGCTGGACGTCCATGTTCAGCTTCTCCCGCTCAGCCAGCATGTCGTCGAGCTGGTGCTTTCCCAGCACCGACCGCAACATGGTCTGGGCAAGCTGGCTGGTGGCATTGAGGTAATCCACGACCTGGATGATGGCCTTTTGCGGGTCGATGACGCGCAGGTAAACGACCGCGCTGACCTTGACCGACACGTTGTCGCGCGAGATGACGTCCTGGGTCGGAACTTCCAGCACCACGGTGCGCAGGTCCACCCGCACCACCTGCTGGATGATCGGGATGATGATGACCAGGCCCGGCCCCTTGACCTGCCAGAAACGCCCGAGGGTAAAGACAACGCCGCGCTCGTACTCGCGGAAGATGCGCACCGCCTGAAACAAAAAAGCGATGACCAGGAGTACAGCAAGGGCACCGCCCAGCCAGCCAAATCCGATGTTCATTTTGTTTCTCCTTCAGGGCGGGTGGGCTCGACGGTCAGCACCAGCCCGTTGATGCCAACCACTTTGACTGTCTGGCCGATTCCGAGTGGCGCGTTCGCGTGTACCTTCCACACTTCGCCATGGACCCGCGCGAACACGCCGCCTTCGGTGCTGGCAAGAACCTCTCCGCTCGCGCCGAGCATCTGCTCGCGGCCGCTCACCACCGGCCGCTGACGCGCACGCATGGCGAAGTTCAACACGACGAGGAGGAAGCCGATGCTCACCGCGGTCACGCCCGCAATGAGTTGCCAGGGGATGCGGTAGCCGGGCACATCGGTGTCTATCAGCATGATCGAGCCCATCACGAAGGCCACGACGCCCCCCATTCCCAAAACGCCGAAGCCCGGCGCAGAATGCTCCGCGATGAGGAGGCCGACACCCAGCACGATCAGTGCGAGGCCGGTATAGCTGACCGGCAGCAACTGCAAGGCGAACAGCGCCACCAGCAGGCAGATGCCGCCAATGACGCCCGGTAGCACGAGACCCGGGTTATAGAACTCGAACAGCAAGCCATAGAGGCCCAGCATGAGCAGCAGATAGGCAATGCCCGGATCCGTGATGACGACCAGCAGCCGGGTGCGCCAATCCGGCTGGTATTCGATGATCGTGGCGGTTCCGGTGGCGAGCCGTCTTTCCTGGCCCAGCATCGGGATCTTCCGGCCGTCGAGTTGCTTGAGCAACTGTGGAAGGTCGGCTGCGATCACATCGATGACATTCAACTTGAGCGCCTCCTCCGCGGACAGGCTGACCGCCTCGCGCACCGCCTTGTCGGCCCAGTCGGCATTGCGGCCGCGCAGTTGCGCGAGCCCGCGTATGTACGCTGCGGCATCGCTCGTCTGCTTGCGCGTCATGGTGGATGGGGCGTCGGAGGCGCGGTCGCGCTCCTTCTCGGCCTTGTCCTTGGTCGCACCAGGCTCGCGCGGTTCGGACTGTGGCCCGATGCTCACCGGCGTCGCCGCGCCCAGGTTGGTCGCGGGCGCCATGGCGGCGATATGGCTCGCGTACAGGATATAAGTGCCGGCACTTGCGGCGCGTGCGCCGTTCGGTGTCACGTAGCTGGCGACTGGAACCGGCGAAGCGAGAATGTCCTTGATGATCGCGCGCATCGAGAGGTCAAGGCCGCCCGGCGTATCCATTTTGAGCACGACGAGCTGCGCCTTGAGCTCGACCGCTTTCGCCAGGCCGCGCTGCACGTAGTCGGCGTTGGCGGGTCCGATGGCCCCGCTCTGCGTCAGGACAACAACAGGGGCAGCCGGCTGTGCAACAGCCAGTGACGACCAGAGGATCAACAACAGCGCGATGGTCCGCATCAATCCGCCTCCGGGCCAGCAGCCCATTCAACGAACCTGTATAGCTAACTGTGCCACAAATCGCGCCATCGAGACAGACAAAAGAAGGGGGGCAAAAGCGGGGAAAGCGGCGAAGAGCGGCTTTCCGAAGGTCTGCCGGACGACCGCGGCCAACCACTCCAGGGTGCAGGACACCCCCTGCAAACTTCTCCCGCAAGCGGGATAATCCGCGCATGCGACTACTCCACACCATGCTGCGCGTTGGCAATCTCCAGCGCTCCATCGACTTCTACACCCAGGTGCTCGGCATGAAGCTGCTGCGCACCTCCGAAAACCCGGAATACAAGTACAGCCTGGCCTTCGTCGGCTATGAGGGCAACCCGGCGCAAGCCGAAATTGAACTGACCTACAACTGGGGCACCGACAGCTACGAGCTGGGCACGGCCTATGGCCATATTGCACTGGGCGTGCCGGACGCTTACGCGGCCTGCGAGAAGATCAAGGCGGCGGGCGGCAATGTCACGCGCGAGGCCGGCCCCGTCAAGGGCGGCAAGACGGTGATTGCCTTTGTGACCGACCCGGACGGCTACAAGATTGAGTTGATCCAGCGCGCCGAAGATGGCGGCGGTGCCGGTTTGCGCTGAGGCTCGCAAGAGCTGTACCTTTTATAGCTCCTTGCGTCCATTTTTATTGGGCCTTCACAGCTAAAGGCCGATTTCGCGCATGAACGCCCAGGCTTGAGCGTTCCCCGGCTCAGGCGGCCTGCCGCTGCAACTGGCAGGCCTGCTGCGCCAATGCCGTGATCTGTGCCCAGTCGCCACGCGCCAGCGCGTCCGCTGGCGTGAGCCAGGAGCCGCCGACACAGACCACATTGGGCAACGCCAGAAACTCCGCGGCGTTGGCGGTCGAGACGCCGCCGGTCGGGCAAAACTTCACATCGCCAAACGGGCCGCCCCAGGCCTTGAGCATGGCTGGGCCGCCTGCCTGCAAGGCCGGGAAAAACTTGAGCTCGGTCAGCCCGTCTTCCTGCGCCATCATGATCTCGCTGCCGGTCGCCACGCCGGGCAGCAGGGGCAAGCCGGCATCGCGGCAGGCCTGGCCCACGGCATGGGTGTAGCCCGGGCTCACGGCAAAGCGGGCGCCGGCCATGGCGCAGGCCTGCGCGTCGGCGGCGCTGCGCACCGTGCCGGCGCCGGCCACAGCTTCGGGCACGTCGCGCGCAATGGCCTCAATGCAGGCCAGCGCCTGTGGCGTGCGCAAGGTCACTTCCAGCATGCGGATGCCGCCCGCCACCAGCGCCCGCGCCAGCAGCACGGCCTGGTTGACATCGGTCAGCACAATCACGGGAATCACGGGCGCGTCCCGCATGACCTGCAAGGCCGTCAGCTTTCCGCTGAGATCCAGATTTACATCCACGATAAAGCTCCTTCTTCCGCCGTCAGGGCATGGCGGCGCATGCCGGTAAATAATTCGCGGCCCAGGCCGATGCCGTTGTCCCTGCGCAAGGCAGGCGGCATGGTGTCGACCTGGCGTGCCGCCCATTCTGCTTCAGGCACGAGAACCTGCAACTCGCCGGTGACCGAATCGAGCCGGATCATGTCGCCATCACGCACCTTGGCCAGCGGTCCGCCCGCGGCGGCCTCGGGCGACACGTGGATGGCCGCCGGCACCTTGCCCGAGGCACCGCTCATGCGGCCATCGGTGACCAGCGCCACCCGGAACCCCTTGCCTTGCAACACCGCCAGCGGCGGCGTGAGCTTGTGCAGTTCCGGCATGCCATTGGCCTGCGGGCCTTGCCAGCGCACCACGCACACCACGTCGCGATCCAGTTCCCGGGCATTGAAAGCGGCGTGCAAGGCTTCCTGCGAATCGAACACGCGGGCGGGTGCTTCAATCACGTGCCGGTCATCGGGGACGGCGGAGACCTTGATCACGCTGCGGCCCAGGTTGCCCTGCAGCAACTTGAGTCCGCCGCTGGGACTGAACGGCTTGCCGGCAGAACGCACAATCGACTCATCTTTCGAAGCGCCGATTTCATGCCAGCCCAGCGAAGCCCCGGCCAACGCCGGTTCACGCGTGTATTCGCGGATACCGCCCTCGCGCACCGTCAACACGTCCTCATGCATCAGGCCGGCGTCCAGCAGTTCGCGAATGATCAGCCCGGGGCCGCCTGCCGCCTGGAACTGGTTCACGTCGGCGCTGCCGTTGGGGTAGACATGCGCCAGCGTCGGCACCACATCGGACAAGTCGGAAAAATCATTCCAGTCAATCACGATTCCGGCCGAGTGGGCCACCGCGACCCAGTGAATCAGGTGGTTGGTGGAGCCGCCCGTGGCGAGCAGGGCCACCATGGCGTTGACGATGGCCCGTTCATCGACGATCTGGCCGATGGGCGCAAAGCGTTTGGACTTGGTGATGCCCAGCACCGTGCGGGCCGCCTCCCGGGTGAGCTGCTCGCGCAGATCGTTGCCCGGGTTGACAAATGCGGTGCCGGGCACATGCAGGCCCATGGCTTCGAGCAGCAGCTGATTGCTGTTGGCCGTGCCGTAAAACGTGCAGGTGCCGGGGCTGTGATACGACTTGAGTTCGGCTTCAAGCAGGCCTTCGCGACCCACCAGTCCCTGCGCGGCCAGTTCGCGCACGCGGGCTTTTTCCTTGTTGGGCAGCCCCGTGGTCATGGGGCCTGCCGGCACAAACACGGTCGGTAAATGACCGAAATGCAAGGCGCCGATCAGCAGGCCCGGCACGATCTTGTCGCACACGCCGAGCATCAGCGCCGCGTCAAACATGTCGTGCGACAGCGCCACGGCGGTGGCCATGGCAATCACATCGCGGCTGAACAGGCTGAGCTCCATGCCGGGCGTGCCCTGCGTGACACCGTCGCACATCGCGGGTACGCCGCCGGCCACCTGCGCCGTTGCGCCCAGCTTGCGCGCCTCGTCCTTGATCAGGGCGGGGTAGCCCTGCAGGGGCGCATGCGCCGACAGCATGTCGTTGTAGGCGGTGACGATCCCGATGTTGGGCGCCTTATGGGTGACCACCTTGAAGCGGTCGTCCAGCGGAATGCCCGCCACCGCATGCGCCACATTGGCGCAACCCATGCGGTCGACGCCCGGATCACGACCGGCCGCCACCTGCAACTGCTGCAGGTAAGCACTGCGCGTGGGGCGGCTGCGCTCGACAATGCGGGCCGTGATGCGGGAAATTGTGGAATGAAGAACCATGCGTTGCACCTTAGGTCATGTAACTTTATTACGGACTCTATGGTAACGGGTTACCGACGCTTTTGACACCCTTGTGGTTACCGTGTGGTTACCAAAACGGGACCCCGAAGATGACTGACAGGCCAACTCAAAGGCCCCAGGCACAGCGCTTGTCCGGCTGTTTTTTACCGGCGAGCCCGATGTCTGCCGAGCGATCGCAGGGCTCTTGCAAGGGCTCTCGCAGAACGCTTGCAAGACGCCCAGTCACCTATTGAATGCTGATTTCGACACGCCGGGCGTCGGCATCGCTTCCGCTGCCGGCCATTTGCTCGGGCTTTTTCAGCTCGATCTGCCGCTCGGCAACACCCGCAGCCTTCAGGGCGTCCCGCACCGCGAGGGCGCGCTGCCGGGCCAGGCTGACATTTTTTGTCGTGTCGCCGGTGGCATCATGAAACCCGGCAATGACCAGCCTGCGGCCGGACTTTGCGGCTTTGACCAGATCAGCCATGGCGTCGCCAGCGCCTGCGGCAAGGTCTGCCTTGCCGGACGCGAAGTAAAACTTCACGACTCCGTATTCAACCTTGACGCTGGCTGCATCAGCGGCCGCCTGCGCGGCGCTGCGGCTGATCTCTGCCGGCGCCGCGCTGCCGACATCCGGTGGTACGGCGTCGGGCACAGCGTCGGGCACGACCATGGGGACGGCGATGGCGGAAGGCGCAGGGGCAGGAACACCGCGCGGGTCAACGCGAAGGCCGATCACCACGGCCATCAGCAAGGCAATCACCAGCGCCACCAGGCCAAAGACGACCGTCAACACCAGGCCCAACTGGCCGTCATCGTCCTGAGAAAACATCCACTCACTCCCGTCACACAAAAACTCGGACCATTGTAAAGTGTGGGTCGTGGCAGACTCCGCAAAATCAATCAGCTTTCCGCACCCTTCCCCCTCACGCAATCCGGCCCACATGCTGGAAACCGTGATACGCGAATGGGGTGGCCACACCGACCTCTGGATCTTTGCCTATGCATCGCTGATCTGGCGGCCCGAATTCGAATTTGCGGAAGAGCGTTTTGCCACCATCCATGGCTACCACCGCGCGCTGAAAATGTGGAGCAACCTGAACCGCGGCACACCCGAGTGCCCGGGCCTCGTATTTGGGCTGCTGCATGGTGGCAGCTGCAAGGGCGTGGCGTTTCGCATTCCGCAGGCGAGCGTGACTGCAGCCCTGCCCGCCTTGTGGGAGAGGGAAATGCCCAACGGCGTGTACGACCCCAAATGGCTGCGCTGCCAGACGGCACTGGGCGATGTGCGGGCCCTGGCGTTCACGCTGTCAAAGCGCAGCCCCAGCCACACCGGCGTGCTCACTGAAGACACCTATCGGCAGATTTTTTCAGACTCCTGCGGCCGCTACGGCACGACCCGCGACTACGCCCAATTGACGTACGACAAGCTGCGCACCCTGGGCATTCACGACCACGCACTCGGAAAACTGTTGCAACTCGCCAGTTGAAGCCCGCGCACGCCGCCACAAATGAAATGAGTTAAGGGAAATTAGCCCCCTCGGGGGCAGCGAGCTACACGCAGTGAGCGAGCGTGGGGGCTCTTCACCCCAGCAGGGGCCGCGGGACTGGCTTTGCCAGACCGCAGGCGCAGCGGCCCCCTCGGGGGGCAGCGCAGCACACGAAGTGGCAAGCGTGGGGGCAATGTTGCCAGCAGTGGCATTGCCGCTTAAAGTAGGACCCACACCTTCCCCGCCAGCTTGACCGTCACCTCACCAAACACCAGGAAAAAAACACCATGAAATCCCGTTTGACACTGCTTGCCAGCGCCCTTGTTCTGACAGCCTGCGCCTCGATGACCAGCGGCCCGCGCGCCGTGGCCCAGCTCCAAAGTACCACGGGCAACACCGCCACCGGCACCGTCAGCTTTACCAGGAGCGGGGACAAGGTAGTCGTGACAGGTGAAGTGCGCGGCCTCAAGCCCAACGCCGAGCACGGCTTTCACGTGCATGAAAAAGGTGACTGTTCCAGCGGCGACGGCATGAGCACGGGCGGCCATTTCAACCCCGATGGCAAGCCCCACGGCAGTCATTCAGACATGGCCCACCATGCAGGCGATTTGCCCAGCCTGAAAGCGGATGCCAGTGGCGTGGCGAAATTCAGCTTTGAATCGACCTCCATCGCGGTGGGCAGCGGCCCCAGCGACGTGACGGGCCGCGGGCTGATTGTTCACCGTGATCCGGACGACTACAAAACCCAGCCCACCGGCAACGCCGGCCCACGGCTGGCGTGCGCTGTGATCACGCGGGTCTGAACTTTTCGGGCCGCTTCAGCGCTGGCCGAGCAGCATTTCGGCGCGGCGCAAGTCTTCCAGCGTGTCGATGTCGGTGACCGTGCCGGGATCAACTACGTCGATAAACGCTACAGAATTGACAGCCTCCTGCGCGCGTACGACCGAAGCCGCACCCTGGTCTCCCTTTAAAGCCAAAAGGCCGGCTCGGCACGTGGCCGAGAAACCAACCGGGTGGCCGCGCACCCCGTTGAACACCGGAATCACCACCGCGCGCTGCGCCAGCATTTCAGCAACAGCCCTCAGCGTGGCGCCCTGCACCAGCGGCAAATCGGCCGGCAGAATCAGCCAGCCCGAAGCCCTGGACGTGGCCCGCACGGCCGCTGCAATCGAGTCGCCCATGCCGGGATGGCCCGCATTTTCAAGATGCCAGGGCAGCCCGCTGGCAGCCACGGCATCCAGCGTGTGCTGCAGCACCGGCTTGCCCGCCAGCAGCGCCTGCAGCTTGTGCGTGCTGCCGCCGGACGCGATGAAGCGCTCTCCCCGGCCCGAAGCCAGCACCAGCACCGTGGGGCCGCCGCGCTCCATCACGCCAGCTTGAAAGGCAGCTCGCGCGGCGCGGGCTTGCCCGTAAGCCTGGCGATTGCGTTGGCAAATGCCGGGGCCAGCGGCGGCAAGCCGGGCTCGCCCAGGCCCGTGGGCGCATCGGCGCTGGGCACGATAAACACCGCCACCGTGGGCATGTCGGTGATACGCGGCACCGGGAAGTCGCCGAAATTGCTTTGCTCCACCACACCATCCTTCAACGTGATGGCAGCGCCCGGCAGGCACATCGACAGACCCATCAGCGCCCCGCCCTGAATCTGCGCTTCGATGCTGGTCGGGTTGATGGCAAGGTTGCAGTGCACCCCGGCCGTGATGCTGTGCAACACCGGCGTCTTGTCCTTGACTGAGGCTTCGACCACATAGGCCACCACGGTGTTGAAGGACTCGTGGACCGCTACGCCCCAAGCGCGTCCGGCGGTCAGCGTGCGTTTGCCGTAGCCGGACTTGCTCACCGCCAGCTGCAATGCAGCGGTATGGCGCGGGTGCTTGGTGCCGAACTGCTTGAGGCGGTAGGCCACCGGATCCTGGCCCGTGCTGCGGGCGATCTCGTCAATCAATGTTTCCATCACATAAGCGGTGTGGGTGGAACCGACACTGCGCCACCACAGCACCGGCACGTTCAGCTTGGGGTGGTGCACCGACAGCCGCATCGGAATCTCGTAGGGCTCCTTCATGCCCTCGACCATGGTGCCGTCCACGCCGTCCTTGACCATGAAGCTCTCGAAGGGCGTGCCCCCCAGGATGGACTGGCCGACGATCACGTGGTCCCAGGCCAGGATGTCGCCCTGCGCGTCGAAACCAATCTCGGCGCGGTGCAGGTGCATGGGGCGGTAGTAACCGCCCTTGATATCGTCCTCGCGGCTCCACAGGGTGCGCACCGCAGCCGTCAGCCCGGCACCGCGCGCGGCCTTCGCGACATTGCAGGCTTCGACCACGTAGTCGCTGCTCGCAATCGCCCGGCGGCCGAAGCCGCCGCCGGCCATCTGCACGTTCATCTTCACGTTTTGCGGGGTCACACCCAGCACCTTGGACGCAGCCAGCGTATCCAGGCCCGGCATCTGCGTGCCCAGCCAGAGCTCGGCCTTGGCGTCTGCGCCCTGCCCGCTGAGCTGCACCGTGCAGTTCAGCGGCTCCATGGGTGCATGGGCCAGGTAGGGAAACACAAACTCGGCGCTGATTTTTTTCGGTGCCGCGGCCAGCTTGCTGACGTCGGCGTCGTATTTGAGCGTGCCGGTTTTCTGCGCCAGCGCGCGGTAGCTGGTGAGTTGCTGCGCGCTGTCCACTTTTTCGACGCCGCTGGTGTCCCAGTCGACCTTGAGCGCATCTCGGCCCCGCTTGGCGGCCCAGTAGCCTTCCGCCACCACCGCCACGCCTTCGCCGCCACGGTCCAGCGGCACACGCAGCACTGCCTTCACGCCGGGGATGGCCCGGGCCGCCGCATCGTCGAGCGATTTGACCTTGCCGGCAAACACCGGCGGATGAGCCACCACCGCCGTCAACATGCCGGGCAGGCGCACGTCGATGCCGTAGCTTTGGCCGCCGCTGGATTTGGCGCGCGCGTCCAGCCGGCCCGTGGGCTTGCCAATAATGCGGAACTGTTTGGGGTCCTTGAGCGTGACCGCCTCCGGCACCGGCAGCTTCATGGCCGCTTCGGCCAGCTCGCCATACGTCAGGCGCTTGCCGCCAGGGCCTATCACCACGCCCTGCTGGGTGCGCAGGCTGCCTGCATCGACGCCCCATTGCGCGGCGGCCGCCGAGACCAGCATGGCGCGGGTGCGGGCGCCGAGCTCGCGATACTGCGTGTAGGAGTTCTTGATCGAGCCTGATCCGCCCGTGAGGTGCATGCCGAACGCCGGGTCCACATAGGCGGGGTCGGCATTGCCGTGCTGACTCTTCACCAGGCGCCAGTCCGCATCGAGCTCCTCGGCCAGGATCATGGGCAAACCGGTTTGCACGCCCTGCCCGAACTCCAGCCGGTTGATGGTGACGGTCACCGTGCCGTCCCGGTCGATGCGTACAAAGGCCGAAGGCTGCTGGGTCGGTTTCAGGCTGGACGCCGCAGCCGGCGCGCCGGCTGTCGCCATGGTTTGCGCCTGCGCCAGCAACGGAAAAGCCCCCAGCGCAAAGCCGCTGGTGGTCGCAACCTTGAGGAAGCTGCGGCGCTGCAAGGCCGCGCTTGCGATGCTTTCAGTGGCGTCTTGCGCCTTGTGCATCAGGGCCTGAAGGCCTTTTGGCAATTGCCCGGCGATGTCGAAGGTGTCTGTTGAGTTGGAATACATGGTGTTCTCCTTCAAGCCAGGGCCAAAGCGGCGTCTTTGATGGCGGCACGAATGCGCACATAGGTGCCGCAGCGGCAGATGTTGCCGGCCATGGCAGCGTCGATGTCTGCGTTGGTCGGCTTGGCCTTGGCCTTGAGCAGGGCGGTGGCGCTCATGACCTGGCCGCTCTGGCAATAGCCGCACTGGGCTACGTCGTGCTTCACCCAGGCCTCCTGCACGGCCTTGCCTACGCGGTCGGCAGCCACTGCTTCGATGGTGGTGATTTTCTGGCCCACGGCCGCCGATATCGGCGTCACGCAGGAGCGGATAGCCGCGCCGTTGAGGTGCACGGTGCAGGCGCCGCACAGTGCGGCACCGCAGCCGAACTTGGTGCCCGTCATGCCCAGCGTGTCACGCAGGGCCCAGAGGATGGGGGTGGACTCGTCGGCATTGACGGGGACGTCCTTGCCATTGATATTGAGGGTGGGCATCGTGGAGCTCCTTGCGGGTTGAAAGTAAGAAGAGAATTCGAAAAAGAAGTCAAAAGGGAGTCGGCGAATTACTTGACGAATTACTTGACGAATTTATATTCGCTTAAATCTGGGTTTTATCAAAAAAACTTGGCCTACGGACAGCAGGGGTATTAGGTTTTCGAGCGATTCACGCCTTGATGGCGTCCCAGCACAGGGTGAAGGCCGCTTGGTGCACGGCCTCGTCGTCGGGCAGCACCTGGGTGCGTATCAGATTGGCGGTTTCCCGCACCGAACCCACCAGACTGGCTGTCAGCAAAGGCAAGGGCACGGGCTTGAGGATCTCCTGCTTCTGGCCTTCTTCCATCAGCGCCAGAAAGCCCGCGGCCAGCCGGGTCGACAGTTCACGGTTGCCTTGGGTGAACCACGGGGAGTTGTAGTACTGCTCCTGGAACACCACCTCCGCGTAGCGCTCCAGCCGGTGCCGCAGCAGGTTGCCCCAGATAAGCCGCACCCGGCTGCGCAGCGAAGCACCGGGCTCGACACCCGCCATCAGGCGCTGCACGGTCGCGGTCTTGGCCTCTTCGTAGAGTTGGCTGATCAGCTCGTCCTTGGACGGGTAGTAGACGTAAAGCGTGCTCGTGGCGATGCCGGCCGTACGGGCAATGTCGGCCATGGTCAGGCCGCTCAGGCCGGTCTGGGCCACCAGGTTGAAGGTGGCTTCAGCGATGGCACGCTGCTTTTCATCGTCTTTGGGTTTCATGTCAGGTCGAAATATAGCCGAATATTAATTCGCTTTCAAGCACCCTCAAACAGACCCTTAAATAGCCCCCTTAAATAGAATGGCACTTACTTTGGCTCATAGGCATGACCATGCCTCTGGACGTGTCGGCGAGCCTGGTCGCGGGGCACCTTCAACCAGGGGTAGGGTTTGGGCCTTCGTTTTCGCATTCGCGGCTCGATGCGTCCGGGTCGATGGCCGACCCTGCATTGTGCGATCAACGTGAATAGCCGCCCGCAATCCTTCGTGGCCGAGAGGCCTCGCGAGACCCACTCTGTCCACAGTTGCACCGTGTGCTTGAAGCTCAG